>CALVMF010000148.1 GCA_944342125.1 uncultured Bacilli bacterium | reverse complement strand
TGGTACCATTCAAGACCATTAGCGTTGATAACATTTTCTTTCTTTTCATCATCAACTGGTTGAATTCCTGTACAAAAAACAAAAACATCTTTTTTCTTATCAAAAAGATGATGATATTTTAAAAACTTTTTTAAGCCAACGATAACATTATTTCTTAATGGCCCACCATAAAAAATAATGTCGCTTTCCTCTATCATTTTCTTTTTTAAATGTTTGATGTCAACTACAGTAACATCGCTAATTCTTTGCCTGATTAAGTCTACATATTCTTTAGTAAATCCAGTTTCTGACTTATATATAAGTAATGTTTTCATATAACCACATTTTATATATAATTTTCTTATATTCAACAGAAATGCAGGTGGAAAGATGATAATAAAAGCAAGCAAAAAACTAGTTCAAAACTATATCGACGCGAAAGAAGAAAATATTTTAGTTAACAATATTTATAATGATTATTTAGAGAATTTTTCTAAAGAAGTTAGCAAAATTGACCTGATGAAAAATGAAAATTCACTTTACAATGTCTTTCTTGATAAACTCGAAATCGATCCAACAGACTACGATTTTTATAATCTAGCTAAAAGATATCGTATTGATAATTTTAAATTATTAAACGAAGAAAAATACGAAAACGATGCTTATTTTAAAAACATTCATCTTCCTAAAAATATATCATCTTCAAGGTCTAAACTAGAGCTTACCTATTCTTCTTTTTCTCCTTATCAACTCTTTTTAGATTCTAAACTAAATATTGATAAAGATGATTATTATAGGGAAATAAATCATTTTGGTTATTTTAAAAACAAATTCAATTACATTGATTTGGTTAAAAATAATGTTACTTGGATGTCTATTACGCCACATGAAATAAACACAATGGAAACCAGCATTAAAAAAGCTAATGGCAATGTTCTTATTTTAGGTCTTGGACTAGGTTATTTTCCTTATATGTGTAGTTTAAAAAATAACGTAACTAAAATTGACATAATCGAACTTGATAAAGAAATAATTGATGTTTTTAAGAAAGTTATTCTTCCTCAATTTAAAAATAAGACAAAAATAAGCATCATTAATCAAGATGCTTTAATGTTTTTAGAAAATTCTGATCTTGAATACTATGATTTCATTTTTTCGGATTTATGGCATAATGCCGAAGATGGTTTAAAACCTTATCTTGAAATTAAATCACTTTTAAAAAACTTTTCTAAAGAGAGAGATTATCGGATTGAAGAATCAATAATTGCTTATATTCGTAGATTTTTAATTGGACTTTTTGAAGAGAATTTAAATGGTTATAGCGATTCCAATTATCCTGAAGAAGGTAATTTCATCGATAAAATTTACTCAAAACTATATTTCAAAACAAAAAATGTCACTCTTACCACAAAAAGTGACATTGATAGTTTTTTAAGCGATGAAAATATTCAAAAACTAGCAGATAATTTGCTTTAATTTCTTCTACCTCTACTAAAGAATAAAAGTATTATCGTTCCAATAAGGGCAAAAACTACGCAAATCGCTAACAAAATCCAAAATCCATATGGATCATCAGAAAGTGGCATATTTTTAATATTCATGCCATAAATTGAAGCAACTAAAGTAGGTAAGGAGATGACAATTGTTACAACAGCAAGAGACTTCATAATTAAGTTCATGTTGTTATTAATTATAGAAGCAAAAGCATCCATCATACCTGAAAGAATGTTTCTATAAATGGAACACATTTCAATAGCTTGATCCATTTCAACTTCTGTATCTTCCATTAAATCGAAGTCATCTTCAAATTTTCGATAGGTTGAACTTCTTAATAATCTACTTAAAACACCTTTATTAGCATTTAAAGCTGTTGAAAAATAAACTAATGTTTTATTTGTGTCCATTAATTCTAACAATTCTTTATTTTTGGTTGATGTACGAAGTTTATTTTCAAGAATTTCAGTATGGGCATTAATCTTTTTAAGATAATTAATAAAAAGTGTTGCGAGTCTATAAACAAGATAAAGCGTCAATCGAACATGCTTATGTGGCTCAACTAATTTTACTCTTTTAAACAATTCATTAATCAAAGCTACATCATATTTACAAATTGTGACATAGTAATTTCTGTTATAACCAATAATGAATGGTACAGTAATATACATAGAATTAGCTTCATCTTCTGCAAGTGGAGTATCTAAAACTATTAATGTGTCTCCATCATCAACGTCGATACGAGCAGTTTCTTCATCATCTAGTGCACATAAAAGAAGCTCACTAGATATCCCTGTCAATTCGCTGACTTTTCGAATATTTTCAGGTGTAGGGTTTGAAATATGAACCCAACTTCCAGTGGTTAATTCAAATTGTTCGTTGTCGTTATAATCAGTTTTAACAACGCCTTTTTCAACTTCTTTAAAAACCGTAACCATGCCTATATTTTACTGCTTTAGAGCATTCAAAAAAACTTATTTTATTTTTTAAAATAAAATTTTCCCGAAAGATTTTCTAATATTCAAGTAGTATTGTTTTTAAAACAGAACTTGCCTTAAATATACTTTTAAATTTTCTAAACAAGAGTACCCAAATG
>CALVMF010000147.1 GCA_944342125.1 uncultured Bacilli bacterium | reverse complement strand
GGTTGTTTCTATAAACTAATTATAGGAACAACCAATTTTTATTATCTTGAATATTTTCAAAAAATATTGAGGTTTTGCAGGGTTTTTACAAATTATATCTTTAAATCTTCGTTAGAATATAGCTTTAAAATATCTTTAAATAAGAAATCAAATAGTACTGTTAGTATGATGCTTCCTAAAATTTGAATAACAAAAATAGAGATATAAGTTTCGTAGTTTGTATATCCCATAACTTCCATAGAAGAAATTTGACCAACTAGACCACATGAACCCATACCAGCTCCAGCACTAGTACCTTTGGTATTTAATAAACAAACGCCAATTGGTCCTAAAATAAAGCTTGTTAATATTGTTGGCAACCAGATGACAGGTTTTTTAACTATGTTTGGCCAATAAAGCATACTTGTTCCAATGCCAACTCCAATTGATTTACCAATACTATTTTTTGCTCTAAAAGACATAGCTGCAAATCCGATCATTTGAGCGGTGCAACCAATTAAAGCAGCTCCAGCAGCTAAAGGTTGAGCACCTATATCGATAGCAATACAAACTGCAACGCTACTTATTGGCATTGTAAGAACCATTCCCATTAAAACAGATATGATAATTGACATTAATTCAGGAACAAGTGGCATTGAGATTTCAACTAACTTTTGAATTCCAAAAATTATGTAATAGCAAGGGTATAAAAAAGCAAAACTTAGTAATGCGCCACATAAAATATAGACGATTGGGACTAATAAAATATCGATAGGTGTCTTTTTTCGTATTATTAACTTCGCTAAAAATATACTAGCGATTACAGCAACATATATTAATAAAGGATTTTTACTGCCCCCATTAATAGAAACAGTAGGGATTGGATTATCATAACTCACCAAATTTAAACTACTAGCGATTGCACCCACTCCCAAAATTGAAGCAATTTCTAGAGCTGTTAAATCTTTTTTCATTGATATAGCAACACCTAAAGCAATTCCTACACCAATTAAATTCATTAAAATTGTTGATATATCTATTCCAACTTGCCATCCATCGCCAAAGCTACAAAGTTGTTTAAAAATAGAGCCAATAATTAGGGTTGCAAATAGACCCATAGCCATTCCGCTACTAGTAGTGCTTATAAAATCAATAACCTTTTTCATGAAAAATATTTTAATTTATGAAAATTAAATTGTGAACAAAATAAAGGTCGAAAATTAAGTGAAACGCTAAAATGTTGAACCAATTAAAAAGTTTATGACTTTTTAATTTGAGATTTATATCTATGAATTAGAATTAAAACAACTATTAAAACAACAACAAAGATTAAAATTCCTATTAAAATCGAAGGCAAAACAATCAAAATAATATCTGAATAGCCAAACATGTCGCTATAGTAACTATTCATGATAATTATTTCGTTTTTAAGATCAGAAGCACTTATTTTTGTAGTATCTCCCTTAATCTCAAAACTAAAATCATAGTTTTTTGTACTTTTTGGTCGTGGGTTATCAATATTTCTTATTTGTATTGCGTTAAATGTTTGCTCAGAAGAGTCCTTGTAATAAAAAATCGCACCATAAATCATATTGGTTTGTCCACGATAAAGGTCAAAGTTAATAGAAAGTGTAGAAAGATTATTAGTTTTATCGTATGTTGATTTGATTGTGTTAATAGTTAATGTTGATTCATTATCAAAATCAAAATCTTCTCCTCTGACATTCAAGTAAAGTTTATCTTCAAAAGTAATAGGTTCTTCAAGTTCGACATTTATTTTTGCTTTTTCATTAGGTGGAACGATAAATCCGTTTTCTAATAGTGGATAGAATGCTGAAAAACTATAATCATCATTACGGTATTCTAAAGAAGTGAAAAAATAATCAGTTTCATTGGTTAATTCAAATGAAAGAATGTTATTTTCGCATGTATATTCATCTTGCTCTAAAGTGTATGAAAAATATTGGACATCAGTTAATTCTGGCATTGGAGAATTAGCCATTAAAAGCGGAATCATTCCAACTAAAACTAATAATTTTCTTTTGTTTTTCATAGTTTTATATTAGCAAATTTAATTTAATTAACAAGTTAGTTAAAGAAATCTTTGCACTAAGGTAAAATTAAAGTACGATGTTAGCTTATATTTTACCTATTTTTATTGTACTTAGCATTGAAACACCGCTTTATTTTGAACTTGGAAAAAAGAAAAATATATTTGTGTTTATTGCTCTTATCGTGATGAACGTAGTTTCAAACTTATCTTTTAACCTTGTTTTATCTAGCACAAACTTTTCGGTTGTTACAGTGATAATTGGCGAAATTATTGTCTTTATTATCGAAAGTCTTGTTCTTTATATTATATTTAAGAAAAAATACATGATATTGTTATGCTTTTTTGGAAACATGCTGTCATGGGGAATGGGCTATTTGTTAAACAATTTTTATATCAAAGGCGAAAGCGAATTATTTGTTGCTTCTCTAATTTTTGAAGTAATCTTTTCCATTTATTTTATAATAAGAATCATTCTTTTAGTTGCGAATTTTATTAAAAATCTCCGCAAAAGTTCAATTAATGAGGTAAATAATCTATGAAAGGAAAAATATCTTACTATAAATCGCATATCGGAGAAATTTTAATAATCATTG
>CALVMF010000146.1 GCA_944342125.1 uncultured Bacilli bacterium | reverse complement strand
GTTAGTTATCTTCAAAGCGATGGAACTGTTAAAGTTATTCCAAACCCAGAAGGAACAATGACAACTCCTAGTGTTGTAGCTTTTAAAGCAAATGGTGAAACAATTGTTGGTAATGCTGCAAAAAGACAAGCAATTACTAACCCTGATACTGTTTCGTCAATTAAAAGACATATGGGTAGTGATTATAAAGCCCATATTAATTGCATTAACAAAGATTTCACCCCACAAGAAATTTCTGCAAAGATTCTTGCTTATATGAAATCATATGCTGAAGCAAATATTGGTCATGAAGTTAAAAAAGCTGTTATTACTTGTCCAGCTTACTTTAATGATGCTCAAAGACAAGCAACAAAAGATGCTGGTACAATCGCAGGGTTAGATGTTGTTAGAATTATCAACGAACCTACAGCTGCAGCTTTAGCTTATGGCCTTGGTAAAGATAAGAGCGAAAAAATCTGTGTATTCGACCTTGGTGGTGGTACACTCGATGTCTCTATTCTTGATATTGGTGATGGTACATTTGAAGTTGTCTCTACAAGTGGTGATAACAAACTCGGTGGTGATGACTGGGATAATGTCGTTGCTGAATGGATTAGAGCACAAATCAAAATTCAATTTGGGCAAGATATTAACGATAAAATGGCTCTTCAAAGATATAAAGATGCTGCTGAAAAAGCTAAGATTGAACTTTCAAGTAGTTTAGAAACAACCATTTCATTACCATTTATCGGAATGGGTAAAAATGGTCCTATCAGTTTTGAAGCAACTTTAAGTAGAGCTAAATTTGAAGAAATGACCAAACATCTTTTAGATAGATGTTTAGCACCATTAAACAAGGCTATTCAAGATGCTAAGATGACATATAACGACATCAATGAAGTCTTACTTATTGGTGGTTCTATAAGAATGCCAGCTGTTCAAGAATTAGTCGCTAGAGTAACTGGTAAAAAACCTAACTTAAGTGTTAACCCAGATGAAGCTGTTTCAATTGGTGCAGCTTATCAAGGTGGTATTTTAAGCGGTGATGTTAAAGATGTTATTCTTCTCGATGTTACGCCTTTAACTCTTGGTATTGAAACAATGGGTGGTGTTTTAACTCCATTAATCCCACGTAATACAACAATTCCAACGACAAAATCACAAATCTTCTCAACAGCTGCTGACAATCAACCTGCAGTCGATATTATGGTTTATCAAGGTGAAAGACCAATGGCTCATGACAATAAATTGTTAGGTCATTTCCAACTCAGTGGCATTAAACCAGCACCAAGAGGAACTCCACGTATCGAAGTTACATTCAATATCGATGTTAATGGTATCGTTAAAGTTAGCGCAAAAGATCTTGATACTCAAAAGGAACAAGAAATTACAATTTCTGGGTCTAATGGTTTATCAAAAGAAGAAATTGATAGAATGGTTAGAGAAGCAGAAGCTAACAAAGAAAGCGATAACAAACGTAAAGAAGATATCGAACTTAAAAATAAAGCAGAAGGTTATATCGCTTCAATCGATCAAGCTTTAAGAGAAAAAGGCGATTCAATTGATGCAAAGCAAAAAGAAGAGACAACTAAATTAAGAGATGAACTTAAAACTGCTTTAGATAATAACGATATGGAAACTCTTAGAAATAAGATTAACGATTTAGAAAAAGCTGCCGCATTTATGCAACAACAACAAGCAAACGGTGGTGCAAATCCAAATCCAGATAGTTATACTCAAACAAATAGCGAAAATACATCAAATTCAGGCAAAAAGGATGATGATGTAATCGATGCAGATTTTACTGATAAAAAGTAATTTCTTAATTAATTTTTAAAAAAGAAAGGGAAGATTAGTTTCTTCCCTTTCCTAGTATGTAGAGGTATTTGAAAATGGCGACATCAAAAAGAGATTATTATGAAATTCTTGGAGTAAGTAAATCTGCAACTCAGGATGAAATCAAAAAAGCCTATCGTAAATTAGCTAAACAATACCATCCAGACAATAAAGAGACTGGAGACGCTGAAAAATTTAAAGAATGTAGTGAAGCCTTTAGTGTCTTAAGCGATCCACAAAAAAGAAGCACTTATGACCAATTCGGTCATGCTGCTTTTGATCAAACTTCAGGTGGAGCTAATCCATTTAGTGGCAGTGGATTTGAAGGATTTAACTTTAATGGTGGTTCCTTCGATGATTTAAACGATATATTAAACAAGATGTTTGGTGGCTTTGGAGGAGGTTTTGGCGGTTTTTCATCTTCAAGATCTTCTAGAAGCGGTGGTCCTCAAAGAGGCGATGACACCATGATGCGTATAAAAATCAATTTTATGGACGCAATTAATGGTAAAACTGTCACTATTCCTTTAACTTACGATGAAAAATGTTCTTCTTGTGGTGGAACTGGAGCATTAAACGGCACCGAATATACAACCTGTCCAACTTGTAAAGGTCGTGGAAGAGTTTTGACACAACAAAGAAGCATTTTTGGCATTATTCAACAAGAAAGTGTCTGTCCTGATTGTCATGGAAGTGGCAAAAAAATCAAAACACCATGTCCTAATTGCGATGGAAAAGGTTATAACAGAGTTAAAAAGGAAATCGAAGTCAAAATTCCTGCTGGTATTCAATCTGGTCAACAAATTAGAGTTCAAGG
>CALVMF010000145.1 GCA_944342125.1 uncultured Bacilli bacterium | reverse complement strand
TTATAGTTAGATATCGATTAAAAATAAAAATTGAAATAACAAAAGAAAAGATAATAAAAGCTAAAGAGATAACAAAATTAACATTCATCTCTTTTAAAAGAGCAAAATCGATAAAGCTTTTTACAGGGTATAAATAATTAGCAATCATTTTTAACGTTTCAACGCTACTAGTTGTAAAAATAGCTCCGATATCATCGCTTCTAATTAAATCAACAAATAGATTTAAAATAAAGCCGTATAAAAAAGCGACCGCTAATAAAAAAGCCATCATAATAATAAAAGAAAGAAGGCGATATCTAACTATAAACTTTCTCACTTCTTTAAAAGGGATTATTAAAAGTGAGCCAAAGCTTTCAAGTAAAAACGGAATCACTAAACAAGCAAAAAACATCAAACAATGAAACAAAAACCCAAGTTCAGCTTTTAAGCCATAAGCTAAAGAAAGTGGATAAATCGTTGTAAAAGTAAATATTAATAGCTTTAAATATACGCTCACCGATTTAGCAAAGATAATGTCGTAAGTTGAAGCAGGCGATGTTCCAATTATTATCTTTTCTTTTTCGTTTTTAAAAAAGGCATTAAAAATTAAAGGTATTGCACTAAATAAACCAATTAAAAATAAAGCAAATATTAAAACAACAAATAATGCACCATTAAAATCAGTATAAATATTTACTTTATCGTAGATATTGATATACAAAATCACTTCTAAAGCGATAAAAAGAGCAAGCAAAACTAAAGAAGATAATAAACTAGTCATCTTCTTAACTACTCCTTTTTTAGCTAAAAAGGAATTTTGTTTAATCTCTTTAAGAACTAATTGAGCGATCATCTTTATCCTTTTCTTGATATAGCCTTAAGAATATATTTTGAATTCTATTTCTTAAGCTAGGTTCTCTTTTTAAATCATAGATATTATAGATTTTTCCATCTTTTATAATAGCCACCCTATCACAAAGTTTAGCGATTAAGTCGATGTTATGCGAAGCAACAAAAACAGTATTTCCGTGTTTTACATAATCTTTCATCAATAAAGAAAGTTCATTAGCACTCATTGCATCAAGTCCAACTGTTGGTTCATCTAAAATCCAGATTTTTGGATTATGAATTAAAGAAGCCATTAAACAAACTTTTTGTTTCATACCATGAGAGTATTCACTAATTTGACGATACAAATCTTCTTCTTTAAATTCGAATTTTTTAACTAAAAAATCTAGATTTTTAACGAAGATTTGCGGAGAAATTTGATAAATTGAAGCAACAAACTCTAAATATTTTGCTCCAGTCATATCTTCATAACAGGTTGGTTCACTTGCAACATAACCAATCATCTTTTTAACTTCGATTGGCTTTTCTTTAATGTTGATGCCTTCTACTAAAATTTCGCCAGTATCAAATAGTTTAGAGCCTAAAATACATTCAATTGTTGTTGATTTACCAACACCATTTTTTCCAATAAAACCAAAAAGTTCTCCTTCATAAATATCAAGATTTATATCAAAAAGTACCTGCTTTTTGCTGTAAGATTTATTGAGGTTAGATAATTTGATTGCTATGTTTTTATTGATGTTAATGTTTTCCATATTATTTCACCATCCAGGCGCTATGACCATAATAATTTCCAACATCTTTATATTCAACTGCTACTGAATAACTATCATTCCAGCCATTATCGTTAGATTTAGGATTAGGTCCTTTGAATTTAAAAATGTCCACTTTCCCGTTTTCGTACCTAAAAAAAGAACCTCTAAAATAAATAAATTTATAAGTGCCTCCGTCTCCTTGACTCATAGGAATCTGAATATTTACACTATTGTCATCATTCAGAGTACATGGATAAAATCTTGCCATTAAATCATCTTTTTCGTTTCTATAATCGCTTTCGCTAATGTCATTATATTGAGCTTTATTTAAACTATCACTCCAGTTATTATATAGACCTTTATTATCATAATACGTATAAGCATACTTTGTTCCGTTGCCTGTTGTAATTAATCCAGTGATTGCATCAAAAGTGTATTTAACTGATGAATAATCACTCCTTAATCCTAGCGTAGGTTTGCCATCATCAGTTAAACTTAGATCAGTTAAAACATTGTTATTAGATATTAAAGGCAAAACTGAGAATGTATCTGCATTAAAATATGGCGTCGTAGTATCAAAATGACAAGATGTTCCAATAAATATAGAATTATATAATTCAACGTTTGAGTTATTAATATTTAAAAAATTAGCGTTATTAAAGAAGTTTATTTCGCCACCAAGATGATACTTTTCTTTTACCAAATTAGCATTATTATCGAACAAAATTTGTCCATAAATATCAGCCTTTGCGAGATAGTTTTTATTCATGTAACTCCAAAAATTCGTAGTGTCATCAAAAATCTCAGGTGGTTGACTATCTTGATTATTACCATCTGCCCATCCCTTCCACGAATCTTTCCAATAAGGTTTTTCATTTAAAAACATTAAACCGCCAACAGCTTGATAAGATGCTCTTATTTTTAACTTATCAGGAACTAGTCCTATTGCAGTTCCAAGATCAGCTAGTTCACGAGAATCAAAACCATTAGCTGATAATGTAAGTGAGCTATTTTCATCAATATATAAATATGATCCTGGTAAAAACACAAAATTATTTTTAATTGTTGCATTACTATTATACAAGTAAATATTAAAATAAGGAGGAATAAAAAAGTCGCACCT
>CALVMF010000144.1 GCA_944342125.1 uncultured Bacilli bacterium | reverse complement strand
AAACTTTAAAAACGATTGCTAATTATTTATACCCTGTTAAAAACTTTATTGATTTTGCTCTTTTAAAAGAGATGAATGTTAATTTTGTTATCTCTTTAGCTTTTATTATTTTTTCTTTTGTTATCTCAATTTTTATTTTTAATCGATATCTAACGTCTTATTATCATGGAGGACTTGAAAAAATTAACAAAAGAAAAAATAATGTTTATTCAATTAAAATTTCTTCAGTTAACTACGCTTTAATTAAAAAAGAACTTAACTTAGCGCTTAATAATAGCGAAGGAATATTTTCTTACATTACTCTTATCATTTTACAACCATTTTTAGTATTTAGTGTCGTTTCTGCGGTGAATTTAATATTTAGAACAGGGAATTTAAATTATATATCAACTCTTTTTCCTTCGATATTTTTAACGGTTGATGTGATTTTAATCTTGTTATTTTTATCAGTCATCAACACAACTTCATCGATGTCTCTAACTAAAGAAAAAAATACATTAATTATCATGAAAACGATGCCGGTAAGTTATTTTAAGCAACTACTTATAAAAATTAGTGTCCCTAGCATCCTTTCTTTTATTTCTTTTTTAGTAACGATGATTGTTTTAGTTTCTTTTGGTGAAATTGATCGGGTTCAATTTTTATTTTTAATTGTTATTGGGATAATTTTTATTGTTTTACTTAATGTTATTTCTTTATATAACGATTTAAAAAGCAAGGGTATGTCGAGCTTTTTATCGCTTTTAGTTGGTTTTGTTTTACCGATTGTTTCGGTATTAGTTGGCGCTTTACTTTCTTTACTTGTTGAAGCGAGTTTAGAAACATTTATATTCTTTATTTCGATTATCGCTTTAAATCTAATCGCTTTAAGTTTCTTTTTAGTAAAGATAAAATCGCGAATTACTAGACTATTTACGCTTTATGAAGGAGAAGCAAGATGAAAAAGAAAGCATTTCTCTTTTTACTTTTAATTCCTTTTGTTGTGACAATCCTTGCTTTTGTTACTGCTACTTTTGTTATTAGAGAAGTCGAAACAAATATTACAGGAATCTCTTGGAATTATAAGGCGAATACACCTTTTATGCTTAAAAGCGGAGCAAGTAAACTTGAGGCAAAGGCAATATATGATGAAAACTTACCATTAAGCGAAGGAAATGACCTTATTTGGACAAGTAGTGATCCAGAAATTGCTTCAATTGAAGTAAGAAGTGATGGAGTGTATCTAGTTCCTCATAAAGAAGGTGAAGTAACAATAACTTGTTCAAATGCAAAGGGGACGGTTTCTCAATCTTTTAATGCAATTATTGTTGGAGAAGGCGGAGCCATTATTTTAAATCCTATTATTCCTTTTTCTTCTTCAAAAATTAGTTCAACAAATTATGTTGGCTTATACGATTCAAAAGAAGCTTATGATTTAAAGGGAGAAAGTTATTCAAATAGCGATGCTTATTTAGCACTTGATGTAGAGTTAGTTGGAGCAGAATCTTTTACACTTGATGCTGTAACAGTAAATACAAGTTCAAATATTACTTACGATAAAGTTACTAAAACAATTCACTTTTTAGATGAAGGAAAGGCGACAATTGATTTTATAAATCCATATAGCGAAGTGGGAAGTGCTCACTATGAATTTACTTTAGTTGATGCAGTTAATGTTTATGACTACGATGATTTAATTTCTTTAACTAATAAAGCAGATAAACCATATAAAATTGTAATGCGCGTAAATTTAGATTCCTTAGCTAATTCATATAATCTTGATGAAGAAGGTAAAGCTTTAACTTTAAAAAGAGAAGACACAAAACTTTTTGGTCGACTTGATGAAAAAGGTTACGTAAAAGATTTTAAGGATGACATATACGAATTTGAAACAACCTATAATCATGAATTTTTAGATAAATGGAATAATGAAGTTAAAAGTGGTCATATTAAAGATGGAGAACTCACAAAAACGACAGTTTATTCAGGTATTCATATTCAAGATGATTTTTATGGAAATGGATTTTTAATCAATGCTCATGAATTAACTTATCCCAGCGACTCACAAACTATTTCAGTTGATGGAACAACAATTACAGTTCCTTATCTAACTCCAAGCGACTTATATCGAGGACCTTTGCCTTTTGTCACGCTTGGTGATCCAAACTATTCAACAAGTAAGGTCTATCCAATGTATACCTTATATGGGCAAGATAATTCGGCATTTTATATTGATGGAGATGATATTAATCTAGTCGATGTTCATTTTAGGAGTTGCGATTTTGGCAACAACTTATCAAATCTAGAATATGTTGGAACAACTTTAGAGATAAGCGGGAATAATGTTTCAGTTAGTGATTCAATTATTGAAAATGGTCGAAATGTAATTCGCGCCTATTCTTCGCTTAATTTAATGCTAGATAATTCACTTGTTCAAAATGCGATGGAATTTCTTTTTAAGAGCGGATCAAATGAATTTAATAAGGTTGATTATAATGAAAAAGCTAATTATCACGCTCAAAATGGAAGAGTTTATACTAGCGATAAAGCGACTTATTTAGCTCCAATTAGCAATATGAACTATTCAGAAAAAACTTATAAAGCGGACAGCATGTTAACGGCTACAGCTTTACTTAATACTCAAGGTGCAGAATTTTTAAACTTTGTTT
Source organism: uncultured Bacilli bacterium (assembly GCA_944342125.1). Taxonomy (GTDB): domain Bacteria; phylum Bacillota_I; class Bacilli_A; order RFN20; family CAG-826; genus Onthovivens. Next base: position 89 of record CALVMF010000144.1, on the reverse strand, counting down.
GCGCAGACTACTCAAAAGAAGAAATGATTCGCTTTAAAAAAGATTTAATCAATGTTTTAACTAACGAAAAAGGAATGAAAAATGAAGAT
>CALVMF010000143.1 GCA_944342125.1 uncultured Bacilli bacterium | reverse complement strand
GAAAGGCTAAAGTTACTTTAAAAGTAGGTGATGTAACTTCAGCACCTTTAGAATTAACAGTTGAAAAAGAAGAAGAGGTTGAACCACCTGTTCAAAAAGCAAGTGTTGAAATTAAAGAACCAGCAAAGAGTGAACTTGAAGTTGATGAAACTTTACAGCTTGAAGCAGAAGTTAAAAATAACGTGGATAATTTGCCAGTTGAATGGGCAAGTAGTGATGCTCAAGTTTTAAGCGTATCTTCTTCAGGTTTAGTAACCGCTCTTAAAGAAGGTGAAGCAACTATAAAAGCTAAAGTTGGAGAAGCAGAAGATTCAGTCTTATTAAAAGTTGTTAAAAAAGAAGTTGTAGCAACTGATATTGAATACTCTTTAAGAAAAACAACAATTGGTGTTGGGGAAAAGCTTGAAATTGAAACACGTGTTTTACCAGAAGGTGCTGATCAAGCTGTTAATATTACTAGCTCTAATGAACTAGCAGTTCGTGTTGATGGAAAAACTATTGAAGGTTTATCAGTAACTGAAGAAGATACACCTGTAACAATCACTATTTCAACTCCAAACGGAATAACAAAAACTATCGAAATTACTGTCGTTGAGATGGGTCAAAGTGCACTTTCTGAAATTGAAGCTGCTTTAACAAAATCCGCTGAAATTGAAAAAACTGCAGTAAAATCAGGCAGTTATTCTATTGTTACTACAGATAGCCTTGGAGAAGTAAGTGAATCGCGCAACGGAAATTATGATATCTATTTAGATAATAAAGTGAGAATCTATGACGAAGTCGAAGACGATTGGTATGGATTAACTATAACTGATAGAAGTATTGGTTTAACCGATGATGAAAAAACTTATTACGACATATATCAAGAAACTGATGAATATGGTGAAGTTGAAATTACCTATGATACTGATATTCTTGAAGTTTCCGAAACAGGCGATGGCTATAGCTCTATTAAATTGGATGATGCTAAAAATAACCTAACTCTTCCAACAATCCTAGATGAAAGCGGATTGAGTAACCAAATTTTTGAAGAATATTTTAACGGATCTGGTTATTATTCAGACGAAGAAGCTCAAAAATCGATGACGTTTGATTATGCAGATGGCGTTTATACTTTAAGTGCATTTGGTGAAGAAAGTTGGGATGGAAGTATCGAAAAATATGAAACAACAATTAAAGTTGATGAAGAAGGTTTAGTAACATCTTTCAATCAAACTAAGAGTTTATTCTCGGCTGACTACGATACTGGTGAGTTGAGCGATACAGCTGATGAAGTCGAAACTGTTCAATTTATTTTAGAAAAAGGAGCAAGAGAGGTCGCTCCAAATGATTTATTAACTGTTGAAGACCTTTATTTAACTGACTATGAATGCCATCTGAGCAATACTTATTATGGCACTGAGCAAGTTAATGAATATGTGCTTGGATCGACAGTATATTTAATCGTAGATAGCTATGAACCTGAAACTTACTATGATGACATAGATCCTATTGAAATCGTTAGTGTCAGTGATCCTAGTGCGGTTGACAATTTATATGGAACATCATTTAAAGTCGTTAAACCAATTGATGAGCTTGAAGTAACTGTTGCTTCAGAGCATAGTAAAATTGAAAAGATTTTTACAATTTCAGTTTATCAACCAGAAGTTGAAACAATTAGTTTACCAAGTGAAAAAACAACTTTGCCTTTACATGACCTTGTTGGAGCAACTAGAGAAATAAGCGTTTCTTCAAGTCCAACTGGCTCAATTGCTGATATCGATGTAAATGTTGTGCCTGGAACTGGTGATGCGGATGTTTCACTTGTTGAAGGCTCAACAAATAGATTTACAATTACTGGCACTAAACCAGGAACTGTTACTTTAGAAGTCATGGACAAAAATGTTGGTGAAACTAGTAAAGTAAATCGTGAGATTACTTATTTCGAAAACACTGATGAAGGAATTATGGATTATTTAAGTAGTTCATCAATTTATTATAATAATAGCGATTTTACTATCACAATCACCGAAGATGAAGTTAATGCAACTGAAGGTTTATTAACAGTTGTATATGATGAATATGGGACTACTTATACAAGTACAGCAAAAATTTCAGTTTCGAACGGCGAAATTACTTTTAGTGATTTTGTTGGATTAGATGATGATGAATACTTAATTACTGAGTTAAGACCTTATGATTATAATTCTAGTGCTAAGTATTCAAGATTTAATTTGACAATGCAAATATCGTCGTGGGATGAAAGCACTGTTTCGTTCTATATTTATTAAAGTTCTGCGGTAATTAAATTTAAAAAAGGCTACAAAATTTGTTCAAGTAACTTTAAGTAAACGTAGCCTTTTTTTATTCTTCTACAGCAATACAATAATTAAAAGCAAATGATATTAATGATTTGATTGTAGAACTAGTCGATGAACGAAATAAAGAGCGATTATTAAGTTGTTAAAATTGGGCTTCTAGACAAAAATGAATTAAAGCAGAAGCATTTTAGACAGATAATGAATAAAAGAATTTTATAAGTTCGGTAAATATCGACAAAATTATTTTTTGGATTTCTTTGTAAAATAAATCTTTATTAAAAAATTGGCTAGAATATATGAACGTAAAGATAAACCTAGGATAATTTTTGTGTATTTGAACCCTCAAGGATTTTGAGCAAGTGTTATTCAAGATTTTTTGCTTGCAAGAAGCAACGGTCTTAAACCAAAGGGTTGCTTTTTGAGTTATATTTATGGAAAGATACTCTTTTAGAATGCTAAAATAAAGGA
>CALVMF010000142.1 GCA_944342125.1 uncultured Bacilli bacterium | reverse complement strand
GCAAAGAAACCATAAGCCATATGTTCTGGCAAAACATATGAATCCATGTCCCACGTATTAAATAAATACAAAGTTAAAAATACCCCAACAATAATTAGTTGAGTGAGAGTGACAATTAAAACTTCAAACTTTAACTTACCTATTTTCTTTTGCATAATTACCTTAAACATTATACCTTAAATCTAAAGATTTAAAAATATACTAACTCGCCGATTTCCTTGCTGAAATCTCAACATTTTTTCCATATTTTTTACTTTAAATATGTTAAAAGCCGTGGCATGCCACGGCTTATCTTATTACTTACAAATTAAATTAGTCAGCAATATATGGTAATAAAGCCATATATCTTGCGTTCTTAATTGCTCTAGCAAGTTGACGTTGATATTTAGCGCTTGTACCTGTAACTCTACGAGCACTAATCTTGCCACTTTGAGTAATGAACTTTTTCAATAATTCAACATCTTTATAATCGATGTATTTAATCTTATTTTTTGTAAAGTAACAAACCTTTTTCTTTGGTTTTTTCTTTAAAAAACTAGCCATAACCTCTCCTTTCTTTTACCTAGAATGGTAAATCATCATCTGCTAAATCGCCGTCTCCGTTTGCCATGATATCTTCAATAGGTTCATCATCTTGAGTATACCCTGTGCTTACGGTTTCTGGTTGAGAGTTATAAGTGTTTGTATTTCCACCTTTTGAACCAAGTAAAGCAATGTTATCAACAACTACTTCAATAACACTAGCGTTTGTCCCGTCTTTTCTTTGGAATCTTCTTTCTTGTAAAGTTCCATCTATTCCAAGTTGAGAACCTTTTTTGCAGTATTTTGCAATAATTTCAGCGCTATTTCTCCAAGCAGTGCAGTTTATAAAACTACTTCCTCTTGTTCCATCAGCATTTTTATTTTTGTTATCGAATGCTAACGTAAAACTTAATACGTTAATTCCAGTAGCAGTCGTTCTAAGCTCTGGGTCTTTAGTGAGTCTACCAACTAATACAACTCTGTTAATCATTTTTCTGTCTCCTTAAATTATTGATGATCGACAGTAACTAATGTTCTTAAAACATTGTTGTCGAATCTTGTAAGACGATCAAATTCTTTAAGAGCGACATTATCAGCTTCGATTTTGATGACGACATAATACCCTTTGACTTCTTTTTTAATAGGGTAAGCAAATTCACGAAGTCCCCATTCATTTACATCAAGAATTTTTCCACCGTTACTAAGGAAAACTCCGTGTAATTTGTCGACTTCAGCTTTTCTTGCTGCATCATCAAGGCTGGCTTTAAGAATGTACATAATCTCGTACTTTTTCATATACCTTAACCTCCCTTTGGACATCTGGCTCTAATCGTTTTGTTAGAGCAGAGAAGAACACCTTTGAAAAGTGCTTTGTTATTTTACAAAAAAAGGCAACATATGTAAAGCGTAAGAAAATCTTAAAAAAATGACCTTCTCACTTATTAGAAGGTGATTAGGTCATAATTTTTTAAAAATTTCTGAAACTTTTTTTATTTTTTCTTTTCAACAGGCTTTTCGTCTCTCATACAAGGGAAAAGAATAACTTCTCTTATACTTGCTTGATTTAAAAGCAACATACAAAGACGATCGAAACCGATGCCAATTCCACCAGTTGGTGGCATGCCATATTCAAGGGCTTCGATGAAGTCATTATCCATTTCATTTGCTTCGTCATCACCTAACTCTTTGGCTTTAAGTTGAGCAATAAATCTTTCTTTTTGATCAATTGGATCATTTAATTCACTATAAGCGTTAGCGTATTCAGTTCCATTAACATAAAGTTCAAATCTTTCAGTAAATCGAGGATCTGCAGACTTTTTTGTTAAAGGAGAGACTTCTATTGGATGTCCATGAACAAAAGTTGGTTGGACTAAATCCTTTTCGCAGAACTCTTCAAAAAGAGCGTTTAAAATATAACCGTTGCTTGTCCAATGTGGTTCAACTTTAATTCCATGCTCTTTTGCATATTTAACAGCATCTTCAAATTTAATATCGCCAGTAAAATCAAGACCAGTTTTTTCTTTAACAAGGTCAGCCATATTAACCCACTTAAACTCTGGACCAAAATCGATTTCTAAACCTTGATAATTAATCTTTGTAGTATGTAAAACTTCTTGGCAGGCATTTCTAATAACGCCTTCACAAAGTTGACGCATACTTTCTAAATCACCATATGCTTCATAAAGTTCGACGGTAGTAAATTCTGGATTATGTTTAGTGTCCATTCCTTCATTTCTAAAAAGTCTACCAAATTCATAAACTTTTTCTAAACCGCCAACAATTAACCTCTTAAGTTGTAATTCGGTAGCAATTCGTAAGTAGAAATCTTTATCTAAAGTATTGTGATGAGTGATAAATGGTCTAGCGTTAGCTCCACCTAAAATTGGTTGAAGAACACTAGTTTCAACTTCAACAAATCCTTTGGAATCGAAGTATCTTTGCATACTTCTTAAAATTTGTGGTCTTAAAAGTGCAGTTCTTTTTGCATCTTCGTTCATAATTAAATCAACATATCTATGTCTGCATCTTTCTTCAACGTCAGTTAAACCATGGAACTTTTCAGGAAGAGGTTTTAAAGACTTTGTTAAAAAAGTAAACCTTTCAGCTTTAATTGTTAGCTCACCAGTTCTTGTTAACATAAGTTTCCCAAAAATACCGATAATATCACCTATATCACAGGTTTTAAAAATTGTATAAGTTTCTTCTCCAACAGTGTCGATTGAAATATAGATTTGAATCTTTCCGAACTTATCTTGAATGCTAACAAAAGAAGCCTT
>CALVMF010000141.1 GCA_944342125.1 uncultured Bacilli bacterium | reverse complement strand
GTATTTTCAATAGTCCGCTTTCTAAATTTATTAGGAATAATATAAAAATAGATTGTTAAGGTGATAATGCCAAGAAATAACCATAAAAGAAAACGAAGATAAATTCCGTGTAGCTTTGCATTAAACCAAAGTGGTCTATCATCATAATATGTTGTTGAAACAAGATATTTTGTTTCGAGTTTAAGTGAAAGTGGAATAGCTAAGCCAAGGGTTATTAAAGATAAGAAGTTACAGCCATGTTTAATAAAAGAAAGTTTTATACCGTTTCTTGTTGAATAACTATGTGTTTGCTTTCCTATGATATGAGTGTTTTCTATTTTCCATCGATATAATTTCCCTGGAATAAAAAGCGCAAAGATAAATAAAGTAACGATAGAAAGTAGCCACCACAAAATATACTTTTTAAATAGTGATTTGAATGTCCCAGTAAATATAAGTTTTTCGCCATCAATTGTCGAGTTATCAGCAATATATTTTTCAATCATTATTACTTTTAATGGATATAAAAGAAATAAAGAAAGCAGAGTAATAATGTTACCTGCAAGTTCAAGTAGAGCAAGATGAAATTGCCATCCAGTGTAAGAAGATTTGTTTTTACTTTCTATATTAAAATGATTAGATTTATATTTTTTATATAGATTTATATTTTCACTTAATAAGTCTGAATACTCTTTTTTATACTTCTCTTTATATGAGCTATATCCGTTAAAATCATCTTTTTTAACGCAAAAGTTCAGTTTTTTCTTAATATTTTTGTATTTATTTCTATGCAACAACTTAATTATTTTGAGCAAGTGGAGGTAATCTAATAAAAATAGAGTCGCTTTATTGACTGACCAAATTGTTGATAAAAATATTGGTAGTCCTATAGCTAAAGCTAAAAACATAAAACGATATTTGTGAAGTTCAAGTAAAGTATCAACTTCATCGATAATTTGATTTGAAGAGTTAATTGAGATAGAAGAAATAATACCTATTAAAATAAGTATTAAACTAATAGCAAAAAGAGGAAAAACAAAAAATCTTTTTTGATAAGACTTAAATATTTTCTTGTCGAACTCTTTGAATTTCATAATAAAAATATAACACTTTCGTGAGCCTATAATTAGTGTGAAGTAAATAAACGACACGATTTTTCATGAGTAAGTGTTTTAAAAATTAGTAAGTGAAACAAAATGCTTTTTATACATACGGAACATGTGTTAGATTTTTTGAAAGGATGGATAAACTTACGAATTAAAAGGTAGTTAATTGCATTAATCTACTTTTCGTGAGCATGGCAATCTATTTCGTTATTAAAGTTACATAGCTTATGAATCAGTAGCGAGAATAAAAAGCCAATAAAAAATTAGAAACTATGAAAATCTTAAAAATGTCATTAACAACAATATTCTTGGTTATTTTAACATATGTTTTCGTCTTTGCTGGTTTTCCAAATAATACTGGATACTTTGGTTTTGAAACTAACACAAAAAACGTTTTATTATATTGCGCTTTACCATTTTTAATTGCCTTTATCTTTACTATAGGATTGCTTATCTTGATAAGGAAGAATAAATCGCTTGTTTTATATACCGCAATCAATTTAATCATAGTTGAACTATTCATGATTGCTTATACCATTTTCCTTTATTATGCAGCGAGTTCTGGTTGGTTTGGTATTTATATAAATATCACTACTGATATTTCCTTATTTTTGATGATTACTTATTTATTTTATAGATATAAAAAGACAAAGAATTTAGTTGTAGTCTAATAATCTCGTGCTTATGTACAAGCGATAATAAATTCTTTCGTTTAATATTAAGTAATGAAACTTTCAGTTTATTGTTAATATAATCACTTACTAAATTGCCGATATTTGAATTATTTTTGCAAGTTTTTAATAGCAAATTTGATGAAATTTATTACTAAATATTATTCTTTTCATTAGTCTTTAAATAGCGAAATTCAATTATCTCTTATTAATTATTAGATCAACAGCTTCTTAAGAAAAACAATATGCTATTCCAAGAATCACTTTCGTTTTATAAAAAATAACGAAAAAAATTTTTATTCAAGGTATTGACATGGTTTGTAGACCATGTTTTAATATAGTCAGAAGAGATATTAAGAACACTTAATATCCTCTGATAAATGGAAGAACTCATTTAGACAAACACGCAAGCCTTAATAATTGTGCTGAATAAAGAATAGGCGGTGGAAGAGAAAAAAAGAGAGAATAATAAGTCTAATGAGTTCTTTCTTTTTGCTCAAAAATCGAACATTTTTTCTTTAGTCATGTATTTAAAAAATATATAATCTTTTTTGACTCGTGTGTCTTACCCATGACTAACCACACGTAAAATTTAACAGGGGAGGTTTTCAAATGGAAAACGAAATCAAAAAGGAAAACAGATTTGTCCTGTGGTTTAAGAAAAACTTTACCACAAATGTAATCTGCGCTAATGCTTTTATTGCTTGTTTGTATGCGGTTGTGACCATTATTTGTGGTCCTTTAGCATATGAATTCTCTCAATTCCGTTTCTCGGAAGCTTTAAATTTATTGGTGTTTTTTAATCCAACATATACGGTTGGTTTGACAATTGGATGCTTTTTAGCAAATATTATGTCGACTGTTGGACCACTGGACATGATTTTTGGTACACTAGCTACACTTGTTAGCTGTTTATTGATTGTTCTTTTCTCTAAACTATGGAAAAACTTATTTGTTTCATCTTTGTTTCCTAGTTTAATTAATGCAATTGTGGTTCCTTTAATTATATATTTTTCAACTATTGGATCGGCTGATGCAATACA
>CALVMF010000140.1 GCA_944342125.1 uncultured Bacilli bacterium | reverse complement strand
TTAATGTTTGACATAAAACTTCCTTTCTGAGGTATAAGACAATTGAGCAATTATATTATATCTCACGGAAGTTTTTTGCTTATCGCTACCGCTTTACAATTCTCACCCCCACATAGGAGACGGTTTTAAGTTGTCCCTTCATTTCACATAATAAGAAAACCACATGCCCATTTAAGTAAGTGGTTAATCAACATTTAGTTTTAGTCTTATTTCTTATCTTCTACGATTTCCCAATGACCTGTTTTAGATGAACCAACAAATTTTATATCATTTGCCTGTGATAACATTCTCTCTATCGTAGCTTTTGAAACGCCTATCTTTTCTGCCATCTGCTTTCTTGTTATCCTAGGGTTCTTTAATATTAATTTTACTATATGGTCGTGAATTGATATTTTTTGAGCATCATTTTGAGCATCATGAGGCTCAATCGGATTTAAACTACGCAACGTAATCATAAAATAGCTATTGCTAACATGGAATTCAGCTTGATATATCGTATCTTGATACCCCTCTATAATTCTTTGAATGCCAGTGCCATAATTTTCAATATAGCCAAGTTTATTTAAGAGAATAACTAGACTTGGATTCCTAAAAGATTGAATTCCTCTTTTAATATCTTCAATCGTTCCGTTATTGTAAATATTGCCTGGATTAGTAATCTTAACCTTATCGGGGAAGAATTCTACTTTAATATTAGATGGTACAAAATATTCAGGATGACAAATAGCATTTAATAATCTAAGTCTTTTATCATTTCACGTTTAAGTTCAACTCTATCGCTTTCTTCGTATTTCATTATAAAAACACCCGCTTTCTTAACTGTGTTGATTATAACCGAAAATATTTATTTTCTCCATTTGCTGATAAAGGATATGAGTAAATCCAGTGATTTTTTTGGGCAACCATTTTCATTAATGAATAAAAGAAAGGCCCCGATTTTTCGAGACTTATATACTTAATTTCGACACCCTTATGTTGTATCAAAATGTTAGTACAAATATGGTGGTGCAAAGAAGACTTGAACTTCCAAGGATTGCTCCATCAGCTTCTGAAACTGACGCGTTTACCAATTTCGCCATTGCACCGTGGCTTTTATTATCTCATTAATTAAAAAATATTTTAAGCGTGTTTTTTATAAGACTATAATTAAGACATGGAAAGCGAAATTAATTACTTACAAGAATTAATCGATGAAGCAAAGCGCATCGTCTTTTTTGGTGGAGCAGGAGTATCTACTGAAAGTGGAATACCAGATTTTAGAAGTGAAAACGGGCTATACAAACTAAAAAGTAAGTATGATAAGCCTTACGAAGAAATGCTTTCTCATCATTATTTTGTGGACCATACCGAAACATTTTTTAAGTTTTATAAAGAGTTTATGATAAATCTTAATGCTAAACCTAATTTAGCTCATATTTATCTCGCAAATAAAGAAAAAAGCGGAAAAGATATTACCATAATCACTCAAAATATTGATGGACTTCATCAAATGGCTGGGAGTAAAAATGTAATCGAACTCCATGGCTCCATTCATAGAAATTATTGCGAACGTTGTGGAAGACGATACGATTTAGATGAATTTTTAAAACTTGGAGATATTCCTACCTGCCCAAAATGTGGAGGACTAGTAAAGCCAGATGTTGTTTTATATGAAGAGCCTTTAAATGAAGCGACGATAACAAAAGCTTTAATCGCTTTACAAAGAGCAGATTTATTAATCGTTGCTGGGACGTCTTTAAACGTATATCCAGCCAACTCATTTATTAACTATTTTTATGGAGATAATATTGTCGTCATCAATAAAACAAAAATCCCTATCAATCGAAAAATTAAACTTTTTATTGAAGATAACATAGTGAACGTTTTTAAAGAATTAAAATAAAAATAGTAGAGTTTTGCGCGGTTTTTCTTTAAATATCAAGGTCCTTTTAGTTTAAATGTGACTTAATTATTGTGATAAAAAGTCGAGTTTCTAAAACAAACCAAAAAACAAACCTTGTCAATTTGTATAGGGTAAAACTACAATATTAAGAAAGAAGGAAAAAAGTTATGAAAAAGTTAGCAAAAATTTTTATCTATCTTGGAATGGCTGGAGCCATAATTGTTGCTTTATTTGTCTCCATTTTAACGGCAATAACTGTTGTAATCAATAATCCATATTATTATGAAAGCGATCTTATTGCTTCGATTATATTACTAGTTGTTGTAGTGGCGCTTTGTGCTGTTTTATGTTGCATAAATATAATAGTCGGTCGAATAACTTTAAGAAAAATGGAGAATGCAAAAAGTAAAGACGAACTATTTTCAATAAGTATTATTTGTTTGATTTTCTGTTCGATTGTTAGCGGAATCATTCTTCTTTGCCTTGATGAAAACGAGTTTGAAGAAGGAAAGAAAATAGAAAGTGGAGTTTCTAATCTTGAAGCTTTAGAAACTAAACTTAATAAACTAAAATCTTTAAAAGAAAGCGGAGCTATCAGCGAAGAAGAATATAGCGAATTAAGAAAAAGAACTATTGACAAAGAGCTTTAATGAAAAATAAAAAGAATAGTCACAAGCTGTATATTTTAGCTGGTATCATCATAACTTTTATCTGCTTTTTCCTATTTGCTTTATTTATTACTTTACCTATAGCAATCAAAGATCTTCCTGAATATTTTGCTTGGATTTCGATAGTTTGTTGCATGGTTTCCTTTGTTGGAATTGTATTTGGAGCTTATTTATATAAAAAAGGTAATTTCATTAAACTTAACAATAGTAATATTGGCGATAATGAATTTAAAAATAAATCTAAACTAGATTGATAAAC
>CALVMF010000139.1 GCA_944342125.1 uncultured Bacilli bacterium | reverse complement strand
AAGCAAATTAGAGGTAGTAAAGCTAAATTTGAAACTTTACCTGAAGAATATCAAGAAGCATTCAATGCTTATAAAAATGATCAGACTTACCCAGCAACATTCCATATGACTATTAAGGATAATGGAACTGGATTTAGAGTTTATATTAATGACATTTTAGTATTTGACACTGATAATCCAGATCCAACAGCAAATCCTGATGGTCTTGAATATGATCCAAATATGTTTACTGGAAGAGAGTTTGGTGTTAGAGCAAGTAGTGGAGCAAAAGACTCTAAAATTGGTAACTTTACTTATAAAGAAGGTGTAACAATTACTTTTAATACTATGGGTGGTGACCCACTTGACCCACTTGAAAACTACACCTATGGTGAGCTTCCAAATACAAGAAAAGATGGTTTTTCAGTCGAAGATTGGTATTTAGATGAAGATTTAACTCAAAAAATTGATTATTCAACCTTTGAACCAACTGAAGATACAACTGTTTATGCAAAATACACTGAAAAAATGGATGTAACTTTCACAGTTGAAGGTAAAGAATTCAAAAAGTTTATATTTGAACAAGGCGATGAAACAACGATCAATCTTGATGAAATTCGTCCAGAAGATATTAGTGAAGCTAGACCATTCTTACATTGGACATTAAATGGAGCAAAAGTTACTGGCGAATATGAAGTTCATGAATCAGGACTTAATTTCGTTGCAGTATTTAGAAAAGAAGTTAACCCATCTCAAAACTTCACCTTAAATGAAGATATGACAGAAGTTACTTTTACTGGTGCTACTTCGTTCCCAGTTATCACACAAGGATATGACGATGTTACAGAATGTAAAGGTGTTTATGAAGCTGATTTAAGCGTTATTGATCCTTCAAATACAGGTGCTGTTGGTATAGCTTGGAGAGGCGACTTTGCAACAGATACTGAGAAATGCAACGAAAAAGGTGCTAATTATGTATCGGTTCAAATCGGAACTTCTAAAGGCAAATTACAAGTTGGCTCTGTAGAAGATGGTGATTTTAGTGAACTTCAAGGAAGTAAACCAAATAATTCCGTTTTTCCTAAAGAGTTCCAAGACAAATTAGCAAAGGTTGCCGGAAAAGATTATGAGAAGGTCGATTTTCATTTTATGGTTGTCGATTATGGCGATAAGTTTGTTCTTTATGTAGATGGCAACTTAGTCTTTGATAGCTCTAAACCAGATCCAAGTAGTAAAGCCAAAAAAGTTTATAACCCTGAAGACTACCAAGGAACAGGATTTGGTTGGAGAAGCAGTGACGCTGGTTGCAAGATGAAAAACTTCAAATATACAACTTTAGCAGATGCTGAAGAACAAGGTTTAATCCCTGTTTCAAAGTAAAAAGCCTGCAAAACTCAACTATTTTATAAGTTATTCGATATATTAGGAGGACATTGATATGTCTAGATTAAAAAGGTGTGCGTTATTATTCACGGCAATTGTAGCTATGGGAGCAGTAAGCTGCTCCCAAGCTCAAAACGAAGTAGATGAACCTACTGACGTAGAAGAGCCAACGTGTAAACCTGATGATAGACCAGTTTATACAATTAGCGATAAATACGAATATACAATTTCAAAACCTTTTGAAAAGTCGCTAGATTCTTTTGAAGCGTGGATTTTAGCACCTCAAGATAGCATTGGGGGAACTATTTTAGGCAACTACTATAATAATAATAGAGGTATGCCTGGCTCAATTACTTATTCTCTTGATGCTTTAGGTAGAGTATCAATGACCTGGGATCAAAAACTTTTCACTCATACGTTCACTAAAAAGATGCTTGATGATGCAAAGTGGCATCACATTGCAGTTATTAGGAAAATTAATCCAGATAATGCTAATCAAAGTAAATTTGCTCTTTATGTTGATGGAGAATTTGTTGAAGAAAGCGAATATGCATTAATTGAAGATGCAATTTGTTCAATGTCTCAAAGAATTGGAGTTGATTATTCGCAATGGATGAACCAAAAAACTCCATTTGATGGATATATTAAACAAGTTACTTGTTACACTGGTGAAATTTCTGAAAGCCGTATTAAATCAGACATGAACAATGAAAACATAACTGATACAAATAGCGGAACTTTACTCGGAAATTACAATTTAGGTGTTAAACGGAAAGAAAGTATCGCTAAAGAAACAAGCGGAAACGGAAACGATGCAATACTTGGTACTTTTGAAAAGTTTGTCGATTATACTCAAACAAACGAATACGACTATACAATAGTTGGAGTGCCTGATGTTCAAACGATTACAAATTATCGACCAGATGATGTTTATAATATGTTTGATTGGATTGCAGCTAATAAAGATTCACAAAAGATTGCTTTTTGCTTACAAACTGGTGATTTAAGTGATTTTGGTGATCGACCAGAACTCTACAATAAAACAGCCGATGCAATGCAAGTTCTTTATGATGAAGAAGTTCCAATTTCCTTTGTTCAAGGTAACCACGATTATGACAATAACTGCAGTGGTAATGGTGGTAGACCAAGCGAAAACTTTAATAACGCTTTCCCATATTCAATGTGGTCGCAAAATCCTTGGTTTGGTGGCACATTTAACAATGAAGAATCGATGTCTAATACATATAATCTTTATGAAGTTGGAGGAGCAAAATATCTTGTTATAAATCTCGAATTTGGTCCTAGACAAGAAGTTATTAGATGGGCTAGCGATTTATGTTCAAAATATCAAGATAGAAGAGTAATTATTTTAACTCACAACTTCTTAGATGCTAATGGTAAAATTACTGATTCTTCAGTTAAAGCTGATGCAACAAATTATGGATTTGCAAGTTCAGCAAAAGC
>CALVMF010000138.1 GCA_944342125.1 uncultured Bacilli bacterium | reverse complement strand
TTAGAATACAATTGTTCGATTTATCCTTTTTTAATTTTATCGATTGTTTGTATTTTAACTTCCCTTGCTTCAATTGGATTATTCATCGCTAGTTTTTTAGATGAAGGAGCTGATTCAGGTTGGCTTTTTGCTCACGCCTTCTTTCAATTTTCGATTCAATATTTAATATTTGTTTTTATTAGTGCATTTACTATTGCAATCGATAATAAAAACTTAAAGTTTACAACATCGCAATGTATTACAATCTGCTTAACTTACGAAATATTCTTCTATAGTTTTCTTAAAGCTTTATTTACTGGTTTGTTCCACAAAAATAAACGCTCTACTTGGGATAAAATTGAGCATAAAGGCGATATAATAGATAAACAAGCGTTGGAGAGAGACGATGGCAAAAGAGAGTAAAGGTCATATCTTTTATTATAGTGACCCACTAAATGATGATTTTGAAAAAACTAAAACTTTAAAACGAATTGAATTACCAAAAGATTATAAATACATCCATACAAATATTTTTTATAGAATATATGCTTTTTTACTTTTTTGGTGCATCGCTAAGCCTGTTTTAAAAACGATACTCTTTTTTGGGGGAGTAAGAGTAAAAGGTAAAAAGTACATTAAAGAAGTTAAGAAAAATGGAACTGGTGGCTTTATTTATATGAATCATACCAGTTTTTGGGATATGATCGATATTCAAGCTGCAGTTGTTCCTTGGAGAAGAAGCAATATTATTGGCTATACTGATACCTTAACCTTGCCTCGATTTGTTCGTTTTTTAGCGATTGGGCTTGGATTTATTCCTCTTCCTAGTTCTGTTAGTGACTATCGAAAATTTGATGAGTGTTTAAAATATTATTATGAAAAACATAAGCGCTTTACAATTATTTTTCCTGAAGCCCATATTTGGCCTTATTACACGAAAATTAGACCATATATATCAACTTCTTTTAAATATCCTGCAAAACTAAATGCGCCAGTAATTCCTATTACGACTTGTTTTTCTAAAAGAAGATTTTCTTCTAAACCAAAAGTAACTTTATATGTTTCTAAAGCGATATATCCAAAAAAAGAATTAAGTGTCAACGAAAACAAAGAATATTTAAGAAACGAGTGCTATAAAGCGATGTGTGAAATGGCCGAAAAATATTCAACATATTCATATTATGAATATAAGAAGGTAGAAAAAGATGAAGCAAGTAAAAATTAAAAAAAGACAAAGCGAATATTGCATCGCTAAAAACTTTTATTCAAAATTAACAATCTATATCGTTTCAATGATTGTTTTAATAATATTTTTAGCTTTTTTTATTTCGGGATTTGCGTATCTTGCTGGCATTCCTTTTGAAAGTTTTCCTGAAGATGCTTGCACTAATACAAGTGATGCATCAAATTATATATATTGTTTATTAATCCAAGGAAAAGACTCTCAATTTTACGATTTACTTTACTATTTTTTCATCATTCTTATTGTTGTAACTATAATGGCGATTATTATCTTTAACGTAATCTATATCGTTAACAAATTTTTCTTTGTTAGACTCGTAAAAGAAAAAAGCTGTGGTGCTGTAATCTATAAAATTGAAAATGGTAAAATATATTATCTTCTTTTAAAGATGAATTTTGGTCATACATCTTTATGTAAGGGTCATCAAGAAAACGGAGAAAGCGATGAAGAAACAGCTTTAAGAGAAATAAAAGAAGAAACATCTTTAGATGTAAAACTTAATACTGATTTTAAAGCACAAATTAGATATTCACCAAAAGAATTAACCTTAAAAGATGTATATTTCTTTTTAGCAACTCCAATTAATAACGATTCAACACCAGTTGATGAACACGATGATGAAGTTGATGCATTTGAATGGTGTAATTATGAGGACGCTCTTTTTAAAATAACTTACGATAGCGATCGCTCAGTTATTAAAAAAGCGGATAGATATATTAAAAAGCACAATTTAATTGAATAAAAAAATCCTACCTATATTTCAAGGTAGGCTATGAAGGGGTTCTAATATATAGAGCACTAGGTGTTCAGGTTTCGATTCCTTCAACAGATTTGTTGGTGCCGACTATAGGAGTCGAACCTACGACCTACTCATTACGAATGAGTTGCTCTGCCAACTAAGCTAAGTCGGCAACATCTTGCATCGGCAAAAGGTATTGTAGCAAATATAAGAAATGATGCAAGGATTATTTTTCAAAAATTTGAGAAATTTATAAATTTTGAGGAAACTATATGGATGAAAAGTTAAAAAGTGAAGAAAATAAGCAAGAAACAAGTGAAGTAAAACTTGAAAAATATAATCTAAAATCGTGGCTAAAATCGGCTCTAACTGGTTTTTTAGTTGGTTTAGCGGTGATTTTACCTGGAATTAGTGGAGCAACAATTTCAATTCTTTTTAAGTTATATGACAAAATGCTTTATGCAGTCAGCAAAATATTTAAAAAGTTTAAACCTTGTGCTCTTTTTCTTTTGCCAATCGTAATTGGTGGATTAATCGGCTTTCTCGTTGGCTTTTTTGTTATTCAAAGCGTAATTGAAGATTATACTTTTATAGTAGTTTGTATTTTTGGAGGCTTAATGCTAGGAGCAACCCCAGAAATATATCAAGAAATTAAGGGAGAAAAGATAACTCCTATTAGAATTAGCCTTATTCTTATTGGCTTTGCTTTTCCAGTTGCTTTAGCTGCTATATTTGCAAATGTTCCTGAACTTGATTTATCTTCAACCTTTGTGGCTTTCCCTTGGTGGATTCATCTTGTTGGATTTTTAGTTGGCGCTTTGATCTCTTTAACGCAGATTATTCCAGGCTTATCAGCTACCGTTTTACTCATGTCGA
>CALVMF010000137.1 GCA_944342125.1 uncultured Bacilli bacterium | reverse complement strand
AAAAACCACCTGCAATTAAGCAAGTGGTTAAGCTTATCGTTTAATTAAGCAGCTTGTTTAGCGACTTCAGCTGCGAAGTCATCAACTCTCTTTTCAATTCCTTCGCCAACTTGATAACGAACGAATTTAACAACGGAGTTGCCTTTTTCTTTTAAAGCTTGTGCAACTGTCTTATCTGGTTCAAGTAAATAAGATTGTTCATCTAAAACTGATTCAGAGAAGAATTTATTAACCTTTCCTTCGACAATTTTAACAAGAGCCATTTCTGGTTTGCTAGCAAGTTTTGGATCATTCTTACAAGCTTCGATTTGAATTTTCTTTTCATTTTCAATTTGTTCAGTTGGAATATCGTTGAAATGAACAAACTTAGGATTATTAGCAGCAATATGCATTGCTAAACCTTTTCCAAGTTCAGCATCTTCTTTAGCAAGAACTAATAAAACACCAATTTTTCCACCCATATGGATGTAAGAATAGATTTTTTCAGCGCCTTTTTGTTCAACGATTTCAAATCTTCTGAAACTGAGTTTTTCACCAAGTTTAACAGTAGCATCAGTAAATAATGAAGTTGTAGCTTTAACTGCATCTTCAAGTGTTGCACAGTTTTCTTTTAAAACGATTTCAGTGCAACTATTGACTAATTCTTTGAAAGGATCGGAATTAGAAACGAAATCAGTTTCACAGTTAACTTCAACAATAGAAGCTTTGCCACATTTTTCGCAAACGTGAACTAAAACCTTACCTTCGGCAGCAATTCTATCAGCTTTTTTAGCTTGCTTAGCAATACCTTTTTCTCTTAACCAATCGCAAGCTTTATCAACATCGTTATCGCAGGCAGTTAAAGCATTTTTGCAATCCATAATGCCAGCGCCTGTTCTATCACGTAAAACTTTAATTAATTCAATATTGGTTGCCATAAATTTCTCCAATTAAGCAGCTTTTTCTTCTGCTTTTTCTTCTTTTTTAGCTTCAGTGCTTTGTGCTTGTTGAGCAGCTTGTTGTTTGGCTAAGAAAGATTCTCTTCTTTGTCTTTCTCTTTCCATTTTTTCTCTTTGCATTTCTCTTCTAGCAGCAAGTCTTAAAGCATTTTCTCTATCTGCTTGTCTAATAGCGTCTTTCATAGTGAGTTCTTCGCCTTCATCTTTTGTATATGCAACTTCAGCAATGCCACCTTTAGCTTCGACAACAGCATCGTTTAAAACACTTAAAATAAGTTTGATTGATTTTGTAACATCATCGTTTCCTGGGATTACATAATCAATTCCATCTGGATCACAATTTGTATCACAAATTGCAAAAACAGGAATATTTAATTTTCTTGCTTCTCTAACTGCGTTATATTCAACAGTTGGATCGACAACAACTAAAGCATTAGGAATTTTTCTCATTTCCTTAATACCTTCGAGGTTTTTAGATAATTTTTCTTTTTCTTTATTTAAAGCGATAACTTCTTTTTTAGGAAGTTTTTCCCATGAACCATCTTCTTCAGCACTTTCAAGATCTTTTAATCTTCTAATTCTAGTTTGAATGGTCTTAAAGTTAGTTAAAATACCACCTAACCATCTATTTACAATGTAGAAAGATCCACTTCTTTCAGCTTCTTCTTTAACAACTTCTTTAGCACTATCTTTTGTACCAACAATTAAAACTTTTCCACCTTCTAAAACAATGCTTTCAAGTTTTTTATAAGCTTCGGTTAAAGCAGTTTTTGATTTGTTTAAGTTGATGATGTATATACCATTTCTTGCACAAAAGATGTATGGTTTCATTTTTGGATTCCATCTTTTTGTTTGATGGCCGTAATGTACACCTGCTTCTAATAATTTTCTTAATGTTACAACTTCAGCATTTTCATCATGGACAATACTTTCCATAATGTTTTCTTCAGTTGGTTTTGTTTCCTCTACTTTTGTTTCGCTGAGGTTAGCGACTGTCTTTTCTTCTGCCATTTTGGCTACCTCCAATTTGTTATTTCCTCCATTACTTCGAACATTTTCCCTAAGCAAAGCTTAGACTAGGCAATGAATCCATAATGTGTGTATTCTTTTGCTCTTGCAAAAGTCGATTTATTATACTTGATTTGCTTTTTAATTTCAATACAGGAATTTGCTACTTTTCACGTGAAATAAAGCAACCCAAAAATTGCGATAATTATCGCTTTTTCTCAGAAGTCTGAGGAAAAAATTCCTTATATTGAGCAGTTAAATTTTCCTTCGATACATGAGTGTAAATTTGTGTTGTGTTGATGGAAGAATGACCAAGTAATTCTTGAATTATTCTTAAATCTGCGCCATTTTCTAAAAGATTAGTTGCAAAAGAATGCCTTAAAACGTGTGGATGAAGGTTAAATCCTAGACTTAAACCTGTCTTTTTAACAATAGAATTCATGATGTATTCTAAGCCTCTAGTCGTCATCTTCTTTCCCTTGCTATTTAAGAAGAAGTAAGAACTTTTTTCTCCTGATATAGTCTCTAATTTCTTTCTTAAATTTTTAGCGTAATCAATTAAAGACTCCTTACAATTTTCAGAAAAAGGAACAATTCGATCTTTATTGCCCTTACCTTTAATATTCAGAGTTCTATTAGCAAAATTAATCGCTTGAATTGTTAAATTAACAGTTTCTGAACAACGCAAACCGCTACAAAACATGATCTCAAGTAAGGCTTGATCGCGACTTGCAAGCTCATCATTTCTTTCTTTATTTGCCTTTAAAAGTTCGTTAATTTGAGAAAAATATAAAACATCAGGTCCTTTTATACGCTTTTTTGGTGATTTTATTGTCAAAAAAGGATTATGAGAAATGTAATTCCTATTAAGTAAGAACTTATAAAACTTTTTAAGGGAACAAATTCGTCTTGCTAAGCTTCTTTCGCTTTC
>CALVMF010000136.1 GCA_944342125.1 uncultured Bacilli bacterium | reverse complement strand
ACCTTTAAAAAACATCCAAAATTAGATGTATTTAAGAGTTTTGATATCAAAAAACTAGGTGTAGAAGCTTTACTTACTCTTTTAGTTGCTAAATATCGTGATGAAAAATACGAAGTATACTTTAGCTATGATATCGATGCTAATGATCCTGCTTATGCTCCAGGCACCGGCACACCAGAAGCATTTGGCTTAACTAATTTTGAGACAGTCGCTTTATTAACGGGATTAGTTGCTAATTTAAACGTTACTTGTTTAGATATAGTTGAAGTTGCTCCTCCACTAGATGTTAATAATATTACATCTTGGCTTGCCTTAAAATCTCTTTATGAAGTTTTCCATACTTTAATTGAGTCAAACAAGTTAAAAAGATAAAATATCGAGGTTTTGCGGTGTTTTTTCCTAAAAATAACGATTGGGATGCAATATTTGATGAAGTAAAAGACAAAGATTACTTCATCAATTTATTGCATTTTTTAGATTCTGAATATAAAAACAAAATAATTTATCCATCTAGAGACGAACTTTTTAATGCTTTCAAGCTTACACCATTAAATGAAATAAAAGTTGTTATTTTTGGGCAAGACCCTTATCCTAATCCAAATCAAGCGATGGGACTAGCTTTTAGTGTTAAAGAAGGTGTGGCTTTACCTCCAAGTCTTAAAAATATTTTTAAAGAGATTTATTCTGAATATGGAATAAATAAGGAATTACCAAAATCAGGTGATTTAACTTATTTAGCTAAACAAGGCGTTTTGTTGTTAAATCCATATCTAACGGTTGTGGCTCATCATCCATTAAGTCATAAAATTAAAGAGTACGACTTATTTTTTAAAGAAATAGTTGCTGCGATTGAATCTTTAAATAAACCAATCGTTTATCTTTTATGGGGTAACAATGCTAAAAAATATGAAAACCTTATCAAAAATCCAAATCATTTAGTTATTAAAACCTCCCATCCATCACCATTAAGTGCAAATCAAGGTGGATGGTTTAATTCAGGTTGCTTTTTAAAGGCTAACGAATTCTTGAAATCTCATGGAAGCGAAGAGATAAAATGGATAAAAGATTAGATAATTTTGAATATTATTATCGTTTTATTGAGATAATACCCGGAATAATTGCTATTCAAGAACAATTTATTAACTATAAAGCTTCCTGTTTTTTGCTAATTGACGGGAAAGAAGGAATTTTAATTGATGCTTTAAGTGGTATCTTTCCTGATTTTATCTATCAACTTGAGAGAAAGTTTAATATTAAAATCAAAAACTTATATTTGACCCATGCTCATTATGATCATTTTAATGGTTATGATAAAGATTTGATTGAAAATGTATATGTTCACAGCAGTGAAGCGAAATGGCTTAAAGATTACTATTTAAAAATCGAGGAAATAAGACAAGAAATAGACAATAATGGTAAGTCGAAATACCCTTCTTTCTTCAATATTAACGATTTTGATTTAAAAATAATATCTAACTATATGGAATTAAAAGATGGAGATACGATTAATTCCGGTAGATTTTCATTACATGTAATTCATACTCCAGGGCATTCCCCTGGGTCTATCTGCTTTTATGAAATATCAAATAAAATTCTTTTCTGTGGCGATACACTCTATGATGGATTAATTGATGTAAGGGATAAATACTCGGACAGAATCCAATATTTATATTCGCTTGAAATACTAGCTAAATTGGATATAAAGCTATTAATAGGTTCCCATGAAGAGCCGATTATTAAAAAAGATGAAATCAATCTTAATAATTTAATAGATTTTTATAAGGATTTAATAAGAAACGGGTGCTCAGGAAAGTATTTTTCGGGTCAAAAACATATTGAATTCTGGTTATAATCTCGAAAAAACGCGCAAAACTCAAATATTTTAGCTAAAAAATTAATGATTGAATAGTTTGCAAAAAGGTTTATAGTAATTGTGGGTGCTCAAGAATGGGCTGAGATAAACGTGATACTCGTTTGACCGATAACCTGATCTAGGTAATGCTAGCGTAGGAAATATAACTCTTTAAAGTCAATTTCTCTACGCTCGCGTAGAGATTTTTTGTTTAAGGAGACTTCAAGATGGATTTAAGTAAGTTGAAACTTAAAAAAAGTATTCTTAGCGAGCTAGTTTATACAGTTTGCTTTGCAGTAATACTTGGAATGATGGCAATACCTTTTGCTACGGTGAGCTATGAAGCTGGTGATGTGTTTGAATCATTAGATGTTCAGTTTTTAACCGCTTTAGGTGGGGGAACTGTGACACTTGGTGGAAATAACTTTACGCTTTCTGGCTCGATGATTTTACTTTTAATTGGTTTAATCACAATTTGTTTGAGCGAAGTAATTATTGTTGTTAATTATTTCTTTTCGAATAAGAAAATTAACATTGTTTTAAATAGTGTTGGTTTAGTTTTTGCTTTAACTACACTTTTCTTGTTTATGCTTGCTGGATATTTGATATATCCTTTAGATTTTGGAAGCCGAGAAGGTTATTCGGCAATGACTTATAACCCATTTGGAATCACGATTTCTGTTTTTAGCTTAATAATGGCTTTGATCAATTTCAGCAATATATTTTCTTATAAAAAATATACTGTGCAAGAAATTTCAGAAACAGCATTTATGGTTGCTTTAGCTGTTGTTTTAGATCAATTTGTTAAAATTCCTATTCAAGCAAATGGTGGATCAATCAGTTTTGCTGCCTTTCCTTTATTTGTAATAGCAATTCGATATGGCGCATTTAAAGGTTTTATCGCTAGTGGTTTTGTCTTTGGTTTCTTAACTTGTTTGCTTGATGGATATGGTTTTCAAACTTTCCCATTTGACTATTTAGTTGCCCTAAGTGGTTATGGATTAATTGGAACTTTCTTTAATTTTGCTAAAAGATTTTATAAAAACATCGAAGATAAGAGCAAATATAGAAAAATGCAATTT
>CALVMF010000135.1 GCA_944342125.1 uncultured Bacilli bacterium | reverse complement strand
TTGACCTTGATGTTTCCTATTTCAACATAAAATTCAGCAGTTTCATTGCTTGAATAATTTGGAATTGTATATTCGATAATATCGCCATCATTAACTCTAACGCCAATTTTCTTTCCTAAACTTGCTCTAGGAACTCTTAAAGAGAAGCCTTTGATTCCTTCTTTATCAAAATACATTTCATATGTTACTCTATCGCCTTCTTCTTTTAAATCCATATAATAGCTATCGATAATTGCGTTATCTTGATAAATATCTGAATCGCTAGTTGTAGCTTCTACTTTTTTAAGTCCGCTTCCATTTAGTTTTGATTTTGCTTCACTATAAGAATTGGCATTAATTGAATCTTGATAAATGTGATTATTTTCACTTGATCCTTCAGCATAATTTGAAAAACCAGTAAAACCGATTGTAAAAGTGTTTGATTCGTTATAACCAATCTTTCCACCTTTAAAAGTAGCTTCATAGTCATTTACAAGAAGCATTGAATCAAAGTTAACATCAAAAGAACCATCTTTATAAGAAAGTCTTAAAGTATGTAATTTTGAATAATCATAGGTATTTGCGAGTTTTTTATTTAAAATAGCCTTTTCTTCACCATTACTAACCGTTTTAACGTTAATTTCATTGTTATCAATTGTTGCATAAGAATAATTTGACTTATCTTGATAACTAAAAATCATTTTAGCGCCTGTTCCAGTGACATTATATTCGGCTGTAAAGGTGTCGCTAGTTGCTTCACTTGTTAATTTAAATCCATCTTGAGCAACAAGATTTTCCCCATTATAAGAAGAAAATGAAGGAAGCTCAGGATTGATGTTGTTAGTAAGTTCAGGATGATCAACATTCATCATTGTTCCATTAAAGTTTAATTTGGCGATGTTATAACCTCTAATTGGCCCGCCACTGCTTCTTAAATTATGATAAGCAATATAATATGAATCCATATTTGGTCCTAAAACGGTTGATGAATGTCCTAAACCTTGATATGAATCGCTGGTATTTAAAAGAATGTTGCCTTCGCTTCTGAATGCGTTTGGATTATAAAAGTTTTCTTCAGTTGAAACAGCATAACCAACCCTATAAGCAGGACTTGCTACGTTTGTTCCTGTATAAGTCATGTAATAAATTCCATCTCTATTTAAAAGATAAGGACCTTCTGTCCAAGAACCCATCGAAGTGTTATTAAATCTATTGCTATTTTCTGTAAAGCCACTCATTTCAGAGTTAAGTTCATTTCCAACAATACCTGAAGAATTCGCTTTTAATAAATAAACGTGTTCATCGTTTCCATAAAAGAAACTTCCATCGATGTTTGTATCTAATGAATCAGTGTAAGAAACAAATGGCCCTTCTGGAGAATCACTTTTTAACAAGATATGACCTCTTCCTGCAGGAGATAAAATCATGTAGAAAGTTCCATTTTTATACATGACTTCAGGAGCATAAGCGCTTAAAGTTTTTTCATCATTACTAACATAACCAAAAGGCAAACCTTCTCCAGTTATTGGTTCATAATGAACAAGGTCAGTTGATTTATAGCCTCTAACACCAATATTGCCGTCTTTAGTAGAAACATAAAGATAATAAGTTCCATTCCATCTATAAACAAATGGATCACCTATTCCATATTCAGGCCATTGATTAGCTATTTGTTCATCAGAAAAATCATTGGAATAAAAATCCGTTTCACTTAAAGTTTTTGTTTCTTTTAAAAGTGGATCATCGTCTTTTAAATCACTGATTTCTCCGTTTAACTCTGAAGTTGTAATGTCACTTGGATCATCTTTTGTTTCTTCACAGCTACAGCTTGCAATTCCTAGACTTGCTATAGCACTTAAAAGTCCAAGTAATATCAATTTATTTTTCTTCATAATAATTCACCTCGATTAGAACAATTGACTATCATCAATAATGTTTCCATATTGATCTATTCTTAAATAACGAGAAGCATTTTCACTAAATCTATCAACCCTATAGGTGTATGGACACCAATCACCACTTCCGCCGTTAAGGTTATAGTTAAAAACACCACAGGTAAATCCAATTTCAGCGGTGGATTCAATTCCAAATAGAGAATATGGAATGAAAAGCGATACACAATTAGCACTATTTTTAGTTAATGTTACGCCTTTTGATGC
Organism: uncultured Bacilli bacterium; assembly: GCA_944342125.1. Taxonomy (GTDB): domain Bacteria; phylum Bacillota_I; class Bacilli_A; order RFN20; family CAG-826; genus Onthovivens. Next base: position 798 of record CALVMF010000135.1, on the reverse strand, counting down.
GTAATCAAATTTGTCATAGCCACCGCCATCGCTATATCTTCTACCTTCATTTTTAAACTCACCATCTCCACCAAGTTGAAAATAGAAAGTATTACTATCTCGATAAGTGCCAGTTACATCGCCATAAGCCACTTCACCAAAACGAGATTTATCGCCTATATCAAAATAAAACTCTAAGTTCTCGATATTTTTAAGGTCATCTTCAAAGTTGCCATTTGTTTTAGTCACCTTTAAAGTAATGCCTTCTTCTAAATCTCTTGATAGTTGCATCGAAAGTAATGAAGCTGTTGCATTGTTATCACTCTTTCCACCAACTTCACCTAAATTGGTGTAGCTTAATGGGTCTTTACTAATCACATTATTAACATCAATTCGTACGTATTGGCTTGGATCATTTGGCATGATTTCTTTGTTTTCAAATAGGTCGTGATCAAATCTCCAAACATTTGTAGTTCCATCGCTTGTTGTTAAAGTGTAAGAAATTCCAACCGTGCTATTTGAACGAATATTTAAAATTTCGTTTGGGATTTGCAGAGTTATTTGTCCATTTCCCTTAGCAATGATAATCTCATCAAGCTTATCTTTTAAGTCATTTTTGCTTGTTCCATCCGCTTGATAATTTGCAAAGCTTTCAATTTCACCTTTACCATTAAAGACGATTTCAAAAGTCTTTTCGTTTCTACTAGTTAATAAGGTTGAATTAGTATCAATATAAATTGCAGCTTTATCATTAGTGAAATCAAAGTCGTAATTAAACTTAAAGAAAATGCTATTTGAATCATCACGAGTAATCGAAGC
>CALVMF010000134.1 GCA_944342125.1 uncultured Bacilli bacterium | reverse complement strand
GAAAACAAATTAACTTTATTAATTTTTTGCTTGATTTTAGTTATCTAATTTTATTGGAGAATTTAGAAAAAACTTATAAAAAAGTAAAGTTTTGCGCAGTTTTAATCTATTTTCACTAACTTTTTATCGATCGTTTTCAACATGAAAACATTTTATAGATGGTTTTTTATATAGTTTTTAATTTACTTGCTTTGATTATTAACTGGCTTTCAATATGCCAAGAAAAGAAGGACTTATTCGGTCTTTTATATATCAATTTTTTACTAAAATCCTTTATATATAATAAGTAATTTTCTGGGTAAAAATTTTGTCAAAATTTATGACAATTTTTGTTTGACAAGCGCTAAGCGTTTGTAATAAGATATTAAGGCTTACGGAAAGCGTTGACATGCGAGATTGCTGATACACCCATAAGCGTTGTCATGATGATGTATCAGGTAACTCGAAATTGAGCCTTCAGTAGGAAGTTTATGTAATCGAAAGGAGAATGAATTCATGGCAAAAGTTAAAAAGATTAGAGTTCGTTTACAAGCTTACGATCACAAAATCCTTGATATGAGTGTTTCAAAGATTGTAAATGCAATTACTAAAACAGGTGCTAAAGTAGTCGGACCTATTCCATTACCAACGGAAAAACAAGTCTACACAATCTTAAGAGCTGTTCACAAATACAAAGATTCACGTGAACAATTCGAAATTAGAACACACAAGAGAATTATCGATATCGTTAATCCAAATAGCGATACAATCGACGCATTAAGAAGATTAGATCTTCCAAGTGGTGTTGATATCGATATCAAGTTATAAGGAGGTAAGACAACATGAAAGAAATCATCGGTAGAAAGATGGGTATGACTCAAGTCTATGCTGAAGATGGAACAATGTATGCTGTTACCGTAATTGAAGTCTTACCAAACGTCGTTACCCAAAAGAAAACAAAAGATCATGACGGATATGATGCAATTCAAATCGGTTATGAAGATAAAAAAGAAAAATCCTTAAATAAATGTGAAAAGGGTATCTTCAAAAAAGCTAATGTCGCTACAAAAGAATTCTTATTTGAATTAAAAGGCGATGAAATGAACAGCTATGAAGTCGGACAAGAAATCAAAGCTGACTTATTCAAAGATGGTGAAATCGTTGATATCATCGGCAAGAGCAAAGGTAGAGGCTATGCTGGTGTCATCAAAAGATGGGGTCACCACATCGGTCCTAAAGGACATGGTTCTGGATACCACAGACAACAAGGTTCCTTCGCTAACAATGGTAGATGCAATAACCGTGTTATCCCAGGAAAGAAAATGTCAGGACACATGGGCAATCAATCAGCCACAGTCTTAAATCAAATTGTTGTTAAAGTTGATGCTTCAAAGAATTACATCTTAGTAAGAGGTGGTGTTCCAGGAAGCAAGAAATCAATCGTTAAAATTAGAAGTGCTGTAAAACCTTCCCTTCAAAAATTCACTGTTAAACCAGTAATCGATAGAAGTGTGAAAGTTGAAGCTGCTCCTGCAGAAACTCCAGCACAAGAAACTAAATAAGTTGAAGGGAGATATTTATGGCAGATTTAAAACTTAAAGTCTATTCCCAAGATGGTAAAGAAGTTTCTACAGTAAGCGTTTCAAAAGATGTCTTCGGAGTTGAACCACATAAACAAGCTATGTTTGATGCGGTTATGACCTATCAAGCTAACTCCAGACAAGCAACTGCTAAAACAAAGAAGAGATTTGAAGTAAGCGGTGGTGGAAAGAAACCATGGAGACAAAAAGGAACTGGTAGAGCAAGAGCTGGTTCAACTCGTTCCCCAATTTGGGTCGGTGGCGGTACCGTATTCGGACCTACAGGAATCCAAAACTTCAAGATTAAACAAAACAAAAAAGAGCATAAACTTGCTTTAAAGAGTGCTTATAGTCAACTTGCTAAAGACGGTTTAGTTATCCTTGATAGCTTAACAGTTAGCGGTAAGACAAAAGATATGGTCGCTTTACTTAAAGTCTTCAATCTTGAAAAAACTAAAACACTTGTTATCTCAAGCGATCCATTAGTTCTTCAAGCTTGCTCCAATATCGCAAATGTTGGATTTAGAGTCGAAGGTAATGTCAGCGTCTATGATCTTCTTAACTTTAAGAAAGTAATCGTTCTTAAAGACACAGTTAAGAAAATTGAGGAGGAACTTAAATAATGGCTAGAAAGAAACAAGAAGTTGCTAAAGTCGAAGAAAAATTAAAGAAAGCAACTATCAGTGATTTCGATGTAATTATTGAACCTCTTATCACTGAAAAGAGCATGTCAGCAAGCCAAGAACACAATAAATTCACATTTGTTGTTAAAAAGGATGCTAACAAAACTCAAATTAAGAATGCTATCCACAAAATCTATAACGTCAATGTTACAGCTGTTAATTTAGTAAATGTTCCTGCTAAAGCAACAACCCGTGGATCAAGATATAAAGGAACAATTAGCGGATTTAAAAAGGCTATCGTCACCATTAAGGAAGGCGAAACAATCAACTTATTCGCTGATTAATGAATAAACTTACTTATAGGAGAAAATTATGTCTATTAAAAATTATAAACCATATACTCCTTCAAGAAGAGCTATGACAACGCTCTCCTATGAAGAGATTACAAAAAAGACTCCTGAAAAAAGTTTACTCGTCACACTTAAAAAGAGCGGTGGAAGAAACCAACAAGGTGTAATTACCACTCGTCATATTGGTGGCGGAAACAAAAGAAAATATAGAATTATCGACTTTAAGAGAAATAAAGATGGAGTCGTCGGTAAAGTTGCAGGTATCGAATACGATCCAAATAGAAATGCAAACATCGCTTTAATTCATTATTTAGATGGTGAAAAAAGATATATCATCCATCCAAAAGGATTAAAGGTTGGCGATAAAATCGTCTCTGGCGAAAATGTTGATATCGTAGTTGGTAATGCTTTACCACTTAAGAATATTCCAGAAGGTACCTTCATTCATAACAT
>CALVMF010000133.1 GCA_944342125.1 uncultured Bacilli bacterium | reverse complement strand
AGCTTTAAAATCATTTTTTCATAGTCTTTATTTTCCTTAATAAAGCAGGTATAAAAAACTATTTTTGCTTTAAAGTTTTTCTTAACGTAATTAACTAAAGAGCTTATTGCTCCGAAGGTAGATTTTTCATCATTTGAATCAAAATCATTATTCTTTAAATAGAGGTCATTAGTTGATAATTGAACCAAAATAAAATCCATATCTTTTAAAGTGTCTTTATTAAAAGATAATAATCTAGCAAGATAAGAATCTTTACTTCTATTAGCTAAAGTTGTTCCGTTTACTGCTTCTTTAATAACTTTAAAAGAAATATTTTGATCTCTTCTTTCGCTTAACTTGTCAACAAAAGAGATATCGTTATTAGCATATCCTTTAGTTACGCTACTTCCTAAAGCAAAAATTTTAATCTCTTTCATTTTTAAGCCTCATCAATCATCTTAAATAACTCTAAAAAATCTTGAGAAAGTTCATATTTATTGATGTCTTTTTTATTAATCCAAAAAACTTCTCCTTCATTAGAACTTTTAAGTTCACCTTTAAAATCATTAGTCTTATAAAGCAAACCAAGATAACGCACGCCATTTCCCCAATCCCACTCTTTAATAGCGCATAATTTAGGATTTTTAATCTCGAGTCCAGTTTCTTCTTTCATTTCGCGAACAACACTTTCTTCAAGTGTTTCATTTTCTTCTAGGTGACCTCCTGGAAAGGATAAACCTGGCCGATCACTTTTAGTTCTGTTAATTACTAAAATCATATCGCCTTTATAGACCATGCACATATTTGAAATGATGCATTTATATGTTTTTTCCATTATGTTTACCTCAATCTATAACGATTTCATTAATCCCATTAAGAGAATAATTCACTAGTACTTTTCTATCCATTTTTAAGCAACGATTTAAATCAATTTCATTAAAAGGATAAAAATTTATCTCTTTTGATTCATTATCAAGTGGTTTTATTTCGATTGTTTTTGAATCAACAGAAGCAAAAAAGATGATATCTGTGTAATAAGTTATATCTTTATTTGGATATTCTAGTCTTCCTTCTTCTCCTGAATACACTCCAATTAATTTTAAATCCTCTTCTTTTAATTTTATCCCAGTTTCTTCATAGGTTTCTCGAATTGCTCCGCTTTTCACCTTTTCACCCATATTTAAAGCTCCACCTGGAAAAGAAAAGCAACCATTATCGCTTCTAGTTTCTAATAAAATCTCACCTTTTTCGTTAACAAGCAAAACAGCAACACCAACTGCCATAATCTTTTTATGCCCAACTAAAGAGCGAATATATTTAATGTAATCTTCCATAATTTTTCCCTGCACTTTATTTTACTAAAAAGAAAGGAATTTTCTTCATTTTTCATTAAAATTTACAATTCTATCTTTGTAAAATAAGTCCAAGATTAATAAAATATAGGCATGATTGCAAACGAAAAAAGAAAAAGAACTATTATTAAACTTGATGAAACAAATTATGTAGAGCGCGATGTATCGCGGTGCTATTTTAACTATCGAATTTTAAAGGAAGCTCAAAATAAAGCTGTTCCGCTTTACGACCGCCTTTCCTTTTTAGGAATCTATTCTAATAACCTTGATGAATTTTATAAGGTGCGCATTGCGACTTTAAATCGTATCGCTCATAACACATCAAAAGACTTTAAAAAAGAAAAAAACTCCGCAAAAAACACATTAAAAAAGATTTATTCCTTAGTTTTAGAGTATGGAAAAGAATATAATGAAGCTTCTAAAGAAGTCTTTAATGAATTAAAAGAAAAAGGTGTAATTCTTCTTGATGAAACAACAATTAGTGAAGAGCAAAAAGAATATATTAGAAAATATTTCATTAAAAATATTTCGCTAGATATTAATCCTCTTATCTTTTCAAAAAAATCTGATTTTTCTAGCGTTAATGACTCTCATATCTATTTAGCTATCAAAATGAGCGAAGCATCTTCTCCTCTTGTTGATAAAAATTCTTACGCTTTAATTGCTTTACCAACTTCTCATTGTGGTCGCTTCATTTCTTTACCTAGCGAAGAAAAAGATAAGCACTATTATATTTATCTAGATGATGTAGTTCGTTTAAATCTTGATTATATTTTTAAAAACTTGCCATATGCTCACTTTGAAGCTTACGCTTTTAAGTTTTCTAAAGATGCTGAAATGGAAGTTGAAAGTGATCCAGAAGAAGGCGTATTAAAAAGCATCTCTGAAGCAGTTAAAGAGAGAAAAAGAGGCAATCCAGTTAGAGTCGTATTTGGTGAAGGAATGCCTAAAGATCTTCAAGAAAAACTCATCAAAAAGCTTGAAATCGATGATTTAGATATCATAAATAAGGGCGGAAAATACCATAACAATAAAGATTTAATGAAATTTCCTCGTCTTAACGAACCTTCTTTATCTTATCCTGAGTGGCCTCAATCTTTTGAAAAAGCTTTTTCTATCACTCCTTCTTTAATCGATATCATCTCTAAAAAAGATATTTTAATTCATGTTCCTTACGAATCTTTTAACGCTTTTATAAATGTCCTTCAAGAAGCGAGCATTTCTCCTAATGTCACTGAAATTAAAGCTTCAATTTATCGAGCTGCTAAAGATTCTAAAGTTATCTCAGCTTTAACTAATGCTGCAAAAAATGGCAAAAAAGTAACCTGCATGGTTGAACTTTTAGCTCGTTTTGATGAATCAAGTAATATTTTAATCTCACAAACTTTAAAAGAATCAGGTGTATCGGTTTTAACTGGAAAAGAAGGCTTTAAAGTTCATGGAAAAATCGTCTATATAAAGGTTAAAAGCGGAAAAGATATTGCAATTATTTCAACAGGCAATTTCCATGAAGGAAACGCCAAAAGTTATACCGATTGCTTACTTTTCACTGCTAATCCAAAAATCGTCAACGAAGTAAAAGAAATTTTTAACTATATTTCAAATCCATATGAAAAACATAACTTTAAAAATTTACTGGTTTCACCACTTCATATGCAAACTGTTTTTGAAAAATTAATCAAAAA
>CALVMF010000132.1 GCA_944342125.1 uncultured Bacilli bacterium | reverse complement strand
CTTCAGTAATTGTTGGGTCTGCAATCGCTGTTACATTAGCAAGGATATAAAAAATTGCGACCATAAAACTTAAAATAATTCCTGGAGGAATAGCGTTTGCAAATATATTTTTTATAAAGTTTCCTTTTATTCTTTCAGAATTTGGTTCTAAAGCTAACAAGAAACTAGAAATTCCAATCGAACAAAGTTCCCAAGCGTAGAAAGATCCAGGCGCAAAAGGCCAAGAAACGCCTGAAGTAAATGCGTAAATTACAAAGAACGTATTAAGGAGCATCGAAAAGCATGTTTTTACTAAAAATAAAGAACATGTTCTTTGTAAATTGTTGATTACTCTTCTGCCTTGACTTACGATTTCTGGAAGACCACCGAAATTGTTGTTTGTTAATATTAAACTTGCTAAGTCCTTTGCAGCATTTGCGCCATTAGCAACCGAAATAGAAACGTCTGCAGCTTTAAAAGCTAAAATATCATTAACTCCATCTCCGAACATCGCTACTACGTGACCATTATTTCTAAGCGCTTCTATAACAGTTTTCTTTTGCTCAGGAGAGACTCTTCCATAAACATCATAATCTTCAACGTTTTGATTTATAAAATTATCATCTTTATCGTTTAAGCTGATACTATTACTTGCGCCTTGAAGATTAACTTTTAAAGCAATATTTTTTACAGTTAATTCGTTGTCGCCACTTAAAATTTTAATTCGAACATCATTTTGTCTAAACCAATTTAAAATTTTCTCAGCATCAGGTTTAATTTCGTCTTCAATCGTTATTATTCCTATATATCTAAGATCGTCAGGGAGTGTTTCACCATTTAAGATTTCTTTTGAAAAAGCAATCATCAAAACTCTTTCACCCTTATTTGAATAATCTACAACTTTTTTAGCTATATCTTCATTGTCGTTAATAGTCTTTATAAAACCATACGCACCAAGAACGATAGTGCCAATTCCTGCAAAAGAAGCTGCTGAATATTTGTTGGCAGAATCAAAATGAATCACGTTTTTAATTTCATAATTATTTTTTACACCAAAATATCCTTTTAAAGCTGTTGCGGTTGTATTCATATCATTAATAGCAAAATTTACGTTTGATATTAATAAATGGAGTTCATTTTCATTAAAAGGGGAACTTTTTAAAACTTCAAGCTTATTAACAAACATGTTTCCTGTTGTTATTGTTCCAGTTTTGTCAATACACAAAACATCTGCTCTCGCCAACATATCGATTGAGTACATGTCGTGAACAAGAACATTTTTTCTAGATAAAGTTAAAACTCCAGCTACAAGCGTTGTGGAAAATAAAAGATACATTCCTGAAGGAATCATCGAAATTAAAGCTCCACAAATTGGAGCGATTATTTCTGCTCCGATCATTTCGTAAGTTGGAACTTGACCCGAAGAAATTCTGCTATTTGTAATACAAACAACTATTATTTGTATTATCCCTAATACAGCAACTATAACACTTAAAATTTTAAAAATACTATTGATTTGCGTAAATAATTTAGATTTTGGAGCTTTAAATTCCTTAGATTTGTTGCTTAAAACATTGATGTAATTGTCTTCAGCAACTTTTTCAACTAAAACATAAACTTCGCCACTTGTGATATAAGATCCGCTAAGCAAAAGAGAACCTTCTTCTTTTTTTATCTTATCGCTTTCCCCAGTTAAAATTCCTTCATTTACATAGCAATTTCCTTTTAAAACTCTTGAGTCACAAGGTATTAAGTCGCTTCCACGTAAAATTAATATATCTCCTAAAACAATTTCTTCATCATATAAAGAAACCTCTTTTGAGTCTCTAATTACTGTATATTTACTTTTGCTTTTAAAAGAAAGTTTGTCGACGGTTATCTTAGCTCTAAAATCTTGAATTAGTCCTAAAACAAGGTTTGCAATAACTATGACCATGAAAACCATGTTCGACCATTGATTAAAAACCATCAATATAATAGCAATGCCAAAAAGTAAAAAATTAAAGAATGTAAAAAGATTTTTGCAAATAATTGCAATAATGCTTTTGCTTTTTTGGGATTTAGTTTTGTTGACCTTTCCTTCTTCTTGAAGCTTAGATACTTCTTCAGAACTTAATCCTGTTTTAAAGTAGTTTGGTAAGTGGTTCCATTCGTTACATTCCATGCGCAGGGCCCTAAATACAAAACATCTTAACTTTGATGTCGATTGCTTAAATTTTATTATAAATTGCCGAAAAATTAAAGAATTTGCGCATTTTTAATGTGATTTTAACAAAATTTTAGTCAAAACTATGTAATTTTGTGCAAAATACATTTTTGCGATTTTCGATAAAAACATATTTAAAAATGTGCATATCTATCAATTCTTTCGAATGGCTTTTTCTACCTTTGAGAATGAAAATCAAATACATTCATTCACATGGAACTATTATCCTAAGTTTTTAAAAAACATTTTGATAAAATTGCTTAAATAAATAGATTATTTTTTTAATAAAAACTTCGCAAAAATCAACTATTTTTAAAATATTCTCTTTTCTTTCCGAAAAAATCTTTCAAAATTTCCTCATATCCCCACTCATCATCAATCTTGCTTATAGTAATTTTAGTTTGAAAAATAGTTGTTAAGTCTAGTTTTGAATGTACGCTTCCCATCAAAGGCTCGTCTAAACAATAAACTATTCTTGAAATACGAGACTGCAAAATTGCACTCATGCACATAGTACATGGTTCTAAAGTTACATATAAAGTTGTGTTAGTTAAACGCCAAGTTTTTAACTTTTTCGAAGCTTCTTTAATTACATTAATTTCAGCATGTGAGGTCACATCAAAATTTTGCTCTTTTTTATTGCGACTTTTTGCAATTATTTCATGAGTATTATTATCGACTAAAACTGCACCGACAGGAATTTCATTTTCTCTAAGAGCTTCTTTTGCTTCTTCTATTGCTACTTCCATGAACTTTTTATCTTTAATCATGTCAAAATTCTATCATTTAATTTTCCAAAATAAATTAGATAACAAAAATCAAGCAAAAAATCAAAAAAGTTAATTTGTTTTTAAAACAATAATTTCACAAT
>CALVMF010000131.1 GCA_944342125.1 uncultured Bacilli bacterium | reverse complement strand
TATGATCTTTTAACTGACAACTTTTTTGGTTTTGGTTTTTAACATTACAAATATAAGCCATAATATCGGTTGCGATAAATACACCTGTAATAGCGATTCTTTTTTAATATTCATCTAAAATTTGTTATTCACAAATTCTATCGAAGAGCCTTTTTTTCTTATTAAAAAAGAGTAAAATTTTGCTTAGGAGAACTTATAGCTATATGGAAAAACAAAAATATGATGCGCTTGTAATTGGCGCAGGGAATGGTGGCTTAATAGCTGCTTTACGACTTGCTAAAAGCGGAAAGAAAGTTTTGCTTGCTGAAAGACATATTCTTCCAGGTGGATTTGCAACTGGTTTTAAAAGAGGTCGTTTTTATTTTGAAGCTTCTCTTCATGAGCTTTGCGATTTAGGTCATGAAGATAAACATGGAAATTTATACACTCTTTTTAATGAATTAGGAGTTTATGATAAACTTCATTTTGTTGATGTGCCTGAAGCTTTTAAAGTAATTAATTCAAAAACAAAAGAAACTTATGAAATGCCTTTTGGTATCGATAATTTTATCAACAAGATGGAAGAATACGTTCCAGGATCAAGAAAATCAGTAACAACTTTTTTCGAACTCGGTGCCGAAATTCAAAAAGCAACAAGATATTTAAATGAAAGTCATGGTAAACCTGATTCAAAGGTATTAAGAGAAAAGTTTCCTAACTTTATGCGTGTTGCCGTTTATAGCGTTGATAAAGTTTTAAAAGCGATAAAAATGCCTAAAAAAGCTCAAGAAATTATCAACACTTACTGGTCTTATTTAGGTACTCCAACAGATGAACTTGGATTTATTCATTATTGCATAATGGTTTATCTTTATGTTTCTTTAAAAGCCCAAGTTCCAGTTGAAAGAAGCCACGAGATTAGTTCAATTATCGCTAAAGAAATAGAAGATAATGGTGGAGAAATTTATTTTGGCGATGGTGTAAAGCAAATTTTAGTTGATAAAGATGGTGTTATAGGCGCTATCTTAGATAGTGGTAAAGAGATTGAAACAAAGCATATAATTTCAAACGCTTCTCCTGATATGGTTTATGAATCTTTAATTAAAGATAAGAGTTTAATTCCTGAAGAGCAACTTAAGCTATCTAGTTTCAGAAAACTTTCAGGAAGAGGCTTATCAATTTTCTTAGGTTTAAATAAATCTAAAGAAGAACTCGGCTTAAATAGTTATAGTTACTTCATTTATGATAGCTTGAATTCTAGAGAAGCTTATAATCACATGCTTGATTTAAATAATCATTCGCAAGTTACAGTAGTTTTAAATAATGCTTTGCCAGATTGTTCACCAAAAGGAACAACGATTTTATATATGACTTCGTTATATTTTAGTGAAGTTTTTGATAAAGCGATAAATGAAAGCAATTATTTTGATTTAAAAGATGAAATTGCAAATAAGTTTATCGATAATTTTGAAAAATCAACTGGAGTAAAAATTAAAGATTCTATCGAAGAAATCGAGGTTGCTACGCCTTTAACTTATGCTCATTATACTTCAACGCCTGATGGTTCAATTTATGGTTATTACACAGCCAATTTAGATAACATGATGGCAAGATTAAATACTATGTATGATGAAGTTATTTTAAAAGGTTTAAGATTTGCTGGAGGACACGCGATGCGCAGTTCTGGATATAATTCTTCCTATTTATCAGGAGATTTAGTCGCAAAATTAACCTTAGCTGATATGAAGGAGGATCGTTAAGATGAAAGTAAAAGTTTCATTTATTGGCTTAATGGATATGCTTAAGTTTAAAAACTTAAAACGTGATAGACTGGAAGCAATTAGATCAACAGAAATTAAACCTTTAAAGCACTATCCAGTAAATGATTTAGCCGATTATTATCATCCTTTAAAGCAATATTTAAAAATCGCTGAGATTAAAGAAGAAAATAAAGATACCAAGAGTTTTGTTTTGGTGCCAGATGGAGAAAAAAGCAAAAAGTTAGCTTTCTTTAAGGCGGGAAGTTATATTTCACTTTACTTTAAAGTTGGCGATAGCATCGCTTCAAGAGCTTATGCGATTTCTTCTTCACCAAAAGAAGCTTTAGAAGGCAAGTATCGAATTACAATTAAAAGAAAAGTTGGTGGTTTTTTATCATCTTATATGCTTGATCATGCTAAAGTCGGCGACGAATTATTTTCAACAGATCCAGCTGGATTTTTAACATATAACTCAATTAGAGATGCTAAAAATGTTATTGCTTTGGCTGGTGGAACAGGAATTACACCTTTTATAAGCATGGCAAATGCTATTAAAGATGGAATTGAAGATTTTAATTTAACTATTCTTTATGGAGTTAATAAGTTAGAAGATGCCATTTTAAAAGATGAACTTGAATCTATCGAGAAAGCAACTAATAAAGTCAAAGTTATTTATGTCATTAAAGACGAAGAAGTGAAAGGCGCTGAAAAAGGCTTATTAACCTATGAAACTATCAAAAAATATTTACCAAGTAACGATGAAAAATATAGCATCTTCATTTCTGGACCAAACGCAATGTTTGATTTCTTAGAAGGCGAACTTAAAAAGTTAAATATTGAAAACAAATTCATTAGAAAAGAAAAATCACCTGAAACATTAAATGCAGGCGACAAAGTTTTTGATATTTTGGTTCATATGGAAGATGAAACATTCACTATAAAAGCGAAACAAGACGAAACTGTTTTAAACGCTTTAGAAAGAAGTGGAATCGTTATTAGAAGTAAATGTCATTTAGGCGGATGTGGATTCTGTAGAAGTCGAATTTTAAAAGGTGAAATTGCAACAACTAAGCTAAATTCTCAAGCCGAGATAGATAAAAAACTTCACTTTTTCCATCCTTGTTGCTCTTATCCAATGAGCGACATGGAAATTGAAGTTTATAAGTACTGATTTTTAAAAATAGTGAACTTTTGCGGGGAAAATTTAAGTTTTCTTCGTAAAACTTAAGGATTTTTCTTAAAGATAAAGACGATTTTTGGCTTAGTTCTTCAAGCGAAAGTTTTAATTTTAACCTTTTTTCTTTTATTGCTTTATTAAATTCCAAAAGCA
>CALVMF010000130.1 GCA_944342125.1 uncultured Bacilli bacterium | reverse complement strand
GATCCGTTTTATTAAATTTTACTCTATTATCTGACAGGTTAGAATGATGTAGCAAATCGGCTTGCTACATCATTCTAATACTGCAAATTTTTCTCAAATTCTTACCAAGAATTTTTCGAAATTACTTCTGGATATTCGCTTGGAGGATTATTTTTGTCATATCTATTTAAAATACTTCCGCCAGTAATATTTCCAAACATTTTCCCCCATCCATTTTCATAATTTAGGTATTCTTGGAAGTCGTTATAGTGATTATAAGTGTAAAAAACATATCTATCTTCAAAATCTGTAATAGGTTCACCATTTGTATATTTAGCTGAATAAACAATTCTTGCTGCGCCTCTATTTATCTCAACTCCATCATTATAATCGCCAATCTCATAACTTGGATCGCAATCTGTTCCAGTTGTGCCGATATCAATTTCATAATATACTAAATCACCACCATTCCCCGAAATTCTTGGTAGCTCTGGTTCGTAAGGATAATCGTCAACATCACCTGAAAATTTAGAATTATTTAGCCTCAAATATTCGCCCCAAGGTGATTCATAAGGTTCTGGATAATTCTTTCGATCTTCGTAATAATTAATAGGCACATCACCATAAGCAAATACATAAGCAGCGACTTCTTCTAAAGTTACATAAGCTCCATCTTTATAAATTGTAAAAGCGAATGAGCCATCTGCTTTTAAAACATTATAAGCTTGATCACCATAATCAAAATTAACAAAGGAATTTTTATAAAGCACATCATCCTTACTTGGTTGATTAGTTGAAATAGTAGGTTTTTGATCTTGTTTTGAAATATCTCCGCTCATCAAATAGCATTCTGATCTCGATTTAGCATCAAAAGGATCTCTTGCGCGTAAATAGTTTTTATAAAATTCTTCTTTTGAAACACCAATATAAGGATTTTGTTCTAAAATTGTTACATTTATATGGCAAGATATTCTTCCATCAAGAAGCTTGATAGCAAAAGAAGTTTCACCTCTTTTCAAAGCTTTTAAATAAAGAAGACCATTTTGGACACCTTCAAAACTTAAATATGAATCGCCATCAAATTCTATCGAAACATTATCCTTGCTAACTTCACTAGCGTCTAGACTAGTCGTAACTTGAAAAGTATCACCAACATAAATTTCATGATCTAAACTCATCGCCTTAAAATCATAAATATCGATGTGGATCAAATTAGAAGTTGCGTTTCTACAACGAGCAACAAGAGATGCCTCTCCTGAAGCTAAAGCTTTTAATCTGTTACCACTAATTTCAACTAAATCTTCGCCTTTTATAACTTCAAAATGCACTTCATTAGAATACTCATCAGGATCGATAGAATATTCAAGTAAAGTTGATTCACCAACTTGAAGCGCAGATTTTGTCGAAGAAAGCTTGAATGATTCAACGCTTATCTTCTCCTTAACAATGATCTTGATTGAATCTTCAAGATTCCCTGAAGTTATAGTAATCGTCGCTTCGCCACTACTTATTGCTCTAACCTTTCCATTTATATCTACTATCGCAACGCTTTCATCACTTGAAGAATATAAAAGAGTATTCGTTAAATTTTCTGTTTCAACCTCGATTGTAAAAGTTTCATCAACATAAAGCACTTTCTCTTCATCTTTTATATTTAAAACCTGTTCATCTGGCGTTACTTCTTTTTCACAGCTTGGTAAGGCAACTCCGAGTACAAAAAGCATTGAAGTGATTGTAAGTAATTTTTTAAGCTTCATAAATAAAGTTATCTCTCTTTTCTTGATTATTTTATCATGCCAATCAAAGCATTAAAAAAATATTTAATCCTAAAAGTTTAAAATCTACCATAAATTACTTTCACACACGAATTTGAAACTTTGCGTTTTACATTTTCTCTTTACATTAAGAATATTTTCCTAAATAAATGTGATGCTGTGATTAGTATAAAAATTGCTACATTTTTCTACTTTTCTACGCAAAACTCAAATATTTTCTATTTGTTTCTCTAATGCGATTGAGCATGGTAAATTTACCCACCTGCCGTTAACCTCAAACCATAATTTAAGGATAATTTTTACTATTTTCTAATATAGTTCTTTCAATGTTGCGTTTAATATACATATTTAACTGCGAGAAATCTAAAGTCTGACTTTATTTTACTCGAATTATTCATGATTATTGATTTGTAAAAATCAATACATGTTCGAAACAAAAAATCTAGCCTTTTAAAATTTTGATTATTTTTCCTTAGAAACATTCAATATTTGAAATTGTAATTGTCTTAACAACGCAATTTTTTAAAATTATTTTTGCAATAGCATATCATTTTATTTTTGCAACTTCTTCTTTTCTCTATAAAACTTATCGATTGATATTCCTATTTTTTTTCACACCTTCTTTTGCTGATAACTTTTCCTTATTAACATCATCTAAAATCTCTAAAAATTTTAAGGTATCAACTTTAATTGGCTTTCTCCCCTTATAAATATTGTTGTTTTTCGCTCTTTTAAACATTATATCTCCTTTTTCCTAAGAACTTAGGATTTTGTCGATATGTTTTGCAGGTATTTCTAGATCACAATCGTTCTTTTAAAGATGATGATTGCGATAAATTAAGACATTTTTATTGATGACAATTTATATCGACATATTTGAATTTATTCTATTAAACTTTCTATTGCTTTAGATGGTATCAAAACATGTTGAACGATATTTTCTTAAACGAAATATCATCAAAATAAGCAAATGCACCAAGCGAAAAATAAATAAAGTTTCTCATTTTCTTTATTTATTTTCTTATATATTTTTCATCTATTTTTGGTATATGCAAACTCAAGAACAGTCAGCCTACCAAACCTCTGACTTGTAAGATCTCTCCATCTAAATCTTCTGCACCCACAGGATTTAACATGACCAGAATGTAGCTTATTGATATTAACTTCTATTTCCTTACCACATATATATTGAACTAATATTTAATTCGTTTTAACATATCTACTTGTATATGAAAAACTTACCCATTTTTAGACTATTTTATCAAAATAAAGAGACAATAAAATTAGCTCTGCCTGTATTTATAGAACTAATTTTAGGTGTATCAATTGGCTATATAAATCAATTTATGTTTGC
>CALVMF010000129.1 GCA_944342125.1 uncultured Bacilli bacterium | reverse complement strand
GAAAAAAACCTATTTAGTAGATAATTATTAGATTACTAGTATATTTCTAGTTGTTAACACGTAATTTTTTAGTTCTTTGAAGAACCATTTCATTACAAAGAGCTGAGATGACGACTATTCCTAAGATCACATAAGGTAAGATTAAGAACGTTGTATTTTCACCAACTATTCCAAAGAAAGGAGAAATAGTTATATTAGCAATATAAGCAAATCCCATTTGTAACGACATAACACCTTGAGAATTTTCTTTTGTAAATCTTGTAGGGGTTGCATGGATAATGGCTGGATAAATTGGTGCGCATCCTAAACCAACTATAACTAATCCAACTGGCATAATATAAACATTGAAGGTAAAGCATAATAAAATTAAACCAACTGCGATAATGCCTTCACCAATTCTTATTAAGTTTTTATCGCTTATTTTTAAAGAGACAACACCTGAAATTAATCTTCCAACCATTATTCCAATATAGAATAAGGAAGACCGGTGTGCTGCATCTTTTTCAGAAACTTTAAGTTCAAAAACTACCATTGAAGAGAACCAGTTAGCAGTGGTTTGTTCAATTGCGATGTAGCAGAAGAAACCAATTAGTGCCCAAATAACACCAGGCAATTTAAAGACTTGAAATAAAGTTAAGTTGTTTGGTTTAGTTTCTTCGCTTTCTTCTTTATCTCTTTCGGCAAATTGTATTTCAGCTTTCTTCCAAACTTTAATAGAAATAAGACAAATTAACCAAATCGCAGCTTGGATGCAAGCAAGACAAAAAGCCCCGTTTCTCCATCCATTTAAATCAGTTAAGAAAATACCAACAATTAAAGGAGAAACAGAAGCACCTACGCCCCAAAAAGCATGAAGCCAATTTAGATGGATAGCTTTATAATTCAAAGCAACATAGTTATTGAGTGTCGTATCAATTGCTCCAGCTCCTAGACCTAGAGGAATAGCGCTAAGTATAATTAACCAGAACGAAGATGAAAAACTAATTCCAAATAAACCAATAACTGTTAAAACTATCGAAAGAAGGATTACACCTTTTGAAGTAAGCCAGTTTACAAGTCTCATTGTTAAGAAAGAAGAGATTATTGTACAGATTGAAATTGTAAAGGTTAAAATTCCTTGATAATCGACTGGAATATTTAGACTTTGAGATATAGCAGGCCAAGAAGATGCAACAAGTGAATCTGGTAAGCCAAGAGATACAAATATCAAGTAAATTAGTGCCAATAGAAGTGTCGTCATAAACTTATTCCTTTTCTACAAACGCAACAATTTTACTAGTTTTGTTTTTTAAGTTAAATAGGAAGCTAAAAAATCTGCAAGGCAATATGGAAAATATTTTTAGTTGCAGCAATCGACAGGAGAAAATTGTATTATTTTCTAAAGATGAGTATTCATCAACTAAGTTAAATGAAAAAAAGAAGCAAGAGTAAGTAATCTTTTAGCGAAGTAATAAGTTTCATTAAATGATGAAAAGTTTTTGATTATTAAATATAAGGAGAGAATAAAGATGCGTTATACAAAAATAAAAATGGAATTTAAAGGTTATGAAGATAGATTTTATCGAGTAGTCGCTATAAAAGGAAATCCAGACCTATTTAAACTTTGTGTTTATTTATTAACTGCGGTTGGATCAACGTTTGAACATTGTTTTTTGATTAATCTTTCAGATGCATCTTTTGTCATGGCGCATTTTATGGAACAACCAATGCATGGATATAAGCATTTAATGAACTATTATTTAGATGATCTAGTTGAACAATTTCAAGTAGAATACGATACAGGTGATGGCTGGTATTTTGATTGTGAAGTTCTAGGTAAACCTATCGAAATTAATTCTTCAAAAGATATTATTTTGCTAGAAGGAAAAGGACAAGGCATTCGGGAAGATAATATTTTTACCTTATGGGAATATTTAGATGGAAAAATTGATAATGACTTTGACAAGGAAATTCCAGAAGAAGGAATTTATAAGCCTTGGAATTGCGATATTAAAAAATATAGCGACTTCGATTTGCCTTTAAATATAGAGAAAATAAATAGAACACTAAATGCGGAAGCGAAACGTATTTATCTGGATTTAAAAGAACAAGAACTTGAATATATTAAAACTGAAAATATAAATACTGATGATTATTATAACTATAGGGAAAAACTATATTGGGACAAACTTGAAAGATTATTTCAAAAAAGTGTTAAACAGAAATAGTTAAGAAAAATTGATTTTATCAAGATAAAATGCGAAAAAGTAAGGAAGGTAATATACGTTCTTTACTTTTTTTATGTTCCCTGGATAGAAAACGATACCTTTGTCAGTTATTGAAGAATATGTGCTTAGAAAATCATCTAATGATTTAGTTTCTATATTTTTATCGCTTGATTTAACTTCAATTGGAACGATTTTGAACTTATCTTTAATTAAAAAGTCGATTTCTCTAACTGTTTTCCTTCTCTCTTTATCGATTTTAATGTTGTAACGCAATTTCTTACCTATTGAAGTAAGTCCTTGAGCTACAATATTTTCAAGTAACATTCCTTCATTAACGTGCAGCTTATCTTTTAAAATTGACTCGTAAAATTCATTTGTAAGTGGACTTCCATCATCGTAAGCTAGAGTTAAAAGCAAACCTGTATCTAGTAAATACATCTTGAATTTTGTATCGCTTAAAGACAATGAAAGAGCAGTGGAAGGTTCGCTTACACATCTAGCTACATTAATAACTTGAGCGTCCTCTAACCACCCAATTGATTCTTCGTATCTTGAATATCTCGCATTTTTATCAGCGTGTGAAAGTATATATTGTTTATTTAATTTTGATAGTTCAGAAGGTATATTTTCGAAGAGATTAAAAAGATTATCTGATGGAACTGCGCCTTGCTCTTTCATATCTTGTTTATAAAGCTCTATAATTTGTCTTTTAACGTGATCAACATTAGTGAAATCCTTTGTTTCTATATATCTTGCTATGGCTTGTGGCATACCGCCGATTGACATATAAAGTCTAAAATTAAAAATCAACTCTTTAAGTATAACGTTAGGAATTGGTCTTAAATTCGTTACAAAGTCGCTAATTATATCGCATAAGTCTTTTCTACCTAAAGCAATTAAAAACTCATCAAAATCAAGCGGATCAATAAATATTGAATCTTCTTCAGAAGGTATCAAAATCT
>CALVMF010000128.1 GCA_944342125.1 uncultured Bacilli bacterium | reverse complement strand
AAATCACTTTTAAGTGCTATTCCTAAACCTGATCCAGTAGCAGAAAAAAATCGTATAAGAATTATTTATAATCCTAGTGAAGTTCATGACTATAGTGTCGATAAACCAAGCTTTGTTGAAATTAGACCAGGTCACTTTGTGCTAGCTAATAAAACTGAAGTTGAAAAATACAATCAAGAAATGAATGAAATCGATGCTAAGCTTGATAATGCTGAAGCTAGTGAACATGAAGAAACTTTAAGTGAAAATACTACTCTTCAAGATGCTTCAGTGAGTGAAGAAACTAACAAGGTAGAAGATGTTGAAATTATAAAGAAATCTTTAATTTCTGAAGAAAACTCTGCAGAAGTTCATTTAAATAATGAAAATAACGAACAAAATCCTAAAGAAAATAGTAGTGAACAAGAAGAAACGAAAGAGATGATTGATGAGGTTGATTCTTCAACTAATGATGTAAAGGAAGATGAAATCGCTCAAGTTGTAGAAGAAAATAAAGATGACAATTCATCCAATTCTCTTTTAAACGAAACTATTGAAAGTTCAACTAGCGAAGCGAAAGATAATGAAGTTGAAGAAGAGAAAACTGAGACAAAAGATGAGGTTAAAGTTGAACCTCAAAAAGAGAATGCTAAAAAACCTAAATCAACTAGAGGTAGAAAAAAGAAAGTTGAAGAACCTGAAGACGATAAAAAAGAACCTTCTGAACTTTTGCTAAAGCAAAGAAGTGGTGAAATCAAAAAGATATATCATGTCAAAAAAGTTGATGGTAAATGGGAAATTAGACTTAAAGATGGTTTAAAAACTATTAAAACTTTTGATACCAAGGTTGAAGCGGTTAGATGGGCAAAGATTCATGCTGAATCACAAGGCGGAACAGTGTTGATTCATGCTTCAAAAGGCAAAAACAAAGGTAAATTCATTAAACAATAAAAACTAGTTGCTACTTTGCCCAACAAAAAAACTAAAAATTTTTGTTGACATATTGAAAAGAGCAACTAGAATTATAGCGAAGATTGATAGAGGCGCAATCGAAATTAGTAACTTGTCGAGAAGGCATTCGTTGAAGCAAGTAAAAGGTGAGATTGCCGAAACAACTTATAGGCATATAAGTTGATTGGGCTATGGAAGAATATTCCTATAGACTCCTAGAAGATTTTCTAGAGGCGCTATCGGTGTAACTTGTTAATTAAGATTGCATCGAGCGATGCAATCTTTTTATTAACAAGGAGAAACACATGAAAAACAGGTTAATTTTTCTGATTTTTTCACTTCTAAGTTTGTTTTTAGTAAGTGGATTATCAAGTTGCGGTGGTGAAACTAGTGAAGAAAGTAGTCTTAACTCTAAACTAGTTATTGGAATGGAATGTGGCTATCAACCATTTAATTGGACTACTCAAAAAGAAAGTGAATATACTTTACCAATCGATGGAACAAACGAATTTGCTGATGGCTATGACATTCAAGTTGCTAAATATTTAAGTGAAAAATTAAATAAAGAAGTAGTTATTAAAAGAACGGTTCGGGATAGCTTAATAATCGATTTAAATGCTGATAACATCAATATGGTGTTAGCTGGCATGAGTTCTACTGCCGAAAGAAGAGAACAAATCGATTTTACAGATCCATATTTAACAAGTGATTTAGCTTTTCTTATTAAAAAAGAGAATTTACCAGAAGGAAATTCAAAAGATAATCCAGCAAGTTATGATGAATTATTAGAGATTTTTAAAGGTGAAAGTTTAATTTGTCAAAAGGGAGTTATTGGCGATACCTATATTGATACTTATTTTTCTAGTGTAGACACTTCAATCCGTCATAACGACCCATTAGCGACTTATCCAAATGCTGCAAATGATGTTGCTTTAGGAACTTCCTTTGCAATGCCAGCTGAATTACCAGTTTGTGAAGCGATGGTAAATATAGATCCAGATAATTTAGCGATTCTTTATTGTGAGCAAGATTTTATTAGTGATATTGATAAAGAAGGTTTATCTGTTTCAATTGGTATTAAAAAAGGAAATGATGAATTAAAAAATGAAATTAATGCCGCTTTAGCAGATTTAAGCGATGAAACTAGAGCCAAAATGATGGGCGAAGCTGCTCAAAGAAGTGCTAGCGGAAGCGAAGATAATTCGGGAGAAAGCGTTAATACTTGGTCATTATTTGCTGATAATTTTAATTTAATTTTAGCTGGTACAATCGATACTATAGTTCTTGCTATTTTTGGTACTGGAGTTGGTTTAATCCTAGGTATCTTTTTAGCTTATGGAAAGAATTTAAAAATAAAAGAGAGTGATAAAATCTATATCAAAGCTTTAAAAGGTCTTGGAAAAGGATTTTCAAATATATATTCAACCGTTTTAAGAGGAACTCCAATGATGGTTCAAGCTTTGATTTTTAAATTTGGCTGTCAAGCGATTGGATTAAATTGGGGTGACATTTCTTTTCCTAGCGAAATATTAAACTTTATTAATGGGTGGTTTATAGCTGGTTTAATAGTAATCACTTTAAATACCTCCGCTTATATGGGTGAAATCGTTAAAAGCGGATTAAATGGGATTGATAAAGGGCAAGTAGAAGGAGCAAGAAGTTTAGGCATGTCTTCTTCAAGAACTTCAATTACAATCGTTTTACCTCAAGCTTTAAGAAATGCTCTACCTACAATTGGTAACGAACTAATCGTAAACATTAAAGATTCATCGGTTTTAAATGTTATAGCTGTTACTGAGCTTTATTATCGTCTTATGAATATTGCTTCAACAACCTTTGCATTCTTAGAATCTTATATTGTTTTGGCGATTATCTATTTGGTTCTTACTTTACTAGCTAGCGGATGCTTAAAGTTAGTTGAAAAGAAAATGGATGGAGTTAAATTTTCGCTTAATCCATTTAGATGGGCAAGAAATAGGGAGGCTTTTTAAAATATGGAAACCTTATTAAAAATTGAAAATTTAGCTAAGTTTTTTGGAACAACACAAGTTTTAAAAGATATCTCCCTTGAAGTTAATAAGGGCGATGTTATTTCAATTATTGGTCCAAGTGGAAGCGGCAAATCAACTTTTTTAAGATGCTTAAATCTTCTTGAAGAGCCAACAAGAGGAAAATTAACTTACTTAGATAAAACATATTTTAATATCGCTAAATGTAAAGATGATTTTGTTGATTATCCTTTATATC
>CALVMF010000127.1 GCA_944342125.1 uncultured Bacilli bacterium | reverse complement strand
TTAATGAGGTAAATAATCTATGAAAGGAAAAATATCTTACTATAAATCGCATATCGGAGAAATTTTAATAATCATTGAAAATGGTTATCTTGTTGGGCTATATTTTGCCGGGCAAAAACACTTTATTGAAATAAATAAGAATGATTATGTTGTCGATGATAATAACGAACTAATTAAAAGAATTAAAGAATTCTTAGATGCATATTTTTCAGGTTTAAATCCAAAAATAGAAAATATCCCTTTATTTTTAAAAGGAACGAATTTTCAAAAGCTTGTTTGGAATGAACTTTTAAATATTCCTTATGGCGAAACTAGAAGTTATGGTGATATTGCCAAAAAGATTGCATTAAAAATGCATAAAGAAAAAATGTCTTCTAGAGCTGTTGGTTCAGCGATAGGTAAAAATCCTATATCGATTATAGTTCCATGTCATAGAGTAATTGGGAAAAATGGCGCTCTAACAGGATATGCAGGCGGCATTGATAAAAAGAGATTTCTACTTAATTTAGAAAATAAGAAGGAGAAATTTTAAATTCATACAAACAGCAAGTAAGATACTCTTGTATTAATAACGTTGTTAGGTTTAGAATGTCTAACGTTGTTAGGTAATTTGTATGGATTTAGATGAAGCTAGTAAAAAAATGCTGGCGATGGTGTTGTCACTAGCAAAAAAAGAGTTGCTCGATAAGGTTATTAAAGGCGTAAAAGGTTGCACGCCGATTTTAGCATACTTAGAAGATAATAAAGAAAAGGATGTTTTAATTGGTGATATTGCTAGTTTTTACAATCTTTCAACGGCAAGAATTGCCGTAGCCATCGATGTTTTATCAAAAAAAGAGTTTGTAAAAAAATATAAACCAATAGAGGATAAGAGAAAAACAATTGTTCGAATTACTAAAGAAGGGGAAGAGTTTTTATCTAAAGCTTTTAAGGAAGTAGAAAGCGTTTTTGTCTCATTACTAAAAAAACTTAGTGAAGATGAACAAGCTGAATATATTCGCTTATCGGAGAAGATGGTTTCTTAATAGTGTTAGTTAATTAGGAGTTGGGCTATGTTAGTTTTAAAAGATATTAAAAAAGAGTATAAAGTTGGAAATGGTGCTGTCAATGCTTTAAAAGGCATTTCCATAAATTTTCGTGATAATGAATTTGTTTCTATTTTAGGTCCATCGGGTTGTGGAAAAACGACATTATTGAATATTATTGGTGGATTAGATCATGCGACAAGCGGCGATGTTATAATCGATGGCATTTCAACTGCTTCTTATAAAGATTCAGATTGGGATAATTATCGTAATAAACGAATTGGCTTTGTTTTCCAATCTTATAACTTAATTCCTCACCAAACAGTTTTAGAAAATGTTGAATTAGCCTTAACTATTTCTGGTATTAGCAAAGAAGAAAGAGTTGCCCGCAGTAAAGAAATTTTAGACAAAGTTGGTTTAAGTAGTGAAATTTATAAAAAACCTAATCAATTAAGTGGCGGTCAATGTCAAAGAGTCGCTATTGCTCGAGCGCTTGTAAATGACCCAGAAATTTTACTAGCTGATGAACCAACTGGGGCTTTAGATAGTAAATCATCAGTTCAGGTCATGGATTTATTAGCTGAAATTGCTAAAAATCGTTTAGTAATTATGGTTACTCATAACCCTGAACTTGCAGAAAAATATTCAAACAGAATAGTTAGACTTTTAGATGGTGAACTTACAAGTGATTCAAATCCGTTTGATGAAATTAAGGAAGTTGAAGTTAAAAAAGAAGAAGTTAATAAAAAGAGTAAATTATCCTTTATATCAGCTTTTAAACTTTCAACTAAAAACTTAATTAGTAAATGGAAAAGAACTGCGCTTGTTTGCTTTGCAGGTTCGATTGGTATTATCGGAATCGGCTTAGTTTTATCGGTCAGTTCGGGCGTCAATAATTATATAACAAGCAGTGAAGAAGATTTGTTGAATAGTTCTCCGCTTACTGTTTCAGAAAAATCTTACGACTTTGCAAGTCTTCTTGAATCAATGAGCTCAATGGAAGTTGCCGATGAAGTAATTGATCATACTGAAGATGGCGTTATTCAGGTTGAACCATTAATTAATGATTTAATTGAACAAGCTGAAGCATTTACAAACATGGAAGTTAAAAACGAAATTACTCCTGAATATATCAAGTACGCTCAAGATTTAAACCCAGATTTATATAATTCGATCACATTAGATTATGGAATCGATGTTACAAACAATATTTATACTGATATAAATTTAAATACTATTGGGTCAAAAAATATGTCGCTTAGTTCGATTGTCTATATATATAGCGACATGTTAAGTAACACTGAAATGTCTGATCTTACTAGTTTAATCAACGAGGTTAAGTATCCTTTTGAACAAATTACAAATGGCGATGAATTTTTACTTAATCTTTATGATGTTGTGGCGACTACCGATGAAGAAGACCCATTAATTCATGATGAAAACGAATTGATATTAGTCGTTGATGATAATGGTTCGCTTAGCGATTTACTTTTAGGTCAATATGGCTACTATACCCAAGATGAATTTTTCAATCGAATTTTTAAAGCCCTGGATGATTCACATTATAATGAAGATCTCGATAAAAACTCATTTACGTACGAAGAACTTTTAAATAAAGAGTTTACTTATTATCCAAATAATTCTATTTATGCAGAACCTGCTTCGCCATCATTGATGAGTGCTGTCAAATTTGAGTATAAAGCTGATTCAAGTGAAATTGATGGGGAAGGTACGACCTTAAAAATAAAATCTATTTTAAAGAAAAAGGATGGCTTAAACTATGCTCCTTTAAGTAGTGGCATATATTATTCAAGCGCACTAACTGAAAAGTTCATTAACGATAATAAAAATAGTGAAATTGTTGCATCAATTGGAGAAGATGAGACATCACAAGAATTAGATGGAATTCCTAGTGGTGTTTTTGAAATAGAAGCTGGTCAAGGTGGTCCAAGCTATAAAATTGATTATGGTGTTGTTTATCACTTTGATTATTATCTTGATGGAAAACATTATGAAAACGTTAGCGGATATGTTGGAAGTAGCGGTAGCATGCTATCTTCATTATTAGGAGGAAGTACCTCTTATACAATTACTAAAAGAGAACTTGGCGGATATGATGTTGCAAATAGAATTGAAATTTACGCTAAGGATTTTGATTGTAATGACCAAATTGTTACTTATTTAAACAAATGGAATGAAAGTGGCGACATTACTTTAACTAGTGGTGAAGTTATAAAAGAAGATTCTCGACAAGAAGTAAAAGTAACCGATAATTTAAGTTTAATTTTTGACATGGTTGG
>CALVMF010000126.1 GCA_944342125.1 uncultured Bacilli bacterium | reverse complement strand
AGAGAAATCGAAGAAGAAGAATTAGATTCTTTAACTGAAGAAAATAAGCATGGTGCAATTTGTATTGATGCTGTTGTCCCAATTGTTAATTCAGCTAATACAGTTTTAACAAACACCACTGCTGATTTATTAACAAAGATTTATAAAGGCGAACTTAAGACTTGGGCTGATGTAAAGGCAGCTTTATAAACCTATTAATATGGTAGGCGAAGTACAAGACAAAAAAACTTTTATAGAAAATAACAAATTTAAAAGGAAAGAATTGGTCGATCGAATAGTTCGATCAATTTTCCTTTTTATTGCTGTTCTTTGTGGAAGCTTTGTTATTTTTATAGTTGTTTTTATTTGTTTTAAAGGTTTACAACCTTTTATTAATAATTATTCAACTGATCCTAATCTAGTTGTAAAGCAAGATTTTGGGTTATTTTTTACTAACGAAAGATGGCTTTATGACGGAAATGGCGGAATGTTCTTTTTGCTTTTAACAACACTTTATACCACATTATTATCTTTAATTATTTCTGTTCCGTTTTCAATATTTACATCTTTATTTATTGTCAGAATGGTTCCGAAAAAACTTAAAAGTACAATTAAAACTTGCGTTGAACTTTTAGCATCTATCCCTTCTGTAATTTATGGAATTTTTGGAATGGGTGTTATATGTATCTTAATAGGTGGATTGCCTATTCAAACTGCTGGCGGTAATTCTATTCTTGCTGCTACGATAGTGCTTGCTTTAATGTCTATTCCAACAATGACAATGGTTTCAATTAATGCTCTTGAAGCGGTTGATCCAAGATTAATTAATGCATCTATAGCTTTAGGCGCAAGCAAGGCGCAAACTAACTTAAAAGTTGTTATTTCATGCGCAAAAAGTGGCATTTTTGCGGGAATAATTTTGGGAATAGGGCGTGCACTTGGAGAAGCAACAGCGGTTCAAATGGTTATTGGAAACAATGCTTTAGGCGTTGGCTTTTACAATCCATTTAACTCAGGAATGACCCTTACAAGTGCAATGTTATCTGGAATTGGAGAAGCAACTGGAATTAGATATGATATCCGATTTTCTTTAGGAATTGTTTTAATATTAGTTATTTTGTCAATAAGCGCAATCTTAAATTTTGTTAAATTAAAACTAGATACTATAAAAACAAAAAATAGTACATCAGTATTTTCTAAAATTGGCGCTTATTTTAAAAGCGATTACGAATTATTGAGGAGCTATATAAATGATAAAATTAGAAAAGATAAAAAATAGTTTCTCAAACTTTTTTTCTTCTATTAAAAATAAGTTTAAGTTTGATAAGTCTTATAAGAACTTAAATAAAGCTGAAAAGAAAGTTTATATTAAAAGAAAGATTAAAGACGGTATAACTAATGGTGGTACTGTTTGTTTTGGCTTAGCTACAGTTGCGATTTTAATATGGATGGTAGTTTATATTTTTACTACGGGCGCATCTACATTAACTTGGGATTTTTTGACTAGCGATTATACAATCCATACAGTTTCGTTACACTCTCCAGAGGATTTTGAAATCGGCAATGAAACTTTTGAAAACACATCAAATAGTGATTATTTTTCAGAAAAATGGGGCGTTGCTTTTAAAGATGGCGTTGATAACTTACAAAATCCTGTAGTTTATGTTGCTCATATTGAAGATGGTTCGCCATTTAATCTTTTACTGAATGCAAATAATGAAATAGAGACTATTAATCAAGATTATTATTGTAGTTATCTCTATGTTGAATATATTGATGGTACTTCAGAACAACTAAAAGGGACTGAGCTTACGGCATCTGAATTTGCTAAGGAAATGGATAGTGTTGTAAGAATTGATGCATCTAGCTTTTTATCAAGAGGTGAAGGAATTAGGGGTTCTTTGCTTACTACGCTTTCACTTATTGGCTTCTCGCTTTTATTTGCCCTTCCTTTAGGGGTTGGAGCAGCAATATATTTTGGTGTTTATGCTAAAAAGAATGCTTTTACTAATGCAATTAGAACATTGATTGATGTTACAAGTGGTATTCCTTCAATTATATTTGGCTTAGCTGGTGCAATTATATTTATTCCTTTTACTAATGCATTAAGCGGATCGACAGGTGGCAACATTTTTTCTGGAAGTTTAACGATGGCGGTAATGCTTTTACCAATTATTGTTAAAACTACCGAAGAATCTATTAGAGTTATCCCACAAAGTTTAACTCAAGCTTCCTTAGCTTTAGGAGCGAGCAGAACTCAAACTACTTTTAAAGTTGTTTTGCCTAATGCTTTACCAGGTATATTAACTTCAACGCTTTTATCAATAGGAAGAATAATTGGGGAAAGCGCAGCGCTAGTGTTTGCAATGGGTGCTACTATCGGAGACAATGCATCACTAACTGATGGAAATGCTTCTCTTGCCGTTCATATTTACGTAATTCTTGGAGGAGAAGCACCTAGATATCAAGCAGCATGTGCTATTGCGATAATTATCTTAATTGTTGTTTTAGTTTTATCTTTACTAGTTAAACTTATTTCTCTTAGATTAAATAGATTTAAAGGAGCTCAATAACATGATAAGTTTTGAAAATTATGAAACAAATAAATCATCAGAAATAATCAAAAATCCTGCAGAACCTATCTCAAGTGTTGAAAATATTGATCCTAAAGACATCGTATTTTCTTGTCGAAATGTAGATTTATTTTATGATAATGGTGAAAAACATTCTTTAAAAAATATTAATATCGACATTTTAAAAAATAAAGTTACTGCTTTTATTGGGCCTTCGGGATGTGGAAAATCTACTTTACTTCGTTGCTTTGATAGAATGAATGACTTAATTGAAGGTTGTAAGATAACAGGCGAAATTAAATATAATGGCGAAGATATAAATAACATCAATACTATTTTGTTAAGAACGAAAGTTGGAATGGTATTTCAACAACCAAACCCATTCCCAATGTCTATTAAAAATAATATTTGCTATGGACCAAAATGCCAAGGCATCAAAAATAAAGAAACACTTAATAAAATAGTTGAAAATTCTTTAAAAGATAGCGCCTTATACGATGAAGTTTCAGATAGATTAGATGCTAGCGGTTTATCTTTATCTGGTGGGCAACAACAAAGACTTTGTATTGCTAGAACAATTGCAATGTCGCCTGATGTAATATTAATGGATGAACCAACTAGCGCTTTAGACCCAATTGCAACTTTGAAAATAGAAGAACTTATTAAAGAGTTAAAGAAAAAATATACGATAATTATCGTCACTCATAATATGCAACAAGCAGCTAGAATTAGTGATTATACAGCTTTCTTTATGTTAGGTGAGTTAGTAGAATTT
>CALVMF010000125.1 GCA_944342125.1 uncultured Bacilli bacterium | reverse complement strand
AGGGAAGCATCCATGTTAGTCTTATGATATAATCCAGTTAACAAACATTTATTGTCTAGGAAACTGGGTACCCATCACCTTTAATAGCAAGACCTTTCTTAATATGAGATTGAGGCAATGTTTTTTGAGCATATCTTCACTTCTTCCCATTCCGCTCCCTTCATGAGTACACATTGGATAAATTGTTTTGTCTTTATAATCGTGTTTTTCATGGGCGTTTTATTTACTGGTGTTGAATTAACAACTGCTTTACCTTATTTTGGTTTTTTGACTAGCCTAGTGAGCCAAGGATTAAACTTCTTTATCATTTTGTTTCTTATCTTTCTTTATTCATTTATTTATTGTTTTCCTTTACTTTTTATTTTTAAGAAACTAGCCTCAAAGATACTGCGCCATTAATATGATGTGCTATTGTAGGTTAATTGCTAAAAAGCTCTGGTTCTCTTTTTTTGGGTATTTACGGGTTTTGTATAAATACCTCTTTTTGTAGCTTATTAACATTAGTACGGTTCAGTTCTTTATTAGAAATGGTCCACTTCGCCCATTAAATACAATTCTTTTCACAAAAAACCTTGCAAAACCCTATTTTTTTATGAAAAAACGTTGTCAAAATGAAGTTAAAATGAAGTTACTTCATTCTAACTTCACTAAGACTTCATTGAATAATGAAGTGATTAATCATCCAAAGAAACAAGTTCCTTATTAGCAATATATTTTGTATTTCTTGCTTCTTTAAACTCAATAAGATATTGACCCTTTATTAAATAATCTAAAATATTCTTTCTAAAATAAGTAGATGGCGTCATATTTAAAAAAGTTGCAATTTCTTGTACACTTCTACGTTTATAATAGCAATAGCCTAGAATTTGTAGATCATATTTAGAATTTATTTTTTCTTGTGGTATTAAAACTTTAGCAAACTCTTTATCTTTATCCAACGAAATATTTTTCTTACTTAAATCAAGTAATGTTAAAGAAAAGTATAAATTATTCGAATTCACAAATGGTGCGTATTTTTTATCGTAAAGACTATATTCTTCTTCAATTTTATCAAAGCCACTTCCTCTTTTTTCCATAAGTTTACAAATAAAAAACACACTACAAATAACTTCATTCCTTCTTAATGGCAGAATAGAAGCTAAATCTTTTTCATTTTTCATCCATTTAGTTCCAACTAATGAACCTGGAGATATAATTTCAAGGTGATTACTAAATAAATTAATCTCTATCTGACTTCCATTCATGAAATAATTTCGATGTACCAAAGCATTTACTACTCCTTCACTTAAAGCTCTTTTTGGATAGGAAATTAAATCGACATGTTTATCATCTTTTTTAATGAAGCCATTAGCAATTCTATTAGTCAAAAAATCTAATACATCATAGTATTCCTTTAATAAATTACCTTTAATCTCTTTAGTATAGTAAAAAGTATCATCGCCTTTAGAAGTTCCTAAAAACTGTGAACAAACAACAAGAGTTGCATCATCTTTACAATTATCTTTAAAAAGCAAAGCGCCTTTAGAAAGTTTGTTATCTAATGAGATAAAACCAATAGATTGTAAATCCTTTAGTGTTAAATCTCTTCCATTATTATTTTTAAAAACTTTATATAAAAATGTAAAATCGGATTCATTAAAATCTTCTAGCGTAAAAGGTGAATCGTAGCTTATCGACTCACTCTCTAAAACTAAATTTTGAATTTCTTCACTTGTCGCTGGAGATGTTTTAGCAAAATGTCTAACAAAATAGAAAGAGAAATTATTAAATTTCAAAGCGACTGGAAGCGCCTTGTTTCTTTCAACACTTATAATTAAAACATAACGCGTAGGTGAAGTATTAGGAACATTAATTTTAGAAATATTATATTTAATTGCTGGTTCAATATGTTCTTTAATCAATCGATGAACCATTAAAGCGATACTATCCGCTAATTTATGTTCAAGCGCTAGAACTTTATGTGTCTTATCTTCAACGCCAACATAAAGATTTCCACCCTTTGAATTGGCAAAGCCAACAATTTCTTTTAGCCATCCAATTTCATACCTTTCTTTAGTGGCAGGGTTAACGCCTTCTTTAATAATGCCTTTAAATTCGTTTGTATCATCTTCTAGATTAACGCCTTCGATTAAATCTTCAATTAACATAAATTTTCCTCTACTGATGTTATTATAAGCCAAAATGAACTTAGAATGAAGTTAAAATGAAGTTACTTCATTCTCACTTCACTAAGACTTCATTGAATGATGAAGTGATTTATCATTTAGAGATACAAATTCAAAATATTTATCTCAACATTTTTTTATTGAAAGTCTTTAAATTTAGCAAAATCTTTGCAAAATTTAACTATTTTCTTGCTTTTTCCTATATTCGCTAGGAGTAAATCCCATTATATTTTTAAAGGTTCTACTAAAATGAGCTAAAGAAGAAAAGCCTAAATATTCACTAACATTAGATAAAGGTACATCTTCTTTTTTTAATAAATTTAAAGAATATTGTATCTTCTTTTCTAATATAAAATCATTTAAGGTTTTATTATTTTGTTCCTTAAATTTTAAGCAAAGATTAGATTTAGACATATATAAAGATTTAGCAAGTTCATCCAAACTAATACGTTTAGAAATATTATTTAAAATATAATTTGTTACCTTATTAGCTAGTTCATTATTATTGTTCCTTTTAAAGAAAGATACTTTTTTAGTGAATTCATAAATACATTGATAATTTAAAGAAAGAATTGTTGATATATCGTTAGTTAGTTCACATTTTTGAATAATATTATCACTTAGTAATAATGCTTCTTCTTTATCTACTCCTTCTTTGATCGCTTGGCGCGAAATAAGAGTAGTTGCAACAATTAGCATATCTTTAGCTTCTCTTAGTTCGCTTATTCCTAAATTTCCATTTCTTACAGTTTTAAAGTTTTTTACAAAAGCATCTAAAGCAGTTAAATCTCCACTACTTACAATATTTAAAATTTCTTTTTCTATTTCAATTGTATTGTAATGAAATTGATCAACTTCATTTTCTTTTTCATCATTTAAAAAAAGAAAGATCTTCATTATTTTCACGTACCTTTTTAAGTGTAATGAAATCACTGATTTGCTTTTTCTCATTATTTAATACGTAATTCATCATAATTAACATATCAACAAAGATAGAAAAAGGTAAAAAATTAGATAACAAAAATCAAGCAAAAAATTAAAAAAGTTAATTTGTCTTCGTATCAATATTTTTGCAACGTCAAAAAGACAGTTTTTATAAACTGCTTTTAAAGACTTTATAAAAATGTTATAAAATTATTGAAGAATAAATGTTTTATTTTTATTCAT
>CALVMF010000124.1 GCA_944342125.1 uncultured Bacilli bacterium | reverse complement strand
GCGAGTGTGCCTTTAAATACGCTTTTAAAACGATACAAGCTTCACAAGGTTCAATATTTCAATTAAACACCATAAATGGAGACAAAAACTTACTTTTTTCTCTTCAAGATAAAGGCTACAAATTAGTAAGTACATCTTTAGATGTAAATTCGGTCTATTTATCCAAAATTGACTTTAAAAAAGACACCAACTATGTGATAATTTTAGGGAATGAGGGAAAAGGGATATCTAAAGATATTCAAGATAAAAGTGACCTTAAAATTAAGATTGAAATCCAAGATATCGAAAGTTTAAACGTAGGAGTGGCTGCTGGAATAATTATGTATCAAGCATCTTCTCTTAAGTGGAAGGACTAGTTATGAAAAGAAAATCAGCTATATTCTCTTTAAGTGCAGTTGGTATTGCCCTAATTTTAACCTCTTGTCAATATGACAAAGATCCAAATTTAGAGTGGAAAAATGCTGCCAAAGAAGCCTATAAAAAGTTTTATTCAAGTGAAGAAGGTAAAGATCTAGCAAAAGATCCAGTTTTTTATTTTGATCCTGAAACACTAAAAGGGGTTCTTGTGAGAGATGAAAATACAGTTGATTATCTTGGTCAGTTAAACTTTTCGAATTTCACTTTTAGCGAAAATCCAAATAAATATTATGTTGATTTTGGAAACATTCCTATCACTTTAAACGACACAAATGATGATGGTCAACCAGATAACTTCACATTTGGGGATTATATTTATCAAAACGAAAGTGGAGAAACAACTTTTGATGTTAAAGCTTTAGTCAATAACCTTCCTTTTGTTTTACATGAATATGATACTAATTGGACTGAGGTCAAAACTTATTCAATGGTTAATAAAGATGGAGTGATTTTAGAAACATCAAACGCTAAAGCCTATGATCCAAATTTCTTCTTTATCAGCGATTTTAATATGAAAATCGATGGTTTTGAACAATTTAGCGATGATTTACTCAACTTTACTGGTCAAGATATGGCTTTTTTAAGAAACGATCTTTATACAATTATTGGTAATCTTTTAAAATCAGCTGATTTAGAAAAAGTTGATCAATTTTTAGGTTTATCTAATACTTTAAAACAAACTTATCGTAAAGCTGTTGGAATACCTTCTGATCAAAATATGCCATCTAGTTTAGTTATTCCAGGCGAACACTATCGTAATTTCGATGAAAAAAGACAAGTAGTAGTTGGACCAATATCCTTTATTCCTGAACTTCTTGGTCATTTTCTACCAAATTTAGATCAAGGAGATGCTAATCCTTCGGTATATGACGTTGAAACTATTGTTGTTTCTGAAGGTATTGAAACAATATCTTTCTTTGCTTTTGCAGGAGAAAGGGATAGCGAAACAGGAGCAAGCAAATCAAAAGTTAAAAATGTTTATTTGCCATCGACTTTAAACGATATTCAATTTAACGCTTTTTCAGATTTAGATTTAGAAAATATATACGTACCAAAAACGTATGAAATGGTCGATAATCAAAAAGTTGAAAGTTCAATTTCAACTGTTGATTTTGGTGATGCCGATTTTAGTTTAGAAAGTGATAGCGATACTTTAGAAATACAAGTAAAACCTAGTTTTGGAAACACCAACATCAACAACCTTTATTTTGAAGACTACAGCAACAAAAATATTAAAGAATTTCCATATTCAAATACAAATTTAGCTGATATTGACGCTCAAAAAGAGGCAATCAAGATTTACCATGGTGATTTTGATACCACAAAATTTACTTCTTTAGATGAAGCTTTTAAAACTTACGAAACAGTAAATCCTTTCTATCAAATTGAATTAACTGCTGATGAAAGTAAACGCTATAAATTAAAAAGTGATTTAACAAACATTGCTAAAGGCAAAAAACTATATTTGCCTTATTTTGAATATTCACTCGATGATAAAACTGATGCAAGAAGTTTAAATACTTCAAATTCTAGTGAAAATGTAAGCACTGAAAAGAATGAAAACGAAGCAAAAATCACACTTGAATTAACGAAAGATCTTGTAATCGACGGCAGTTTAATTGTTGGAGCACAAATTGGAGTAAGCAAGTTAGGAAGTGGAGATATAGCTGGTGAATTTGCCTCAATCAACTTAAATGGACACACTATTACTATCAATAATGGCGGTTCTATTGAAGGAAATGGCTTAATTTATGATTCAACAGGAAAAGGGAAAATTGTTGTTAAAACAGGTGGTAAACTTTTTACAAATACAGCCTTAGCAAATTACAAAGATTTTTCAGAAGTTGAAAGAAGAATTTATGGCGGAGCCAATTTATTTGACTCTTACGAGTTTAGTTCTTTAAAAGCCGAAGCTACTTTTGAAGCAGGGTCAATCTTTGAAACTTCTTTTGATTACGCTTCAACCAATTTAATCAATGAAAATAGAATTAAATTCATTGGAAGCGATGATTCTTCACTTATCAAACTTGAAAGTGGAGAAATCAAGGTTAATAAAGGTAGTATTAATGGTGCAAACTCAAAAGTTACAATTAACGATTTCAATCTTTTAACAATTGAAGATTTAAGTGCTAGTAGCGTAAGTACCGATAAAGAAATTGCCTATAAAGCTAGTAAATTTGGTTTTAATTTAGCTAACGATTTAATGAAAGTGGACTTAGGTGAAGTTAATTTAAATACATACTTAAGAAGCGAAAGCGGAAGCTTAACTTTAAATACGTTAACGCTTAATAACGGCGCAAAACTTTATTCAAAAGATGCTAGTAATCTTATAGTTTCGGGAGCCATAAAAGTTGCTGAAACGACAGAAAAATCCGCAATAGTCGGTCAATTTAAGGCAAATAATAACGATATTTTTAATAGTTATGTTGATTTAGTTAGCGGAAATGACGAAAACAAGATGAGCTATAGAGAAAATATTGTTTCTCTTGATAGTGATGGAAACATTTTAAACAACATTTTAAATGTTTATGCAATCGAAGGCATTTCGCTTGAAGAAGGTTTTAGCAATCTTTTATACAAGAACGAATTAGGGTACTACTATACCTATCAAGATTCGTATAAAAATGGTCAATTAAAAGCAAATCAAAATGATGAAATTTTAGCTTCCTATGATGAAACAAATGAAACAAATAAGAATTGGGTTGCTAAAAAGGTCGATGAAGTAAGTGGCGATTTCCCAACTGGAGTTCCTTCTGGTAATCGCGTTATCAGTTCGTTCTCAGATAGCACTGGAGATTATGTTTTAAACATTCAAAATGCAAGTTGGCACAAGATAAGTAGTGCTAAAAATGGCATTTATACAGTCGGCGAAAGTTACTACATCAAAACAAGCGCTCAATCAAGCTTAATCAAGGGTAGTGAATACATTTCGAATCCTTCAGAAACTGCAAAATTATTTGTTAGCGATG
>CALVMF010000123.1 GCA_944342125.1 uncultured Bacilli bacterium | reverse complement strand
TCTTCTATCTTTTTTCCTTCTTTAATTAAAAGATCATTAACCAATGTACCATGATTTTTTGGTTCATTTTTAGAGTATTTAAAGACAAAATATAATGGAATAAGAGTTAAAAGTAAGAAAATTAAAGCAACTAGGTATCCATAATTAGAAGGAAGGCTATTTTGAGTTCCAAACTCATCAGTATAAATACTTCCAGTTGTATTGTTTAATGCACTTCCGATAAATGGTCCAATGCACATAGGTAAAGCGACAACAAAAATCATCCTTACGCCCATAAAGATTCCTTCTTTACCTTTAGGAATGTTTGTTCTAACTAAAGCATTAAGCAAGGAAGGGAAGCTTACATAACCTAAAATCATTACAAGTCCACTTATTGAGCAATAAACTATTCTTAAAACTTCATTTTCAATAAATGGTACAAAAAACATCATGATTAAGCCTAACGCCATTATGATAAGAGTAGGAATAATCATTCTGGTTTTACCTTTTTTATCAGCTCTAAAGCCAATAAAAACACTAAATACAGATCCTAAAAGCAAGGCAACCGCCATTACAATAGCAAAAGGAGTTAAAAATGAATCGCCAGTATTTGCTATCTTGCAGGTTCTTTCAACATAAATCATTAGATATGGAAAGAAAATCTGGACTGCAACATTAAAAATAAAATAGGTTATTAAAATTAAATATAAAACTTTATTCTTTTTAATAACGTTTGGTTTAAATCCATCAAGTAAAAGTGAATAATAAGGTTCATCACTCTTCTTTTCCTTTTTCTCTTTTGGAATTAAAAATATCGAAATGATACCAACAAGAAGGACAAGCGCGCCAACTATATAGAAAAATAAATCCCATCTATATCCGCTCGCTTCAGTTGTTAAGCCATTTAATCCAACAAAAATAATAAGCATTGCAATTAAAGGTAATATTCCTAATACTCCTTCAACTTTTGCTCTATTTTTTTCGCTGATATTTTTTGTGATAAAAGAATTGAAAGCCGCATCATTACCAGTTGAGCCAAAAAAGGTCATAATGCAATCAACTACAATAACCATGATTGCAGCCGTCATGGCGCTCATTGAAATTGGTAGTAAACCAGTCGCATTATTTACATTTAATAAACCAAAAGATGCTGTTGAAATACCCCATAAAATGTAGCCAACTGTAATAAAAATCTTTCTTTTCCTATATTTATCACTAAGTCCACCCATTAAAAGGGTTGTTAAAGTTGCTGTTATTGCACTTAAAGCGGTTGTGACAGCAATTAACAAGTTGTAGTCAAATTTTTCTGCTGGTTCAGCAGTAAAATTTAAATAGGCGATAAAGGTATTTAAATACATGTTTTCAATTGACCAAGCAAATTGACCTGCTAAGCCAATTAAAATAACAATAAGCCACATTCTCCAGCCAAGCTTATCTTGACTATTTATCTTTTTTGCTTCATTCATGTTTAATTTCTTCTTTCTCCACCTTATCAAATGGAGTGAAGCCGATTACATTATCGACTTTTATAGAAAAGGCAATACCATTACCCTTACTATCTAAACCAACATTTTTATAAATATTTAACATGACATCATCTTTAATAGTTTCATCAACAATGATAAAAACTACTTCTTTTTCAGGTTGAATTACTACTCCAAAAAAGGACCCTAATTCTTTGTTACCAGTTCCGTGAGCAACAAAAGTTGTTCCTCCTCTTGCTCCCGCTTCTTTTGCTGCGTCCATTACAGCACCAGTATACCCCTGATTGACAATAACTATTATCAAGTCATAGTTCTTTTTGCTTTCTTCCATTATTGTCTCTCCTTTTGTTTTCTCTAATATTTGCTAAATACTTATAAACTAAAACTCCCGCAACAGAGTCAATATCTGCGCAAAAGCTTATTCCTTTATATTTTTTTGCCATGGCAAATCTAGCTGATACAATTTGAGAAAGTTTTTCGATATCAGTAATTTTAACTAAAGAAATAACAATGTCTTTTTTAGTTTCACCAACACCTAAAATATCATAAATTTCCTTAGTCGCGGTGCCTGTACCATAGACATTAATCGACATAGCGACGCCATTTTTTTCAAAAGTTTTAACAAAATAATCGCCTTGTCCACGATCAACTATAACAACCATAATTTTTAATTTTGTTGTTTCAAATTCTTTGTCGTAATTTTCACTACCGACTTTAACTTCTTCTATCTGCTTTTTCTTTTTAAAAAACATAGCTAGCACCTATAAATGAATAATTTGGCAATCGTTTGTTTCGCGAACCTTTTTACGAACTTCTCTATATCTAAGATGGATTTTAATTGTTGAATCAAGACCTAAAAGTTGAATGCAAATAATAGGCATAGCACTTAATAAACCAATTACACCAAAACCACTATTTTCTCCAATAATTGATGCAATACCCATAATAAATGGCAAAACGAAGCAAGATGACATTGTTCCGCTGGCAACTCCACCTGAGTCAAACGCTATCGCCGTATAAATATCAGGTACCACAAATGATAAGCCCATACTAAGCATGTAAATTGGTACATAGTAATAAATAATCGAAAAATGACCGTAAACTTCGCGAACAACTTCAAGAACAACCGCCATTGCTACACCTAAACATAAAGTTATAAGCATTTTGTTTTTAGAGATTGTTCCGCCACTTACTTCTTCAACTTGTTTATTTAAAATGTGCACGCCTGGTTCAACAAGTACGACTGCGCAACCAATAAAAATCGCAAGTATTATAAGAAGATAACTATATTGACCTCCATGAACTGGATCACCTAAATTAGTTCCAAGCGTATAACTTACTGGTATAAGACCATATTTAGCAGCCGAAACAAACACCGCAAGACCAATATAGGTATAAACAAAGCCTAGTATAATTTTTAAAAGTTCTTTTAAAGGCAACTTAATAAAAATTGCTTGGTATACCAAAAAGAAAATAAAAAGTGGAGCAACCGCTAGTAAAACTTCTAAGCAGACCGAACTTATAACTTCTCCAAGCAATGAATTACCATCAATTGTATTTTTAAAATTCGTAAAATCAATAAAGTTGCTAGCAATTAAAAAGAGAAGCATTGTCGTAACTAAAGGACCAATAGAGCAAATTCCTGTAATACCAAAGGAGTCGCTTGAAGCATTTTTACCGCCTCTAACTGCTGCAACGCCAGCTCCAAATGTAAGTAAAAAAGGAACAGTGACTGGACCTGTAGTAACGCCACCCGAATCAAAAGCAATAGAAATAATTGCTTCGCCATTTTTTCCGTCTAAGAAACACCCAAGTCCAAAAATAATAAAATAAAAGAATAAGAGCCACATTTTTAGGTTCTGTTGAAAAACGATTCTCAATAATCCGATAACTAAAAATATCCCAACGCCAACCCCAATAAATATTTTTAATAGCCAAGGATTAATCGCGCTTTCTAACATATC
>CALVMF010000122.1 GCA_944342125.1 uncultured Bacilli bacterium | reverse complement strand
TTTAAAGCAAACTTATTTTTCTCAATTTCTAAAATTTTATTGAGTATTTCGTTGTTTATTAAAGGCTTAATCATTTGCTTTTGTAATATTATTCTACAAAAATTTCACTATTTTTTCACTATTATTTCACTATTTATGACTTAATTTTCTATCAAAAACTCAACAAGTATTTTACTTTGTTATTCGTTTTTTTGTTAATTAATCTATTTATTACACTAATTTTTTTAATTATTAAATATGCTCTAAAAAGATTTAAACAGTTACTATATCGTGTTCATAATTAAGATTATGGATTTGAGCTTTTTATCTCAAGGTTTTATAAATATCAGACAGCGATTCTATTCTTTTATAAATTGATTTGTGCAATTCAAGATAAGTTGGTCTGAACAATTACACTTAGACAAAAAAGTTTTATATCACCACTTCCAAGGTTCGCCGTTTTCATTATAATGCCAATAATTTCCTGGATTAGAACCTGGATTTTCTTCAGAATACCAGTAAACAGCACCAGGCCCGGCAAAAGTTAGGTCATATCCTTCTGGTTGAGACGTTGCTTCACAGAAAATAGTAACTTTAGAACACTCCTCAAAACAACCACTTCCAAGAGTTTTCACCGAAAGTGGTATAACTACGTTAACTAATTCATAGCAGTAATAAAAGGCTTGACTACTAATAGATTCAACTGAATCAGGAATAACTACATTAATTAAGCCGGTAGAACTAAATGCATTATCCCCAATACTTAAAATGTTATCTGGCCAAAGAACTTTTTGGAGATTTGATGAACCACTAAAACAATAAGCTTTTATAGATTCAATTTGAGTCATTGATAAGTCAATCTCATAAATATCTGTACAATAAAAGCCAAATGCACCTATTTCTTTTAGTGTCTCACAGAACTTCACTTCGCTCAGATCATAATTATTAGTAAATCCATAATCTCCAATTGTTTCAACACTAGTTGAACTTAAGTCAACACTTTTAAGATGTGCATTTTCAAAGCAATAATTTCCTATATTTTTTAATTTTTTTGGAAAATCAAAATATTCTATTTGAGTTTCGTAAAATGCATAATCACCAAGGCTTTCGATTTTATCTCCACATTTAACACTTTCGATTGTAGAACCAGAGAAAGCATTATCACCGATATATTCTAGTGAGTCTGGAAGCTCAACATATTTAATAAATTGATTAGAGGCAAATGTATTTTGAATACCCACAACCGGTTTAGTTCCTTCTTCTCCAGTATATGTATCAGGAACTTTTACATTTGGATAATGTTCAACATCATTATAACTTCTAACAACATATCCCTCTCTTTCAGCATCGTAATAGAAAGTTAAATAATCTGTAATATCCATTACATCTTCTGGAATTATCTCGCCAATTTGAACCCATTTTGCATATAAAGTTAGGTCGCTAGTGACATAGTCCGCTCCAAAATTAACTGGCTTTTCAAAATTAGCATCGTAATACCATCCATCAAAAGATATATTGTTTGGAACGTTATCTAAATTAATTTTAGGCGTATTAACATATTCCCCATAGTAAAAAATTGAAGCTTTATCATTAGGATTATAAAATTCACCATATTCACCTAGTTCAAATGTTACTGTGTATTCCTTTTCGAGCTCTTCATATCTAGCAATAATCATCTCATTTAACCAAACGTAGTCAGGTTTGTCTTGCCGCCCAATAAAAGTTAAAGAAGTGCCTGTATTTAATGGATCATATGTTGGCGTTTCACCATCATAAGTAGGAAAATCACTTCCAGCTAATATATCACTATCAACTTCTAATACTTCACCATTAGGATTAGACCAAGTTACTGTATATCTAGGCATTTCTTGCCATCTAGCATATAAAGTTAAATCATAGCTCACAGGCGTTACTTTTGTGAATTGTCCATCATTAACAGAATCTCCAGTAAACCATCCTCTAAAGTAGGCTCCATATTTTTCTGGGGTAGGTAGATTTTCGATGCAACTACCTTTTTCAGCAGAAATTACATATGTTTCTTGTCCGTTTACTAAGCCACCATTAGCATCAAAAGTAATATTAAATGTCTCTTCTTGTTCTCCTGCTTTTACTCCAGTATCTTGGTTGCCAATAAACCAGTTGCCATTTTCTCCAATATAAGGAGTTTGACCGTCTTCGCCATCACTACCTTCGGCTTTTACATTTGTGTTGGTATCACCAATCCACCAATATCCATCTTTTATATAAGGTGTTTCTCCATCTATTCCATCAGCTCCTGCTTCTCCTTGAGGACCTTGAGCAGAAATACCTAAATCCTGATTGCCTATAAACCAGTTTCCGTTTTCACCAATATAAGGTGTTTCACCGTCTTCGCCATCACTACCTTCAGCTTTTACTCCAGTATCAATTTCACCAATCCGCCAATTTCCATTGTCGCCAATAAATGGAGTTAAGCCATCATCTCCTTTTTCTCCAGTATCGCCTTTTTCACCTTTAGAACTTATTCCTGTGTCTGCTCCATCAATAACCCAGTTACCATTTTCACCAATAGTAATTACAGGAGTATGACCGTCTTCTCCAGGTTCACCTTGGATGCCTTGTTCACCGTTTAGACCGTTTGTGACTTCAAAAGAGAAAGAATAACCATTTTCACAAGTTACTGTATAAGTATCGACATTACCATTGGTATCTGTCTTTTCAATACTGATCACATTTTTAACAACTTCAGCCCAGTTAATATTGTTATTATTGTTTTCTTCCTGCTTATTTCCACATCCATATATTGAGAACGAAGTAATTGCTCCTAAAAGGATAAGAACTAAATATTTCTTTTTCATTATTTACATCCTCCATAAATCCATTTTTTTATTAATTAAATTTTATACTTTTCAACATTAAAAGATAATGCACTAAAATTGGCATTATAAAATTAAAAGGTCTTACAGAAAGATTTTCTTTGATCACTTTTTAATGCAAAATTGATTTTGCTTTAAACAATTAAAATTCTATGAACAGTTACAAAAGTATAACTTAAAATATTCACTACAAAAATAATCGTTTTC
Source organism: uncultured Bacilli bacterium (assembly GCA_944342125.1). Taxonomy (GTDB): domain Bacteria; phylum Bacillota_I; class Bacilli_A; order RFN20; family CAG-826; genus Onthovivens. The sequence continues at coordinate 408 of CALVMF010000122.1, read as the reverse complement.
TAGATATGAATTTTAAACATTAAATATACATTATTTTTTATTAAAAACGCCGCAAAAATTGGTTATTTTATGATTAATTTAATAAATTATGATTAATAGCAAATTGGCACTTCACTACAGACAATTTCTTTTACCTTTATTCAATTTCCATCAAAAAAGAAGGAAACTTTGTATCTCCTTCTCTTTATAATTGTTTCTAATACTTAGTGTCGTTATTTAAAGCCATTCATTCAGTTTTGCACAAGTTGCTTCATTAATATTATGTCGTGTTTTGAAGCGTTTGCAAGTGGACGAATTCAGCTTTTCTTTTGCTGTTGTGAAACGGGGCGCGTGGGGAGCTGTTTTGAGAGCCGGCAGGCATTTGCTTAGGTCGGTAGCTTTCGTCTGACAGCGGTCGTTTAAAGCTTG
>CALVMF010000121.1 GCA_944342125.1 uncultured Bacilli bacterium | reverse complement strand
TCCTTCAAATCTTTTTTCTTTTTTTTAAGCTCGTGTCTAGTTACCACATATACTTTGGTGGCAATTCGCGAAAGATATTTTGCTTCCGAGATGGCGCTATTGCCACCACCAATCACCATGGTGATTTTATTTTTGTAGAAAGCTCCATCACATGTTGCACAAAAAGAAACACCCCTTCCAATTAGATTTTCTTCTTCGTCAAGTTGTAGCTTTCTGGATTTTGTTCCGAGTGCTAACAGAACTTTTTTCGTCTCATACCTTAATCCGCTTTCAGTTGTTATAGTAAAAGACTTAGTAATGTTGTCAACTTCTATATAAACAACCCCATCATAGTTTATTTCGATGCCTAATTTTTCCAGTTCATCCGAGAAATGTAAAGCTAAATCAGCACCAACGATTTTGCCAACACCTGGATAATTTTCAATTTCATAAGCGTTGACAACATTACCACCTATGCAAGATTTTTCGAATATAGCAAAATCCAAATTACTTCTTTTAGCATAAATCGCCGCTGTTACCCCTCCAGGACCAGCCCCAATAATAATCAAATCTTTCATACAAATACCTCGTATAAAGATTACTCAAAACAGCGATTAAACGCAAAGAATTTGCTTATTCAAAACTCTCGATTTTTGCCTTTATGTAAGCTTCGACTTCAGAAGGTTCCACTCCTAATGCTAATGAAAATTCGTTGTATAATTTTCTTTTAATATCATTCAACAAATTGTTATCAGAATAGGATAAATCCTTCCCACAACTATTAAGTTCTACTTTTTTTACTTCATAGGACCTAATTATTTTAAGAGCATCTAGCGGATCACCTTTGTAATAGATATGTCTAAAAGTAGCTTTTCTTACTTTTGGATTAAGAATCCATAATAAGTCAAGATTATTAACTTTTTTTAATAACTCATCTATTTCATTTTTGTTTAGAGCTCTTCTGCAAAGACCTTCACTATTAGTTGGAACATAATACTTGACTTCACTACCCCCTCTAGTAGGGAAACAAGGTTCCAACATAAAATAGTCATTTGGTCCTAAGCCAAAATCAACATTATGCAAAACACTTGTTATTTTACAGACAAGGTTTTTGTTGTTTACGACTAAGTCATCTATCTTATACATAAGGCTAAGATAGATTAACATTTAAAAAAATTAATGTCTAGAATTTTTTTAAAATAAAAAAATAACTATAATTAATTGATAAATTAATCATAGCTAATTATTTATATAATATTTATATTTTTAAATTTAGTGGTGGCCCAACGCAGGGTCGAACTGCGGACACAAGGATTTTCAGTCCTTTGCTCTACCAGCTGAGCTATCGGGCCAGAAAAAATGGCGGACCAGAAGGGACTTGAACCCTCGATCTCCACTGTGACAGAGTGGCATGTTAACCACTACACCACTGGTCCGCTATGCACGTCTCTCACGCGCTCAAATAATATAACATAGACTTAAGATTGTGCGCAATACTTTTTTTAACTTTTTACAATAAATTATGTAAATTTTTTATAGCAGTGTTGAGATAATATATTCAAAGTTTCAATGCTAATCTAAAGAAGAATCTAAGAATTTATTTTTATCTACATCAAAATTATCAATTAGTTTTAAAGGCAAAGTTAATTCTAATAAATAATTCTTTAAAAGCTCTTTATCGATTTTTGTAAAAACATTTATTTTGAATTTACTATGGTAGTTATTCATAAACACAAATAATCTATTCTCATCAACAACAAATACAATATTGCTATCCACTGCCTTATCAAAGTCAAGAAGAGCGAGCTGTACTTGTGGCGTCATTAAGTAAAAAGCAAAAGTTTGATCACTGCTAAATGATTCAAAGTTTTTATTAAAGTCAACAGACTCAAATTCAACTTTGGATCTATTAGAAGGTGATTTGTATAACTCGCATTTAATACCTTTTTCAAAGCAGCAAAAATAGTTATCAAATTTTCTTGGAAAATTAAACACATAACATTTACCACCATAATTGTTTCTAACTTGGTGGGTATGACCTTTAGAATCAGTTGTATAGTGGATAAACGTAGCAATAAAATCAGAACCTTCAATTTCTATATTTTTATATGTGCTAGAAAAATAATTATTAGAGGAAAATTCATTTGGTCTATTTAAAACATCACTAGAAGATAAATATGAATAACTTAAACCACGTTTACTATCGCATACGTAATTTTCACCATATATCTCTTTCATATAATTGCGATTAAAAGCTTCAGAAAACTTTTTAATTAGCTTAGTGTTCAAATTATTGATAGATAAAATATCACCAATAATTCCAACAAGAAGCATTAAAAAACCAACAATTAATAATGTAGAATCACCTACATAAGCAAAAAGATTTAATATGCAAAGAATAATCCCAATAACTGCGATGATTGTAAATATAAAAAGCAAAATAATTGCTGTTTTTCTTAACTTTAACCTAACATTATCGAGTTCTTCTAATTTAACATCTGTATTTTCCATCGTTTAATTAGAATTCAAATTTAACATCTTCTCTTTTTTCTTCATCAGCCTTAAAGAATTCAAGATCTTCTCTAAATCCAATACGCTTTGCAACAAATGAACTAGGGAAAGTTACTCTTCTTTGATTGAATGTAGAAACATTTGAATTATAAACTCTTCTTGCTGCTTGAAGTTGTTCTTCACAATCAGCAGTTTGATTTTGAAGTAAACTAAATTGTGTATCAGCCTTTAATTGAGGATATTGCTCGACTACTACATTAATTCCTCTTTGAACCTCATTTAATTCAGCATTTAATTTACTTTTTTCATCAAGAGATAAATCTTTAATGTTACCAGTTCTCATTCCGATAACTTTACTTAAAGTTTCGCTTTCATGCTTTGCATATCCTTTAACAGAAGCAAGTGCTTTAGTTAATAAGTCGTAACGTTTAGTAAGAGCTACATCGATTCCACTATTAGCCTCGTCGACCTTAACTTTAGTTCTTCTAAACCAGTTCATGGTCGAAATATACCAAGCAACCAAAGCTATAACTAAAATAAGTACGACAGCGACAACAACAATAGCAACAATTCCACCTAATCCAAGTTCAAAGCCAGCAAGTACATTGATAAAATTCATTAATTCTACCTCCTTCTTTTATATAGCAAATTATATCACATACAATTCTCTCTATTTTAATATTTTTCTCTTTATCCACATTTTGTGGATTTCTATGTAGAATCCACGTGGATAACTATAGTCGTTTCGCCTAAAAGAGAAACTAAAATATTTTGTCCACAATTTTAATCCACATTTTGTGGAAAAGCTATGTAGAAATCAATATGGAAAACTATCAAATTTTGCGTTATTACTAGTTTCCTACTAGAAAAGTGCCAATTAACTACTAAAATTCAAAAATTTTGACACAAAATGTGGATAACTTTGTGGAAAACATTATTAATAAATTACTAGTTAAAAGGCGAATGTATCACTT
>CALVMF010000120.1 GCA_944342125.1 uncultured Bacilli bacterium | reverse complement strand
TTAAAAGGAAGATTTTCAAGCAGTTTCTTTACAGATGTTTTCTCAATGGTTCAAGAGATTTTAAATAACAAAGATGACCATTTTTATGAATTATTTGGCGATATGCTTAATGATTTATCAACTTTACCATTAATGGAAGCTATAAATAACAACGATTATGGAAAGCTTTTTGAAATCGGTTTAATTGATTCTTTTAACGTTACTAATAACAAAATTGAGCTTGTTTTATCAACTGGACTTCTTGGTATAGATTCAACAATTAAATTAGAACTTGGCTATGATTCAGAAGCTTCAAGTGCTAAAGGCATCTTAAAATACTTTAAAGTTAGTGATTTTGAATATGATGGCAATGTCTATAATTTCCAAGTAAATTTAACTTCATTTGATGATTCTTTAGAAGAAACTAGACTAGACCCATCCGAAAATTATATCGAATTTGATAGTTTAGCTGTTTTATTACAACTAGGTATTAATACATCGAGATATAATCACTACCATTTTAAAGGAACTGTTGATTTAAACTTAGGAAGGTGGAATTTAACTGAAATACCTTTGGATTTAAAAGTTTATAACGATAAAGGCAATGTAAGTGTCGATGCTGAAATTAGCAAAGTGCCAACTCTACCTATTTTATCGACTGGAAAATCACCAAGTTTAAGAAATAGAAGCTTAAGAGTTTACTATAAAGATGACTATATTTATATAAATAGAAAAGAAGAATTCTTTGATGGCGGCATATTCATTGGCAAATGGAAACCATATGAAGTATATGTAAAAGCTGATATTAATACTTTCTTAGATAATATTGTTTATTATCTTTGTAATGTAGGTTTAGGATTTAGCGAAGACATCATTTCTCAAGATAGCTCATCGAGTGATGATTCAAGTAGCGATGATTCGACAATCCATTTTGAAAATATAATCAAATCCTATGAATATAAAGATTCAGCGGAAAATGAAAATTCCTATTTTGCATTAACGCTAAATACGGAAGAATTACTAAAAACAAGTGTACTTGGTGACGTTAATTTGAAAGTTAATGTAAATAAGGCAACTCAAACATTATATGGCATTGATTTAGGTTTTAAACTTGTTTCTATATTGGACGCTAACGCTTCATTTGTTCTTGTTGATCTTGGGGAAGAATTTAATCTCGATTCAATGAACGACTACTTAGCGAATCATAAAGGCGATACTGACAATCAGTTATACGAAGTTTATTGATATAATTAAAAACTCCTGAAACATGGAGTTTTTAATTTAATGTAAGTTTTGCAATAAAAATTTAGCAAATGTTGGGATTTATGTTTACATCTTTCTAATTTTATAAATATTTCTAGTTATTATGCCGCAATTAAATTGTATATACTTATTTGGTAAGGCGGAGAAGAAGTATGGAATATAATGATTATTTAAAAATGGTAAACAAAGTTAGAGAGATTACTGATTTTAAACCAGAAATTGCTATCGTTTTAGGAACTGGTTTAGGTGAGTTTGCTGATAATATTAAAATCGTTTCAACAATAAATTATAAAGAAATCCCAAATCTTCCAATTTCAACAAACCCAGATCATAAAGGTCGCTTTGTGTTCGGCTATTTTAAGGATATTCCAGTCGTATTAATGCAAGGACGACTCCATTGTTATGAAGGATTTAATAGCGAAGAAGCGACTAGACCTATAAGATTAATGCATCTTTTAGGAGCAAATAAAATCATCCTTACTAATGCAGTTGGTGGTATAAACACAAAATATCATCCTGGAGACTTTATGATTATTGATGATCACATCGATTGTTTTATGCCTAGCCCTTTAACTGGGAAAAATATTGATGAATTTGGGCCACGTTTTCTAGATATGTCTAATCCATATTCTTATGAAATAAATGAAATTTTATATAAAAAGGGAAAAGAAGAGAACTTGCCTGTACATAAGGGCGTATTTATCCAATATAGCGGACCGCAATTTGAAACTAAAGCCTTAATTAGAGCTATGAGAACTTTAGGTGCTGATGCTTGTGGTATGTCAACTGCAATCGAAGCTGTCGTATCAAATCACATGGGAATGAAAACCATGGCAATTTCATTTATTTCTAATATGGCTTGTGGAATTCTTGATAAAAAAATTACTAATGAAGAGGTTATCGAAGAAGCAAACAAGAGTAAAGAAAGATTTACTAAATTATTATCTTTAGCAATAGAAATCTTCCACAAAAATTAAAAATAATCTAGTTTTGCGGAGAAAAATTCAAAATGAATAAGATTGTTCAAACTAAATTTGGTCTTGTTGAAGGTCTTGAATTTGAAGACGGATATAAATTTTATGGAATACCTTTTGCTAAAGCTCCTATAGGTGAGTTAATGTTTAAACATTCTCTTGAACCTGATAAGTGGAGCGGCACGTATAAAGCTTTTAAGCCTAAATCAAACCCAATACAAAGGGAGGGAACTTTTAGCGTAGGCAACAATAATCTAGATTGCTTATATTTAAATATCTATGTCCCTAAATGTGCTAAAAATAAAATTGTTCCAGTAATGGTTCGGGTATATGGTGGATCTTATGCAACTGGCGGAACAGGATTAAAAGACAACAATATTGCTGAATACGAATCGCTTGAATTTGCTAATGAAGTTGGTTGCATTATCGTTAACTTCAATTATCGATTAAATGTTTATGGTTATTTAAATTTGAATTCGTTAGATAAGAATTTTGACTTAAATAATGGAATAAGCGACCAAATATTGGCATTGAAATTTATTAAAGAAAATATCGAAAACTTTAATGGTGATAAAAATAATATAACTTTATTTGGTCAATCAGCTGGTGCTTCTTCGATTTTGGCTTTAATGGTTATAGAAAAAGCGAAGCAATATTTTAATAAAGCAATTACTATGTCGCCAGTTTCGGAACATTTTTTTACTTATAAGGAGAGCGCTAAACTAGCTAAGAAATACCTAAAATATCTTAAAATCAAAAAGAAGAATTTGACAAAACTATATTATTTAGATCCTGAAGATATTAAAGTGGCTAATAAAAAACTAGCTAATTATGCTTATCGTAAGGGAGAATTACGCTGTCCTTTTTCACCTACAGTTGATGGATACGATTTAAAAGATTTTCCTATTAACAAATTGCATGAATCGAAAAAAGAGCTTTTAATAGGCAATGTGATTGATGAAGGCAATCTATTTTTATTAAAAGCACCTGATATTGCTCTTCCTTTTATGGTTAAGCTTTTTCGCCTTAAAGTAAAAAGAGGAAAGGGAGCTTATCGAAGAAGAGCAAGTGATGCCTTGACTCATAAACTATATTTAGATCCTTTGCTTAAAATTCTTAGTAGATATAAAGCAAAAGCATATAAATATGAATATTCTCATACAACACCAGATTGCAAAAAACTCGGGCTAATAACTTTCCATGCTTGCGATGTTCCAGTTTTGTTTAATTACAATACTAGATTTGAAAAAGTTGATGATCCAGA
>CALVMF010000119.1 GCA_944342125.1 uncultured Bacilli bacterium | reverse complement strand
CGCATCGCTTCAAGAATTACAAGTTATGCATTTTTGGGCTTAGTAGTAGCCTTTTTTGGTTTTTCTTTATATTCTCGCTTTTTTAATAACAATCTTCTTTTTGGCGATTCGGGTTTTATTGTTATTAGCTCTGGCTCGATGTCAGAAAGAAATAGTGCTAATGACTATTTAGATGAATATAATCTCAACAATCAATTTGATACTTACGATATAATTGGAGTCACAAAATACCAAAGCGTAGAAGAGATAAATCAATACGATGTTGTCGCTTTTTATGGAGAAGATGATGTCATTTACGTTCATAGAATTATTGAAATTAGAGATGATAATACTTTTGTAACTAGAGGCGATTCAAATGCCATAAGCGATACAAATAGACTATATAATGGCTATTTAACTTACGATAAAATCATTGGAAAATATAACGATGCTAGAGTTCCTTTACTAGGCGTTTTTATTGTTTTTCTTCAATCTAATTCAGGAATTATTACGGTTTTATCGGTTGTTTATTGCTTACTTATGTTTGATCATTACCGTAATAAATATGAAGAAAGCATTGAATCTCGAATTGAATATTTAGATAGCGTTATAAAATATGATTATTCGTCTAGCCTTCCGGTTGAAGAAGAAATAAAAATCGATTATAACGAAGTAATTAACTATAAAGACAATCCTGAAATCGTTTTAAAGATGAATGTTAATGAAGAAGGCGAAGCATCTAAAAGTGAAGAAAAAGCAAAGAGTGAAGGAAATGAAAAACCTTCAAAAATTAAAGAAATCTCTGCAAAAGTCAAGGAAAAATGGAATAATCTAGTTTCAAAACTAGACAAAGATAAAAGAGGCAACAAGGAGTAAAATATATGAAAACACATTTCACGAGAAAAAATTTCATTGCAATTGGTATCGTCTATTTTTATTGCGTGATGGTCTTAATTGCAGGGCTTGCAATCGATGCACGTGAGCCACTTTTTGTAAGCACCAATCCTATTGCAAGTTTAGGTAATTTCTTAGGCTTAGTTGAATTTAATGGTTCAGCTCAGTTTTATATTTTACTTATCTGCTTTTTAATCTATGTTTTAATCTTTACGGTCGCTTTTATCTATGAATATCGCCTTGCTGAGTATTACGATGAATCGAAATTTTCTAAAAAATGGATTATCGTTTATTCGCTTACTTTTTTAATTTGTTTAGTTCTTTGTTTTGGAATTGGCTTATGCGCCCAATATCCTTATGAACTCGATTTAATTGGTAACAATTTACTCGCTTTGGGCGTTTCAATTTTACTTGGTCTATTCCTCTTTTTAATTTTAGCTAGTTTTGTTTTCGGAATTACACTTCTCGTAGTTAACTTTAAAAACATCGATAAACCATTCCGCTTTTTTGGTTCGCGCGTTAAAGAGCTTGAATCTCAAGAAAAGAAAGAAGTTGAAGAAGAAGATAAGCTCCTTGCAGAGCAAGGAGAACTCGCTCATTCTTTTGGTGAGATGAATGTTGACGCTAGTGGAAACTATGTTGGAGGCGGAAGCGCAGGCGCAAGCTACGCTGGCGCACCTGCTCAAGCTGGTGAAAGTGAAAACAAAGTCTTAAAAGATAAAGAAATCGTTTTCCCTGGTTTATGCTCAATCGATGTAGCAAATGAAGCAAATAGAGAAGAAGATTTTTATGATGATGATGTTAAACTTGATGAACTTTGTGAAAATTTCCGCAAATATTTAGCAAAAAGCGAAAAACTTTACTTCGATATCCATACAATTAGAGCCTTTGTTTCAGGTTTAGCTGCTAGTAGACTTATCATTTTAGAAGGTCTATCTGGTACTGGTAAATCTTCTCTTGCTCGTTATTTTTCAGATTATATCAGTGAAGATTCTTTCTTTGAACCAGTTCAAGCCACTTGGCGTGACCGTACGTCTTTACTTGGTTTTTATAACGATTTTTCAAAAACTTATAATGAGACTGAGTTTTTAAAGCGTCTTTATGATGCAACTTACAAAACTCACCACATGAACGTAATGGTTCTTGATGAAGTCAATATTAGCCGTGTTGAATATTATTTTGCTGACTTTTTATCAATTCTAGAATATCCAGTCGACAAGTGGGCGTTAAAAATCATGCAACTTCCTTATGATTTTGATCCACCATTACATCTTGAAAACGGTATCTTAAAAATTCCAGCTAATACCTGGTTTATTGCTACTGCAAATAAAGATGATTCAACCTTTACTATTACCGACAAGGTTTACGATAGAGCTATCACCATCTCTTTTGATGATCAAAATATTCCTTTTGAAGTTAATGAAGAGATTAATAAGATTACTTTAAGCTATGATAAACTTACTTCCTTATTTAATGAAGCAAGTAACGACAAGAGATATAAATTAAGCGAAGAAGATTTAACTAAATTCAGAAGCTTAATTAATTACACTTATCAAAACTTTGATATCACAATCGGTAACCGTATCATGCATCAACTCGAAATTTTAGTTCCAGTTTATGTAGCGTGCGGTGGCACAAAAGAAGAAGCGCTCGACTTTATGTTCTCTCGCAAAGTTTTATCTAAACTTTCAGGTCGATTTGAAGATTACCTTAAAGATGGTTTACTTAATCTAAAAACTTTAATTAATAAAACTTATGGTGAAAATAAGTTCACCCATTCATTTATTGAAATCAATCGTTTATTAAGAAAGTTATAGTATTTAAAATTATTTAGTTTAAAGGAAAAGGAAATGGCACGAAAAAGAGAAGAATTCTTAATTGAACTTTCTAGAAAAGTCCTTCGCTATAATAAAAGTAGCGAACCTTTTAAAGTGCTTTATGATCGCTTAATAGACAACAAAATTAAACTAAATAAGAGCTATGATTATGTTGAAAGTTTAGCTCGTTTAAAAGAACTTAAAGTGGTGACCGACAAAATAATTTCAATCATTTTTAAACCACAAATTAAATCGGTTACTAATGAGGTTATTTTACGTAGTGAATTAGCTGGAGCAATTTCAACTGAATCATTTATTAAAACAATGCGCGATGTAAAGTTATGGAAAAATAAAGAAGGCGAATTAACTCCTGAATATGTTTACTCTTTAGAAAACATCGATTCTATCGATACTTTTGAAAATCGCTTTATTTCGATGCTAGTTGATGAGATTCACAATGAATTAAAGTTAATTTTACTTAATCTTTCACCTCTTGTTGAAACTCTTGAAGATTTATATCAAGGTGCATCGACCTCTTTTGGTAAGGTTTCTATGATTAATGACTTAATTAAAAAGAGCTATCCTTATAACGATGTCTTATCTAAATTTAGATCAACTAAAGCTAGAGCCTATAAAGAAGCAAAAGCGATTGAAAAAAAGATTCGTAACATCAAGGACAGTGAATTTTATCGCTTCACCTCGAAAAAAATGAATCCAAAAATGGTCGTGCCAACTAACGTTTTGCTTCATAATCCTTTATATTCATATTGCTATCGTTACTATAAAGAAA
>CALVMF010000118.1 GCA_944342125.1 uncultured Bacilli bacterium | reverse complement strand
TTTATAAACGATATCGATATTACTATCGTCTATGATTCCTGAAATTGTTTCAGAAAGAAATTGAGGATCAGATAATAAAGAATCAATCATAGATTTTATATAATTTGCATTAATATTAACTGGTAAAGAATCGCCTAACTCGAAATCGACATTATTGTTTTCTTCATATCTTTTAATTAATGCTCTATCAACAAAGAAAAAATTATTTCTATCATAATCAATTGTTTCTAAGTTATATGGCCTATTAATGTCTGGAATTTTATCTAAAATTATAGCGTTTGTTAGTGTTGAGCCGATATTTGTTGGAATATAAAATCTTTTTTCTATAGCGCCACCACTTTCTTTAGAAACTTGCGACTCAATAAATTCAAAATCAGATTCCATTTCTGATGAATTATTAAACTTTGGATTAATTGTAATCCATTCATCAGCTATATTTGTTTCTTCATAGACTTCATTAATTCTGTTCTCAAAATTTTGCGCATTAGCATCTAATCCAACATATAAAGTCACTGAAATGCAAACAATAAAAATGATGGATAAAAATTGTTTGAAGTTCTTAAAAATATCTCTAAAAAGTTTAATTGAAAGAATCTTAAATAAGTTCATGACCTTACCAAACTATCTCACTGACTTTTTTTGGATTTTCTACGACTTCGTTTTTAATAATTTTGCCATCTTGAACTTGTATTACCCTATCACCAACAACAGATAATTCCTTGTTATGGGTAACAATGATGACAGTTTTCTTTTCACTTTTGCAAACATTATAAAGTAATTCGATTATTTCAAGACCAGTTTTAGAATCTAAAGCTCCAGTTGGCTCATCGCATAATAAAAGGGTTGGTTTTTTAACTAAAGCTCTAGCTATTGACACTCTTTGCTGCTCTCCGCCAGATAATTGACTAGGAAAATTGTTAGCTCTTTCCTTTAATCCGACTTTATTTAATATTTCCATTGGATCAAAATGATTTTTTACTAAAGAGGAAGCTAAATATACATTTTCATAAGCGGTTAATGAGGAAATTAGGTTATAGAATTGAAATACAAAGCCAATGTCAGTTTGGCGAAATTTAGCAAGCTTCTTTTCATTTAATTCTGTAACATTTATGTCATTTAAAATATAAGAACCACTACTTGCCTTATCCATTCCACCTAATATATTTAACAGCGTTGATTTACCAGCTCCGCTTGGTCCTAAAATAAACACGAATTCACCTTCGTTAATTGAAAAACTGACATTATCTAAAGCGGTTACTACATTTTCCTTTTTCTTAGCATCCCCATAGATTTTTGAAATATTTGATATGATTAATTGTGGCTTTAAATCCATGTTTTCTCCTTTTAAATTTCTAGATTAAAGGTGCTAAAATTCTTAAAAAAGCCCGCAAAACCTTCTTAAAAAATGAAATATGAAGATATTTTCTTGTATCAACTTTGCTTCCTTTTTCCATCATATCTAACACATCGTTTTTAATATCAATTATTTTAGGGGAAAGCATTATAAGGCAACTATCTTCAAACTGAAGATACATACTTCTAAAATCAAGATTGGTTGTGCCAGTAATCGCAACATCATCATCGCTTACGATAATTTTTGCATGATTAAAACCAGGTGTATATTCGTAAATTTTTACACCATTTAAAAGTAAGTTCGCATAATAACTTCGCGTTATGGAATAAACGATTTTTTTATCAGGAATTCCAGGAGTAACTATTCTTACATCTACTCCACTTTTGGCAGCATTTTCTAAAGCTGTAATTATTTCGCTATCTGGTATCAAATAAGGCGTTGATATATAAATATATTTGCTACTTTTATTAATTATTTGTAAGAATGCATCTCTTGTTCCGTATTCACCATCAAGCGGAACTTCACCAAAAGGTTGATAGTAACCTTCATTAACAGGGACAACATCAGGTCTAAATTGTATCATTTTATCGTAAAAATAATCTTTTGGATTGTCTTGGTTCTCTTTTTTATGATTAAGCATCCATGTCGATAAAAAGAGAGTAGTTAAACCATTAACAGCTTCCCCTTTTAATCTAAAAATATTATCTTTCCAAACGCCAAATCTAATAACTTTATTTATGTATTCATCCGCAATATTGCATCCACCACTAAAACCAACTACGCCATCAATAACAAGAATTTTTCTATGGTCGCGATTATTTTGTTTTATATCAACCATTGGGCGCAATTTATTAAAGCGGAAACACTTAATTCCGTTTTTTTCTGCATCAGCAAAGAAAAAAGGATCCATTTTAGCATTGCTGCCAAAATCATCATAAATCATTCTAACATCGACTCCAGATTTGGCTTTTTCGACCAAAATATCGTATATTTCTCCAAAAAAGTGACCAGTTTCAACAATAAAATACTCAAAAAATATAAATTTCTTGGCCTTTTTCAACTCTAAAAGCATTTCTGGAAGACCGAGCTCTCCGAGTGGAAAATAATCAAAACTGGTGTTTTTATAAACTGAAGCATAGCTGTGTTTATAAAGCTTATTAGATATCGTATATAATTTAGGACTTTCCTGCTTAATTTCTTCAAGAACAGTCGATGAATCGAGTTTTCCCTCTTGTAACTTCTTATTAATAATGTTTTTTCTCAACATTTTTTTACCTTTTGTGGTAATTTTTTGAGCATATAAAATATAAAGAATTGCGCCTACATAAGGTAAGCAAAGCATAATGACTAGCCACGAAGTCTTAAAGTCAACTTGAGATTGAGAGTTAAATATAAAAACGCCACAAATAATGTCTAGTAAGACCAAAATTATAAATGGAATATAAAAAAACTTACCCGCTGATTCGCTAAGTATTAATAATAAAAGAATCCCTAAAATGAGAATTGTACCAATAAGAAAAACAAGCGCAGCGATAATAAATCTTATATGCGACCTTCTTTTTCTCTTTTTAAATTTGTTAGGATCCTGAGACATAATAAAATTATACTATGAAAATATGCTTATAATCAGAAAATCATAAATTTTTGAGAGCTAAAGGTATATCTTCGAATTTGTTAATTATTGTAGTATTTAATCCTTGTAAAACTTTTAAACTATTATGACCAAAGCTTACTAATAAAGGCTTAAGACCAAGTTCTCGTGCGACTTCATAATCATGATGAGTATCACCAATCATTACAGTAGATAAAGGATCAATCTTGTTATTTTCAATATATTCTTTACCATATTCCAGTTTGCCTTTAGCTTTTATGTTATCGGAAGCAATAATTCCATCAAAAAAATCAAAAATTCCAAAAAATTTCAGCTGCTTTTCTAGTAATTTTCGCTCGCTTGCTGAATAACAATATAATGAATACCCCTGTTTTTTTAAAAGATCTAACGTTTCCTTTACTTTTGGATATATATTAGTTTCTTTTTCTTCTCTTTCGTTATACTTTTGAAAGAAGATTTTTGATATTTCTGTATAGTCATGTTTTGAAAAATCAAAACCAGCTCTTTCATAATATTTTTTCACGGGAAAACAAAAATTATCCAAATAAAA
>CALVMF010000117.1 GCA_944342125.1 uncultured Bacilli bacterium | reverse complement strand
TCAATTTTTGAAATTGTACTTACAGTATTAGTAGATTTGATTGAATTATAAACTTGAAGCCCATATGGAGGTAAAATCAAAGCAACTTCATTGATTTTAATATTCATTTTGACATTTTTTGTTGTTGCTTCGATATTTGAGATTTTCGTTAAATCGCTAGCTAAAGAACCAATATCAAAAATGTCCCCGTCTTTAAAAGGAACACTTAAAGGTCTTTTTGTCTTATATAAAATGTCTACTTTATTATCTAAAGTATACCCAACGACAAGTTTATAATAACGATTAGATAACTCTAAAGCAGCGATTTGTTTGACCATATATAAATTATATTCTCCTATAAAAAAAGATACAATGGAAAATAACTAGTAATTATCTAGTAGATTTCTAGTAAAAAACTAGTATTTTATTAGTATCTTTTTCTAAAACTTAATATGATAAAAGATTCTCATCTGAAAAGATATGAGCTTCTTTAACATCTTCTTTTTTTAGATCAGTATTTTTTATTTCGTTTGCTCTAATGCTTGCCGCAATAGAAACAGGAACAGCCACTAAAACTGATGCTCCAGCAAAAATTGAGAAACATATTCCAACTTTCTTAAAATAGAAATAAACTGCTTTGTGATGATACTTAACTAACTTGTCTTTCATAACACTACCCCCGTAAGTTTTCACTTACTTTATCTTTTCTAGTATTCTTAACTTAGCGCTTTTACTCCTTCTATTTACCTTTAATTCGTCTTCGCTAGGAGTAATAACTTTTCGATTAATCTCTTTATAATCTGGTGTTTTAATATCTTTTGGATCTATATAATCGTTAATTCTATTCCCTTCAATAACGCTATATTTCCTGAAGATATTTTTTGTAATTTTGTCTTCTAAACTTTGGAATGTAATGACTACTATTCTTCCGTTTACGTTTAATCTTTTAATCGACCCTTCAAGAGCTTCCTTTAAAACATTTAATTCATCGTTAACTTCAATTCTTAACGCTTGGAATATTTGTTTTGCAGGATGACCGACCTTTTCAAGTTCTCTAATTGGCTTACTAGCTTTGATGATGTCGATTAACTCGAACGTTGTTTCAATAGGTTTTTCACTTCTTCTCTTACAAATATTTTTAGCGATGTTATAAGAATATTTGTCTTCGCCATATTCTTTAAAAATCTTGGTAAGTTTTTCTAAGGAATATGTATTTACAACTTCTCTTGCAGTTAATGGGTTTTCTTGACTCATTCTCATATCAAGAGGTGCATCGTATCTATAAGAGAATCCACGATAATCTTCATCAAATTGTGGAGAAGAAACTCCTAAATCGAATAATACTCCATCAACTCTAGAAATATTCATTTGATCTAGGATCTTTTCGATATTTTTGAAGTTATCGTTTACGATTACGAAGTTTTGACCTATTTCGCTTAATCTTTCTTTTGAATAAGCGACAGCTTCCAAGTCTTGGTCGAAGGCAATCAAACATCCCTTACTATCTAATTTTTTTAAGATTTCAGAAGAGTGACCAGCTCTGCCTAATGTCATGTCAACGTAGATGCCATCACTTTTGATGTTTAACCCAGAGATTGCTTCGTTTAACAAGACTGGAATATGTGAATTACTTTTCATTGTCGCTTACTAGGAGGGACTCAGCGTCAAGCTCGAAATCTTTACTGCTTTCTTCTTTATAAGAATTCCAGCTGTCAAGATCCCGTATTTCAATATGGTCAATTTCACCTAATATCATTGCTCTATCACCAATTTTATACTCCTTAAGAGTTTTAACTGGGATTAACATTCTACCTTGACGGTCGATATTAAGTTCAACAACTGATGAAAGAAGCAATCTTGTATATTTACGAACCTTGCTTTTTTCATATGGTAAACTTTGGATTTTTGAAATGTATTTTTGGAAATCTTCTTCCTTGTAAAGTGATATGCAGCCTTCAAAACCCTTGATTAAGTAAAGTTTTGAACCGACTTCATCTCTCATTTTTGAAGGAATGACAACTCTTCCCTTGTCATCTATGTTGAATTCGTAACTTCCGAAGAACATTCCACTTCACTCCACTTTCTACCACTATTGATATTTTATAGTCTATTTTAAATATAAGCAACAATAAAATTAAAAATATTTCAAAAAAGTTTTTTTATTGAAAAAGTACGATAATTATCGATATTTTTTGATTAATTCATTAGTCAATGATGCTTTATTTGTCATAGTGGTTTAAAATCCCTAATTTTTTCAAGTTTTTGGTTGCGACGAGGCAATACAATGATGTAAAGTTGTTATAGCGGAATGATTTCCCAAACCAAATTCTGACCATCAAAAATAATTGTTCTTTGAAAAATGTCCAAATAAAAGATGCCAATCATTTGCTATTGTAGTTTTTGCCGTGAGTACAACTTGTCCAAAATTTAAGTTGTGGAATTTATGTTTTGAGTATTTGGTCATATGGTCAAGTTAAACGAAGATGAAAAAACGATATTCGCTTTGGCTCAAAGCATAGTTGATAATGGCACTTATTAATCATCCGATTAACTAAGTCAATCAAGGTCAACACAAAGATTGAGTTAATACTTACATCACTCTAGCTTATTAAAACAAGTCCCCATGATTATCAACTTAACTTTATGAAATTTATTGGCAAAAGCAAATTTTGGTTCAAACATTCGATTTTACGCTAAATTGAAAAAAATCGGCACATCTAATTTGCTAAACTACTAGTTATGTACTAGTTTAGGCTACAATTTTAATTTTAAAATATTAATGTTGTATATCAATTTTTGTATAAAAAAATAGCAGTTTTATTACCTGCTATTTTTTTATTTGAAACAACGAATTAAAGATCTAAATCTTTTAGCTTGTCAAAAGGCGAAAAACCCGAACCATCATCTTCATTAAGTTCATCTTCAGATATGACTCGATAATTTTCTCCTTTAGGATATTTTTCGCCTTTTTTATGTAGTATTAAAGGTATTGATGTAATAATAAGAGAGTATATTTCATCTTCTAAATTGATATAACCTTCTTCAATAAAAAACACATCTTCACTTTCTAGTTCCTTGTTTTCAGTGTAATAAAGCGTTTCAACAACATGTAAAGGATAATCAAATTCTTCGCCACTAAGAGTGGAATAAACTCTTAATTTAGCATCGATATCATACTTAATTATTGTAATATTATCTGCTCTTTCTAAAGAAATATTAGCTTTTACTTCTTTATATTCTTTAATAGTCGAGATATTTTTTTGATTATTGAAATATTTTAAATCTCCAAGAAATTCTATTTTCTCTAGATTTTTAATTTTGCTAAACTCTATTTTCATTATTTTCTAAGCTCCGCTAATAATTTCTTTCCGATGATATCTCTTACTTTAATATCAATATCATTAATTTCAGATTCTTTTAAAGTGTGATCATCGCTGTTAAGTTTTATTTTAAGTGCAATGCTTCTATATCCATCAGCAATTTTATCTCCTTTATAAATATCGAAAACATTAACATCTTTAATTAAACTACTAGCTTTTTT
>CALVMF010000116.1 GCA_944342125.1 uncultured Bacilli bacterium | reverse complement strand
CAAAATCGTAAAAAAAGCGGGAGGGGGGTTAAAAATCCCATTTTTTCCGTAATTACTTACGAAGAATGCCTCGCTAACGAAGATCAACCCAGAAAGTCTTCAAATCCGAATTTGACAAAGTTCATTACTAGTCGCTGACTAGGAGGAGATTATTTAGATGAAAAAGAAGTTAAGAAATTCTTCGTTCAGAAAGGCAGTAATTAATGGCGTCTTAATCTTTGGTGGCGTAGCACTCTTGACGACAGGTTTCGCTACTTGGATTATTGGCGCTACTACAACTCAGGTAGATGGTACAACTAATGTCACTGTTGATACTGCGAGAACGAATAATATTGTTTTAGAGGTTGAATTAACTGAGAGTGCAGTTAGTATTAGCGAAGAAAGCTCTCAAGGCGAATTTGTAACAATCGATAGTGGAAAAGCTACAGATTTTGCAGTTACTGCTAACGTTACCTTAACAGTAGGTAGTGGCGTTCCTGTAGGAGAAAGACCAACTAAAATAACTATTGGTTTTAATCCAGGTGGAGAAAAAGGCGGAGTTGCTTATACTGATTCTAACGATGCTACGGCGGCTAATAATGTTACTGTTGGAAAAGACACCAAAATTAGAAAGGCAGCAACCTATACTTATTTAGATATTGCTACTAAAGAATATGTTTTACCAACACAAGAAGGCACTGCTGATAAGAATGGATTTACAAAGAATACCGAAGATACTGGTGATGTTACTTACACAGCTACGGGTTTGAATATTACTTTATTTAAATGGGGTAGTTTTTTCGATAATAAATCGCCAAGTACTTTTTATAATGACTTATATGAAGGTGATTATTCTGCAATACAACAAGGCAATTTTGCTGGAAAGAAAATAGGTAATAATACTGAAGATATTAACCTTGTAAAAGGTGAATTCGATGCTTTACGCGAAGCATTAAATGGTGATAGTGATAGTGGTAAAAATATCCACGTTTTATTCTCCGCTGTCACAGGTGCTGTTACAGATGGTGAATAATTTATATATAAATAAGATATATATAAAAGATATTTAAGGTTTTATTATGAAAAAAAGAAATAAAATCATTGCTTTTAGTGTAAGCACTTTAGCAGTGCTTTCAGTTAGCACTGTTGGTTTTGCTACCTGGCTTGTTGGCGTTCAAAAAACTAGCGAAGATGTAAAAGTTACTGCTACTGTTGATGAGACAACTAATCAATCTGTATTTTTATCAGCTAAAATTGATAAAGTAATAAAATTAGCTGAAGCTGCAGAAACAGGAAGTGATGGTGGAGATTATAAAATAATTGAAGCAACACAAGGAAGTATTAATACTGCTAATGAAAATTATCTTGGTTTTAAGTTTTCTGAATTAAAATTAACCGTGAGCAAAAATAATTTTGATGGCAAACCTGATGCAATAAAAATTTCTTTACCTGTTGATTTAAATCAAGGGAACACCGTTGAAACTAATGAATTTAGTGAACACGGTAAAAGACCAGGCTCCTCTTGGACTTATGTTTCATTCACTGAAAAAACTCTTAAGTTAACTGATGAAAATTTCACAATCAAAGATTCTGATCCTGATTCTGATACTGATGGTTTTATAGAATACACCATTTTAGATGGAAAGAATAATTTTAGTTTCGAATGGGGCACATTTTTTGACAATGTTGCATTAGAAGATGAAGTTAAATCCCCTGTTAATTTCTACAATTCTTTATATACTGATGCAGATTTTAAAGAAGGTGGCGCATATTCTGGTGAAGATAAATTCGAGGTTTTGTTTAAAGCTTCTCAAAAAGCTACTAACGAATTAAAGACAATGCAAACTAATTTAAAGAAGCTTACTATTAAGGTTGCAGCTGTTAATACAACTTTATAATTATAGGTTAAAGTTATGAAGCTCAATAAAACTAAAAAATATACTATTCTTGGCGTAGCGCTTGCTACAGTTGCGGTAAGCTCTGTTGGTTTAGCAACTTGGCTTACTGGCTTAACTCGAACAAGCCATTCTGCAGATGTATCTGTCGATATTGATGTTGTAAAAGATAGCACACAATATGTGAGTATTGCTAAAGCTGATGATGAAACTGGTTTAACTTTTTGTGAAAGCGCTGAAATAAATTTAGACCAGGGTAAAGTTATCGGATTTAATAACGATAATTCAAAAGAACAAGATTTAACTATAAATTTAAAGGAATTCAATTTTGTTTATTCAAATGATAGTTTTGAGTTTAGTAAATTAACTTTAAAATTGACAATTGGTAATGCTGGACGGCCAACATATACAAGAAAACAAGGAAATGCTTTAGGGTTAAAAGCTGATGAATATTCCTATATTGATCTTAATCTTGAGGGTGCTAAAGCTTTTTCTGATGGCTCTGGTTATGGTTTAGAGATAACTACTAGTAATCTTGATACCTATTTTGAAAAACAAGATGGATATGATGGCTCAGTTTATACGTTTAAGAAATTTAAGCAAAATGCTTTAACTTTTAAACGGGGCACTTTATTTGGTGATGGTAGCCAAACTCCTTCAGAATTTTATAACAGTAAAATTCCATCAACCGATACAACGGTTCAAAAAGTTAATAAATTAGAACAAGTCAAAACTGAACTAGCTGCAATGAAGGGTGCATTTGTTGGTAAAACAATGAAAATTGAAGTTAGTTTAGAACTTAATCCTAAAGCATCCGCTTAAAATTGAATAAATAAACTATATGCTTAATAAATCTAAGAAAATAAAACATATTTCGATAGGAATTTTTGCTTGTACAATACTTTCTTTAGCAAGTATTGGCTTTTCAACATGGATTATTTCTTTAGGAGATGGAAATAATTCTTTAAATTTATCTATAAATATTGATGTTTCTTACGATTATTCTAAAGTTATTGATTATAAACCTAGTCAGCCTAATCCTGCTTTAAATGTTGAAAGTCAATCTACTTTGAAATTAGCTGGAACAAGCGATATCGTTATTTCTAGCGATGTTTATAATTCAGTTTTTAATAGTGGCAGTGGTTCGCTTTCTATTCAATCGAGCATATTTATTGGAGATAGCAATGAAAAGCCTGCAGAAGATGATAGAAATAATAAAAATAAAGTTATAGCATCTTCAAGTGAAGCGGAGAAGCTTATCAATAGAGAAGCATCTAAAGAGTACGAATATTTTGCTATAACTCAGCCAACAATAGCATTACCTAAAGAAAAATTTACTGCTCTTGGAACTTCTTTTTATGAAATTAAAGGCTTTGATATGTCTCAATTTGGAATTAAACCTGGAAGTTTCTTTAAAGGCAGAGAACCAAAAACTTTTTATGAAGAGCAAGTAGAAATATATAAGCAAGAATATATTAAAGCGCGTGATGCAAACAGCAATATAGATAGTGCTTTAAATAATTACTTATCGGTTCTTGAACTTTATGGAAATGATATCGATAGAATGAATCAAAATTTAAATGGTAAAGAAATTACCATTACTCTTACTTTAGTAAGTGAAGGAGGATCTAACTAATTATGAAAATTAAAAGTAATAAAAAACTAATATCAATTTTGCTAGGAGTTTCCTTTATTAGTTTAGC
>CALVMF010000115.1 GCA_944342125.1 uncultured Bacilli bacterium | reverse complement strand
CAACACACATTTATTGAAAGTGAAATACAATTAGAAGGTGGTACTATAGAAAATAACGGACTTAGTTGGACATATAGTGCAGCCACTTATGCGGATTTTGATGCTGAAAAAGGATTTCATCTAGGTAGTGGTAGTAATCCACAAAAAGAACAATGGACAATCAAAACTACTATTCCAGAAAATGTTATTTTGACTGGTTATTCACTAGAGTTAAGCACTGCGAGTAATGGGAAAGGAGAATATTCTTTTACACTTGGTTCCTATACTAATACAAGCGTATTTGCAAATACTGAACCCCAATTATATTCTGAAACAGGATTAAACGCTCAAGGTACTGAAATAGAAATCGGATTGAAATCGTTAGTAAAGAAAGCAATATATCTAAAATCAATCAAGTTAGAATTTTATGTTCCTGAAGGAGTTGATTTTAAAGTAGATGAAGATGTTGTAGAGACGCCTGAAGAACCAGACACACCTGAAATTAATGCTCTTGAAAAACTTGATTTTACAGATAAAAGTAAATATCCAACTAAAGGGTATGGTGCGAATTATACATATACGTATAATGACGGGCAAATCATTATGTCCAATGGCCAAGTAAATGGAGGTAGTGGCTATGATGGTTTAACTGTTGGTTCAAACAAGTCTGAAAAACTAACTGGAAATGTGAAGTCTAGCATCGCAAAACTTTTTGATTCTACAGCTAGTGAAGATACGTTTACGATTACTTATGAAGATCAAAAAGTTTATATTGCTTCTCTATTGTTTGATTTCACGACTGATGCAAGCAATTTATTCACTTTTGATTTAAATGTTAACGATAGTAAGGTTTTTGTTTGTGGGTATGTAATAGAATCTGTCGATGATGGTGCTACATGGAAAATTGGAACTAAGTTTGATGTTACGAATAGTGTTACTTACGAAAAAGACAAAGTTGAAAGCACAAGATATGGTATTGTTTTTATGAGTAGTAATGCGAAATTTAGAAACACAATTACTACCGTAACCATTGGTAAGACAAAGTAAAATCGTTTAAAATATTAGCTAGAGAGTTAAACACTCTCTAGCTAATTTGGAGTAAATTATGATTAAAAGAAAAAAATTATTAATTTTTCCTTTGTTATTTTCGTCTTTATTATTAGCTTCTTGCGGAAACTTACCTAATGAAAACGAAAATAATAGCGGTAATAATGAACCTCAAGTAGAGAAATATAATTTTACACTAACTTTTGATGGCTATAACGCTACAAATAATGGAACTCAAAACGGTGAATATGATGCTGGAACAATCATTACAATAGATTTAACTTTACCTAACGAATCTACAGTAACATTTTTGGGCTTATATGAAGGTGAAACAAGAATTAGTTCTTCTTCAAAATATACTTTTGAAATTAATAAAAATACTAGCATAACAGCTAAATTTAAAAATGATGGGTCTATTGATGATCCTGATCCTGAAGATCCAGTAGTAGACCCTGACGTTTTAGAAGCAAACGCTACTTATCAACACACTTTTGTTAAAGGTGATGTTTCACAAAAAGGTGGGCAAACAAAAAATATTAACGGAATTGTTTGGAATTATACTGACGCGACATATTATGCTTTCGATAATGGAGGAATTCATTTAGGATCAAAAAATAATCCACAAACTGATTTTTGGACTTTATCTACTGAGATACCAGATGGAGTTTATTTAACCGATTTTGAATTACTATTAAGAACAAATAAAGATACAATTGGAACGTATCAAGTTTCTATTGGAGCAACAACAGTTAGCAATGAATTTACGACTGGAACTGATTATGAAAGTTATGTAGGCGAGGTTAATGATACGGGCAAAACTTTATCAATAGGATTAAAAGGCAATAATGGCATATATATTCAAAGTTTAGTTTTAAATTTTTATGTTCCTGAAAATGTTGAATTTAATGTAACTACTGATGATGGGTATGGTACGACCGATCCAGATGAACCAGATAATCCACCAAGCGGAGATGATGTTTATAGTGGTGAAATTCCTGAAACTAATTTTAAGCCATTAAGTGCTGAAGAATATTATAAAAACATCAATTTTAATCAAGAAATTAGTTCATTAAAAAGCGATCTTCAAGAAAGATTAAATGATGGATTTAAGGGATTGGTATATAGAGATGCTAGTTATTATCTACAATATACCGATGAAGCTTTTAATGGAAATGGTTATCTATATGGTATTTATGATGGTTCATACATTGTACCAAAGTGGGAGAGTGCTCGTACTTGGAATAAGGAGCATTTATGGCCAGTATCGAGATTACTTCATACCGATAGAGATGGTATTAGTGAAGGAAGTGACTTATTTAATTTAAGAGCATGTAATTCAAGTATTAATTCAAGTAGAGGAAATAACTATTATAGTGAAGAAGGTGAAAGTGGTTACTTCCCTAATGAAGGTAAGGGTGACCATAGGGGAGATGTTGCTCGTTCAATTTTCTATATGGGTTTAAAATATGAATCCCTTGGTTTAAGAGTTGTTGAAAATCCTCGTTACGACAAAGGTAATATTTTTGAAATGGGTAAATTATCTACTCTTCTTAAATGGAACGAAGAAGATCCTGTAGATGAATTTGAAAGGCAAAGAAATAATAGAATCTATGAATATCAAGGCAACAGGAATCCTTTTGTAGATTATCCTGAACTTGCTGATAAAATATATTAATATTTCAAAAATACCTAACTTTTGCAGTAAAAAAACTATAAATAGTGGATATTAATCGACTGCTTGGCATGTAAATATCCGCTATTTTTACTATATAAATGTGACAAGATTTGTTATACTCATTTCATGAAAAGAAGAAATTTATTTGGAATTTTAGTTTTAACTAGTTCCTTTTTGCTTGTAACTGCGTGTGATACACCTACTTTTAATGATGGACCAAATCAAAACGATGAAGAGAAACTTTTAGAGGTTACTTTTTCAGAAGATTTTAAGGATACATACGAAACTGGGGAAATACTTCGTTATACTGGTATCACTGTTAAAGATTCGATAACTAAAGAAGTAATACCTTATCCAATGTTTTCACCTAATGAAGGTATGGGCCTAAATGAACCAGGTGAAATAACTATTACAATTAGTGTTGATGGATATAAAGATTACACATTTAAAATAACTGTTGTTCCTAGTGAGGACTATGTTAGTAAAAAGCGAATCGATTTATATTCAGTCAATGATTTTCATGGTTCATTTATTGAAAATGGTGATGAAGTTGGAATGGCTCGAC
Organism: uncultured Bacilli bacterium; assembly: GCA_944342125.1. Classification (GTDB taxonomy): domain Bacteria; phylum Bacillota_I; class Bacilli_A; order RFN20; family CAG-826; genus Onthovivens. The sequence goes on along the minus strand of CALVMF010000115.1, from coordinate 322 downwards.
TTGCTTCATTTTTAAAAGAAAGAAAAGAAGCAGGAGATGTTGTTCTTTCAGCTGGCGATATGTGGCAAGGTGGTGTTGAATCAAATTTAACTAAAGGAAAAATAGTGATTGATTCAATGAATTACATTGGCTTTGATGCAATGAGCGTTGGAAATCACGAATTTGATTGGGGATTTGAAACGCTAGAAAGCAATATCTCTTTAATGGATTTTCCAATGTTAGGTGCGAATGCATTTGACAAACGCACTAACGAAAGATTTGATTATTTTGATCCATATACTATCGTCGAAAGCAAAGGAATTAAAGTTGGAATTATTGGAAC
>CALVMF010000114.1 GCA_944342125.1 uncultured Bacilli bacterium | reverse complement strand
TGCATCTTTAATAAAGGCATTATCAACAATATCATCGCAAGAAAGATATTTAACATTTTCGCGTTGATAGTTTTTGTCGATGTCGCTAATTACATCATCTTTAGAGAATTTCTCGATAAGACTTTTTAAGTCAGTTTGAATGATTGTTTTGTTCTCTGATTCTGGCATTTTCTAATATCTCCTTCGCAAGTTGCAAGTATGCTCTTGAACCTGCACTAGTTGGTTTATATAAAGAAACGGGGATACCTTTACCACACGCTTCACTTATAGATAAATTTCTAGGAATTTCAACATTAAATGTATTTTCTTTAAATAAACCCCTGATTTGAGAAATAACTTCTTTACCTAAAGTAGATCTCATTTCATACATTGTAAGCAAAAATCCTTCGATTTCTAAGTCATGATTATAAGAACTTTGCACTTTTTTAATAGTTGCCAATACCTGCGCTAGACCTTCCATGGCAAAATATTCACATTGAACAGGGATTAATGCTGAATCTGATGCCGTTAAAGCATTAATTGATAAAAGTCCTAAACTTGGTGGACAATCTATTAATATATAATCATATTTTTTATTAATTTTTTTAATAGTCTTTCTTAAATAAGCAAAAGGTTCATTTGTTCCTGAAACTTCGCTTTCAAAATTAGTCAATCTTAAATTAGCAGGAATTAAATCGACATTTTTAACTAATGTTTTTTTAATGACATTATTGATATCCATTCTTCCAGTTATTGCTTCATAAATAGTTTTAGAAAGTAAAGAAATATCTATTCCATAGCCATGAGAACTATTCCCTTGGGCATCAAAATCAATTATCAAAACTTTCTTCTTTAAGTAAGCTAGCGAAGAAGCTAAATTAATCGCGGTTGTAGTTTTTCCAACACCGCCTTTTTGATTTACAATTGATATAACTCTACTCATAACTATAATGGTTTCTTTTTAATTAAACTATAAGAGCGTGGATATGTGTTAGGAGTTTCTTTATCTTTTTTGAAAAAGATAAAACTTCTTAATTCTTTAGAAAAAGGTAATACACAATTATCTACTAATAATGTACTAGAAAACAACTTGTTTAATGCTGAAAAACTACTAGTAAGTTCATTTTCGTAATTAGAACCTTTGTAACACATGAAAATGCCACCTACTTTCAATAAGGGAATAGTTAGTTCTAAAAGTATGCTTAAATTTGCCACTGCTCTAGCTGTAGCAAAATCGAATCTTAAATCGTTTTCTTTAAAGATTTCTTCAGCTCGACCATTTATTACAGTAACATTCTCTAGGTTTAATTTTTGTTTAACTTGCTCTAAAAAATTAGCTCTTTTTTTGATTGGTTCTAATAAATAAAACTTCGTGTTTGTATAATATATAGCTAGAGGAATTCCAGGTAAACCCGCTCCACTACCTATATCGATTACTGTTTTATTTGATATATCAAAATCAATAAATTTCACCAATAAAAGAGAATCTAAGATATTTTTAATAATAAAGCTATCTATTTCTTTATGAGCAGTTAAATTAAATTTTTCATTTTCTTGAAGCGTAAAAAACATATAGTCTTCAAGTTGACTAAGCTTATGTTCATTTAGATCTTTTAAAAAATATATCGTTAATAATTCATTTAATTTCATAATCTTTTAAACGCTTCAAATTTAATATTAAAACCGAAATGTCTGATGGGTTAACACCACTAATTCTACTTGCTTGGCCTAATGTAAGTGGCTTTACACTATTTAATTTTTGTCTAGCTTCAAGCCTTAATCCGCTCATTTTTTCATAATCTAAGTCTTGAGAAAGTTTAATATTTTCTAACTTTCTTAATTTTTGAGCTTCTTTTCGCTCATTTTCGATATACCCTTGATATTTAATCATTACTTCAAGCTCAAATTCACCTAAAGTGTCTAATTCAAGAGATGAATCAAGGTTCAAATATTCTTTAAGTTTTTTATAAGAAACTCCACTTCTTTTTAATAAATCAGTTCCTTTAACGCCACTTGAAAGTTTTTCATAACCGATAGATTCTAAATATTCATTAACTGGACTAGTTTCACCAAAATATGTTTTTTCTAAAATTGATGCTATTTTCATCATTTTTTCTTTTTTATTGATGAATTTTGAGTATCTTTCTTCAGAAATTAAGCCTAATTGATGCCCATATTCTGTTAACCTCATATCAGCGTTATCGCTTCTTAAAAGTAAACGATATTCAGCTCTACTTGATAATAATCTATATGGTTCTTTTGTACCTTTTGTGATTAAATCATCAATCATAACACCAATATAAGCTTCATCTCTCTTTAAAATGAATGGCTCTTCATTGTGAATATATTTTGAAGCATTGATTCCAGCCATTAAACCGAGTCCAGCTGCTTCTTCGTATCCACTGGTTCCACAAATTTGGCCACTAATAAATAAGCCATTCCACTTTTTTACCATTAAAGTCGCATCAAATTCTTCGCTCTCTAAAGCATCGTATTCAATTGCGTAAGCATATTTTAAAATCTTAGCGTTTTTTAAGCCTGGTAAAGAGTGAACCATTTCTTCTTGAACATCTTCAGGCATACTTGTTGAGAACCCTTGAACATAAATAGAGTTATTATCATAACTTTCAGGTTCAAGAAATAATTGATGGCGTGGTTTATCGGCAAAACGAACAATTTTATCTTCAATAGATGGGCAATATCTTGGTCCAATTCCTGTAACTAATCCACCATACATTGCACTTTTATCGAGGTTATCGCGAATAATTTGATGAGTTTTTGGTGTTGTATATATTAGCCAACAAGGAATTTGATCTTTAATAGGAAGAAAAGAATGTGTTTCATAGCTGAAAGCTTGGTCTTCGACATTTCCATATTGAATTTCTGTTTCACTAAAATCTATGGATTCTTTAGCGATCCTTTGAGGTGTTCCAGTTTTTAATCGTTGAAGTTTAATACCCATTTCTAAAAGACTATCGCTTAAACCGACGCTTGGTTTTTCTCCATCTGGTCCACCACTATATTTTGTATGACCTCTTAAAATCTCACTATTCATATAGGTGCCAGTTGCTAATATTATTGCTTTAGCATATATGCATTCTTTATTATCGAGCTCTACCCCAATAACCTTATTATCATCGTGCAAAATTTTTTTAACTTCGCCTTCGATAACAGTAAGGTTTTTGGTATGCAAAAGTTCTTCTTGCATATGGTGAGGATATCTTTTTTTATCAGCTTGAGCCCTTAAACATTGAACACCAGGGCCTTTTTTTGTGTTAAGCATCTTCATTTGAAGGTACTCTTGATCACAAATTTTACCCATCATTCCGCCTAAAGCGTCGATTTCTCTAACTACAATGCCTTTTGCGCTTCCACCAATTGATGGATTACATGGCATATTAGCGGCCATTTTAATGTTTAAAGTAATAAGAAGTGTTTTATCTCCCCTATGAGCACACGCAAAAGAAGCCTCGCAGCCTGCGTGACCTCCTCCAACTACAATAATATCGTAATTGTTTTTACTCATTAGCCTACACTTCCCTCCATATCCATTTTAATTAATTGATTTAATTCAACCGCATATTCCATTGGTAATTCTTTAGAGAATGGTTCAATAAATCCCATAATAATCATTTGAGTAGCGTCTTTTTCACTAATTCCTCTACTCATCAAATAGAAAAGTTGATCTT
>CALVMF010000113.1 GCA_944342125.1 uncultured Bacilli bacterium | reverse complement strand
CACTTTTAGAAAATATTATTTTAGGAAGCGAACCTGTCAAATTCAAATTTCTTCTTAATAAAGCAAAAGCTAGAGAAAAGATAAAAAGTATTTGTGATAAATATCAGCTCGATGTTGATTTAGATGCTAAAGTTGAAGACGTAAGCGTTGGAATGCAACAAAAAACTGAAATTATTAAAATGCTTTATCGTGATAATGATATATTAATTTTTGATGAACCTACCGCTGTTTTAACTCCTCAAGAAATTAAGGAGTTGTTAGAGATAATGAAAAATTTAGCTGCTGAAGGCCGCTCAATTTTATTTATATCACATAAACTCGATGAGATTATGGCTGTTGCCAATACTTGCAGCGTTTTAAGAAAAGGTAAGTTAGTGGCGACTTTAGATGTCAATAAAACAAATAAAGAAGAGCTATCAACTTTGATGGTTGGTCGTAGCGTTTCATTTTCCATTGATAAGAAAGACTCAGTACCTGGTGACAACATTTTAAAAGTAAGAAATTTAGTATTACAAAATAAGATTCATAAAGATCTCAATATTGTTGATGGAGTTTCTTTTAACGTTAGACGTGGTGAAATTGTTTGTATTGCTGGAATAGACGGAAACGGACAAAGTGATTTGGTTTATGGCATAACCGGATTAGAAAAAGTAAAAGGCGGGAAAATCTATTTAAATAATTTTGATATTACTAATAAATCTATATTTGAAAGAAATAATTTAGGTATTTCTCATATCCCTGAAGATCGTCATAAATACGGTTTAGTTCTAGACTATTCTTTGGGGTATAATAGTGTACTTGAAAATTATTGGACACCAGATTTTACAAAGTATAAGTTCCTAATCAATGAAAAAGCAATTGCCGAACATGCTGATAAATTAATCGAAAAATACGATATTAGAAGCGGGCGTGGGCATGACACAATTGTTAGAAGTATGTCTGGAGGAAATCAGCAAAAAGTTATTGTAGCTAGAGAAATCGATAGAGATCCTGACTTATTAATTGCTGTTCAACCTACTCGTGGACTTGATGTTGGAGCAATTGAATTTATTCATAAACAAATTGTAGCTGAAAGGGATAAGAATAAAGCAGTTTTACTTGTCTCTTTTGAACTTGATGAAGTATTTAATTTAGCTGACAGAATTCTCGTTATGTTTAAAGGCAAAATTGTTGGTGAGTTTAATCCAAAAGATGTTACTCGTGAAGAACTAGGTTTATATATGGCTGGTTCTAAATCGAATTATAACTTTGTCGATGATGAAAACAAGGAGGGAACCAATAATGAAGAAAATTAAAGAAGTTTTTAATAATATTGCCGATTGGTTTAAATCCTTGCCAAATAAATTTAAATTAATTGGTAATTGGTTCAAAAAGACACCTGAACGATTAAAGAAAATTGGCACTTATTGCAAAGAAATCCCTGCAAAAGTTAAAGATTTTCCTCAAAAAGTTAAAAATTATCCTTATAAAGAACTACCTGGGAAAGTTAAATTACTATTGACTTCGGATGGAGCAATAAAATTATATTCCTCCCTTGGATGTATTATTGTTAGTTTAATAATTGGGTTAATAATTTTAGTTGCTATTGATCCTCAAAACGCTTTTCCTGAATTTTTGAATTTAATCACAGGTGGTATGACTTTTGGATCAACAAATTTTTTTGCAATCTTAGCAAATGCTGCTCCTTTACTATGTTGTGGACTTTCCATTGTTTTTGCTAATAAAACAGGAATGTTTAATATTGGAGTGGCTGGTCAATACGTAATAGGAATCTTTGGAACATTTCTTTTTGCGCTTCAACTTGGTTCACCTTGGTATGTTTGCTTATTGATGGCAATCATTTTTGGAGCTGTTTGGGGCATTATTCCAGGCCTATTGAAAGCTTATTTTAATGTTAGTGAGGTTCTTTCTGGTATTATGCTTAACTGGATTGCTTTATTTTTCAATAATTATTCTTTCCAAACTTACTTATCTTCTTGCGTTAATATTAGAGACGGTTCTAAAACATTTAAACTTGCCGAAGCTAATCCATCAGCACTATTGCCAGATTGGAATTTAAGAAGTTCGACCGGTGGTTATTTTTCAATAGCAATTATAATCGCAATTATTGCTGCTTTGCTTATTGCTTTTATAATCAGAAAAACAACTTTAGGTTACCAATTAAAAGCAAGTGGCTTAAACAAGGAAGCAACAAGATATGCTGGTATTAAAGATAAAAGAAATATTGTTATATCTTTAGCAATTAGTGGAGCTCTTGCTGGACTAGGTGCTTCTCTATACTATTTGGCTGATTTAGAGCAATATTCCGTTCAAGCCTCTAGTTCGTTGCCACAATTACCTTGGAATGGTATTATTGTTGGCTTTTTAGGGCAATTGTCACCATTAGGAACAATATTTGCTACATTATTTACTTCTTTAATTACTCAAGGATCTAGATTCATGTTGCAACAAAGTTTCCCTGCAGAAATTGCTAACATTATCACTGGTATAATTGTTTATGGAAGTGGTCTTACAACCTTCCTTGTTTATGTAGTTAATAAATATTGGTTTAAAAATAAGAAAAAAATACATAGAGATAGTAATCTAACGGCAACTGTTGATCAAAATAATATGGTTGCTAGCATTGATTTAGATAATTCTTCTCAAATCGAAGATTCAAATAACGAATCAGAAGATATTAAGGAAGGAGGCAATTAAAATGGATAGTCAAATTTTGTTACTCATTTCTTGCATGCTTACTTTTTGTGTTTCATTAATGTTTGTTGCTTTAGGTGGCATGTTTTCTGAAAGATCAGGTGTAATTAATATTGGTCTTGAAGGTATTATGGTGGTCGGCGGCTTCTTTGGTCTTCTTACCTTAAGCGGCTTAAGCGAATCAGGATTGCCAGGCTTCTTGATTGTTATTTTAACAATACTTGTAGCTATTATTGCTGGAATGATTTACTCCTTACTTTTGGCAATTGTTTGTATTCAATTTAAAGCCGACCAAACTCTTGTAGGCACTGCATTAAACCTTATCGCTACAGCTATAACTTTAACAGCAACGAAGAAGATGAGTGGCGGCGCTGCAACTACTATACGTTATGATTCTAGTTTATTTGTTTATTACCCAGGCGGCAATCCAAACTTCTCAATCAATTTGTTCTTTTTTATAGGAATTGTAGTCTTAATTATTTCTATTTTCGTATTATATAAATTAAGATTTGGTCTAAGATTAAGAGCTTGTGGGGAAAATCCTTCTGCTGCTGATAGTGTTGGTATAAACGTGAAGAAATATAGATATGCAGGTGTGCTTATTTCTGGAGCTTTAGGCGGACTCGGTGCGTTGGCCTACATTATACCTATAACTTCAACGTGGAATGCCTCAACTGGTGTAGAAGGATTTGGTTTCTTAGCCCTTGCCATTATGATTTTTGGTCAATGGAAACCACTAAGAATTGGAATCATTTCATTATTCTTCTCATTCTTCTTATCTTTGTCTTATGTTTACTATGGCATTTTCTTTGCACTTGGAATAACCGTATCTGCAGAAAATGGTGTTACATCAGAATTGTTTAGAATTATTCCTTTCTTGGTTTCTTTAATTGTATTGGTTTTCAGCTCGAAAAAATCGAGGGCTCCAAAGGCGGAAGGTATACCTTACGACAAGTCTAGCCGATAATAATCAAATTGTTTTG
>CALVMF010000112.1 GCA_944342125.1 uncultured Bacilli bacterium | reverse complement strand
AAAGTTAACAAAGTTGACATATAGTCTATTAAATCCATTGGGATCTCGCGCAAAAAAGCATCCTATATTACTGATTTGACTGAATCGTTGATTGAAGAAAAAATCAATCTTTCTAGGGAGTATCTAGTGAAATTAGATGAAGGAGAGTTAAAAAAACACTTAATGTCAATAAGAGGCATAGGAGAATGGACAGCTGAAATGATCATGCTTTTTGTTCTAGTAAAAGAAAATGTATTTTCATGGAATGATGTTGCTTTAAAAAGGGGATAATGAAAGTTCACAAAGAATATAAAACCTTGAGTAGAATTAGGTTCGAAAAATTAAGAAAGATGTATTCACCATATTGCTCATATGCGAGTTTGTATTTCTATGCTGTCAACGATGATAAAGGTTGGGAATAAATTTTAAGGAGTTTCATTAAAATGCCACACCATATAATTGATTTGACTGAATTTGAAAAAATAGAAAAATTACTTAATCAAAAGCCTTTTACTTTTAAAGCCAAGACCATTAATGTCAAGAAAAAGATTAAGTACCAGTATTATAATCAACTAGCAACATGCATAATAAGAATTCGTGAGACTGTTGCTTATATTAACTCAAAAGAATTGAAATATAACAATAACTGTGGACAAGCCTTTGACTTCTACGAATTAGTTAATTGTATTTCTATAATTGAAGGGTGCGTCGAGAGTATTTTCTTTATTTTTAATATTAATTTTAAAGAACACTACTTTGCTAAAAATGTTGTTTTTAAATTAAGCAATAAGACAAGATTAAATGATTTAGATTTCTTTAAATTTATAAGAAGCGCTAGTTCAGTTCATCCTTCAAAAACAACCAGCTATCGTGGTAAAACAAAAAGATTAAATGAAGTCTTCCCATATGCTATTTGGATTAAAAAAGGTATTTACTTTGATGACGAGCGCCCTTCAGACTGCGATTTAGAATTATGCTCATGGAGTAGTAGAACCAGCTCAAGAACGAATCATTATCATATTAAAACAAGTGAGTTCTACGTTTTTACTCAATTTGTAGTTGATAAGATTGAGGAACTATTACCTATTATTAAATCTATAAGAAATGATTACGTTAAAAAGATATGTTTTAAAAGAATAAAGGAACCAAAAGATTTTAATAATTATTCTGATTATCTTTTATACTTATATAATCGATTAAGAAAAATTAATGGTAGCGATGATTTCTATGGTGCTGGAATAGTTATCACCATTGGTATAATGAAAAATAATTTAATTTCAGATGAATTCAAAGAATATATAAAATCTCAAATTCCTAAAATTACGAAAGCTATTAGAAGTAATCCAGAAAATATTTGTGAAGTTGATATATTTGAAGATTTATCGGTTTACGAGTGTTTTTCTAAAATCAATAAAGAAAGAGCATCATATGTAAATGAAAAATATTGGGATTATTTATACAAAGAAGCAAAGCGAGAAATAATTAGTGCTAAAAAGCAATTAATTAAAGAGTCGGAAAATACTCATGAGAACGATGCTTATTATGTTTATACTTTATTATCTTCGAGCATGAAGGAACTTTTCAAAAATAATGAATTGGAAGTTGCGAAGTGTTATGAGGATTTGTTCGAGTTAACACTTCAGGCTGTATATTATTATTGGAAAAATTCAAAATGAATATTTAATTTGTGAAATAATGTCTATGAATATCTTTATCTCTAACATCACACACTAATTAAGGACTCATTTAAATCCTCCATACCTCTCATCTTCTAAATATGTAATGATTGATATGTGTATACTTGCTATAAAGTATCTGAAATACTAATCTCCTATGCTAACGCCATAGGTGGAGGCGATGGTGAGAAACCTTAGCACTACCTAGACTTCCCATAGTAACTATATTGGTTTTAGATTATAAATATTAATTATTGAAATATTACCTAAATAAGACTAGTTAGTGTTTCTTTTTTGTAGGTAAGCTTGCCTAACTGGAAACCTATTAGAAACATTGTGCCACACCATACTTTATTTTTTCAAACATTTTTCTAGTTTGACTTGACATACCTGATGTATCTAAAACTGATTTGTATATTTCCATATATTCTTTGCCAATTGTGAAGTCTCTTTCTTCATAGATTCTTTTTTTGCAATAGCTGATTTGTGTGCTAGAAAGATATCTCTATTAGTCAAACCTACCCAAATTGTTAAAATTTAATGCAAAAAGGAAGGTTTTAAGATGACTAAGATAACTTACACACCAGAACTTATAAAAACTGTTGTTGACGAATACTTCATTAATGGACTCGGTTATAAGAAAACTGCGAGTAAATATTCATTATCACGTGACAGTATTAGAGGACGGGTTAAGAAAGCTCAATTATCCAGACTTCCTGTGGAACTTACAAATTTTGATATGGAATCTAATGATGTTGTCGATATCACAGATTTTGTTAAAGAGCACTGAACTCCAAACGATGATACTTCCGAGTATTTCGAGTTTACTATACAAGGACTTACTATCAAAGCAGATAAGAAAACTTTAAGAGCTATTATTGAGGTACTCAAAAATGTTTAATATTAGTAAAGTTGATAAATTTTATCTTTATCCAGGAGCAACAGATTTTTGCAAAGGCATTAATGAGCTAAGTATATTAGTCGGAGAGAACTTGAAAACTAATTGCATTTATGTCTTCTGCAATTCAAGATTAAAAGAAAATATTGTAACTTGAATTTTCATTAAATTACTTCAATTGAAGTTACTTTCGAAATCATAGATATATAAATTTCTAGTACAAAATATATAAGTTCTTGATAGTTATTGACGCAAAACCTTCATTTTTTATCATTTAGCTAATCTTCAACGCTTTCAACAGTTAATTGCTGCAAGGTATTATTTATATGTGCGACAATAACAGACGTTGTACGTTAAATTCAACTTGCTGAATAAAAAATAATTGATGTTGTCTGCTGAATTTAACGGTCTTGCTTAAAATCAAATTTTGATATTTGCAAAACGAAATGGATGAATATTCATAACAATAGCGAAAAAGAATCTCCATTTTAAATTATCGTTTTTTGCATTTTCGCTTGGCATTTACAGATATAGGCAATTACAACTTACATTTAGTTTAAGAAAATTTGCTAATGAAATACAACTTTTATCAAACAATTATTTTAAAAATTTTAAAATTATTTCCCGCAAAACTCAAACATTTATAGTAATATTTGAGTTTTGCGTCAAAACGTAATGCTTACAAAAGATGAAATTGTTTCTTTAGTTGATTGAATTTAACAAACGCCGTCTATTAAATTAAGCAAGGTAATATTTAACGTTTAAACAAATATTTAGAGTTCATGTGCCCCTTCTTTAAAACAACAACAACCAACAGCTAAACAGTTTCTAATTTCAAACCTTACTAAAATCACACCAATTAGCATAGTCAAATCATCTTCCGAAATTTCAGTGCCCCTCATTTTTTAACACTGTCAAAAAATTAAAAAACTTTTTTCGCAAATTTTTAAAAAAATTAAGTAGTAATCACCTTCTAACTTATGAAAGGGGAAAAATTGCTTTAGAGAAAGCCAATCGAAAAGCAAGATTTCGTCTTTTAAAGAAAGGAGGAAAATTCTACATTAGTAGAACTAGCGAAAATTATGATAAATGATGAATTAGTTTATATTTCGCAAAAAGTTCGCTTAAACCCGAATAAGAGCCAAGAAAAAG
>CALVMF010000111.1 GCA_944342125.1 uncultured Bacilli bacterium | reverse complement strand
TATTTATATAAAAAAGCTTGGTTTTGCAGGGATTTTAAACAAGATTCGAGGTATTGCGAAACATTGTGAATAGGAACTATTACAGAAATTGCTATGCTTTCCATTTTTAAAAACTTTTAGTGATTTCCCCTTCTCTTGTCGAAAGTATAGCAAAAACTTTGATAACTCTCATTGAAAACTTTCATTTTTTTAATTTTAATCGCCTTTCTTATAGTTTAAAATTATCTCGATATGGATTATTTATCAATTTTGCTATATACATATTTAGCACTCTTATGCGCAATCATAATAGTTATTTTATGCAATTCTTATTACTTCAAATATATTTACGTTTATTTTAAAAAAGATATCAAAATAGAAAAATCTGATAAATTAAATAGATATGTTGTACTAATTCCGGCTAGAAACGAGTCTAAAGTTATTCGAAACATCTTAAATTCTTTAAAAAATCAAACATATAACAAAGATATGTTTGATGTATATGTGATTACACAGGACGAAAATGATCCGACAAATAAAATAGTTGGCGAATATGGTTATCATTATTTTTTAAGAACGAATTTAAAAAATAGAGCCAGAAAAGGCTATGCACTTCAAGAATGCTATGAATATCTTGTTCAAAATAATATTCAATTTGATTCAGTCGTCATTTTTGATGCCGATAACATCTTATCACCTGAGTATCTAACTGAACTTAACAATCTAAAGAATATGGGTTATCAAGTTGGAGTCGGCTTAAGAGAGTCTTCTAATGCAAACACAAACTTTATTTCAGCTACTTCTGCTCTACTTTTCACTTTCCAATCTACTTTTATAAATAAATGCCGTTCAATAATCTACAAAAAAATAATGATTTCAGGTACTGGCTATTTCATGGACAAGCAAGTGATAGATGAAGCTGGCGGACGGATTTGGACAGGCTTAACTGAAGATGTTCAATTAACAAGATATTGTTATCGAAATGGTGTTAAGATGGGATATAACCCAAACGCCATTTATTATGATGAACAGCCAACAGATTTAAAAACATTACATAATCAACACGTCCGCTGGGTATGGGGATTTATGGGCAAAGATATGTTGGATTTAGGCGTAAACAAAAAACCTAAATACAAAAAGACACCATTATTGGGTCGCTGGGAGTTCTTCTTTTCAATAAACCTTTTCCAATTATCCGAATGGTGTGTTGTTTTTCATATGTTAACAATCATTGTCTTTATTATTTATTTTTTAGTAATCGGAGCATACCAAAATATAGCCATTTACGCTCCTTTCATTTTAGTTGACATCATACTTATGTTCTTTATTTGCTCAGTTGCATGTTTTATTGAAATGCTTTTTAGTGGCAAAAACTTCAAAGTAAGTCGCAAACTAAAAATAATGTCCGTTTTATTTGGCTTTATCTTCTGGACAGATTGGCTTCTAGCTTGGCTCGATGGATTCTTCAATTCAAAGAAAAGAAAAACCTGGGTATCCATCGAGCACAAAGGAGGCAATAATAATATAAAAACTAATAAATAAACATTGAATCGCCAAAAGAGAAAAATCTATATTTTTCTTTCACGGCGTGTTCATAACATTTTAAAGTAAATTCTCGACCCATAAAGGCACTAACTAACATAACCAACGTCGACTTTGGTAAATGAAAGTTAGTTATTAAGCAATCAATTGCTTTATATTCATAACCCGGCGAGATAAAGATATTTGTTGCACTTTTTTCCGCTTTAAACATACTATACTTTCCATAATTGGCTTCTAAAGTTCTAACCGCAGTCGTTCCAACTGCGATAATACGCCTATGCTCAGCTTTTGCTTTGTTTAGCTTTTCAGCTGCTTCTTCTGTAATCTCGTATGTTTCAAAATGCATGACATGGTCCTTTGTATCTTGAACTTTTACTGGTCTAAAAGTTCCTAACCCTATATTTAGTGTAATATCTACTATCTCAACGCCTTTATCTTGTAATCTTTTTAATAAATCATCTGTAAAATGAAACCCAGCTGTTGGAGCTGCTGCACTACCTTCTACTTTTGCGTAAACAGTTTGGTAATCGTCATTATTCTTACAAGCTTTATGAATATATGGTGGTAATGGCATTGTTCCTATTCGATCTAAAACTTCTAGGAAAATACCTTTATATGTGAATTTAATTAAACGAATGCCTTCATCTTTAACTTCTACACATTCCCCAATTAATTCATCATCTTTAAAATGTAATTTTGTACCTACTTTAATCGCTTTGGCATTTCCACATAAACATTCCCAGGTGTCATTACCCAAGTCTTTTAAAAGTAAAACTTCAACATGAGCGTTAGTTATATCTTTTGTTGCAAAAAGACGTGCAGGTATAACTTTTGTATTATTTCTAACTAAAACATCACCTTCGTGAAGATAATCGTAAATATCTTTAAATATTTTGTCTTGATAAGTTTGTTTATTCTTATCAACAAGCAATAAGCGACATTCGTCCCTTACTTTGCTTGGCTCTTGAGCGATTAATTCTTCAGGTAAATAATAGTCAAATAAATTTATGTCCATGCGTTTATGCCTTCCTTTTTTTACCTCCTCATAATAGAGAGGGTAGTTAATATTCATTTTTTTAAAAATTTTGATAAAAAATTTAAATTTTTTTAAAATCCTCTAGAATCCCCATATTTTTTTAGAATTTCTTCTTTATATTCTTTAAAACGATCTTCTTTAATAGCTTCTCTAGCGCCTTCAACAATCTTGATTAAAAATCTGAGATTATGAATTGATAATAAACGAGCACCAAATTGCTCACCACAAACATATAAATGTCTAAGATATGCTTTTGTAAAATTTTTACATGTATAGCAATCGCATTCTGGATCTAAAGGAGTAAAGTCTTCTTTATATTTTTCATTTTTGATGTTTACTCTGCCTGAATGGGTCATCAGCGTTCCGTGTCTAGCAATTCGGGTTGGCAAAACGCAATCCATCATATCTATGCCTTTAGCAATACCTTCTAAAATATAATCTAAACTTCCAACGCCCATTAAATACCTTGGTTTATCTTCTGGAAGATATTTAATTGCCATGTCAATCATATTAAAGCAAACATCTTTTGGTTCACCGATTGAAGTTCCTCCAATCGCATAGCCATCAAAGTTCATTTTAACGAGTTCTTCTGCTGATAGTTTTCTTAAATCTTCAAAATTTCCACCTTGAACAATGCCAAATAGAGCTTGGTCTTTTCTTTTATGAGCATCTAATCCTCTTTTAGCCCATCTAATAGTTCTTAAAGTTGAATTCTTTGTATATTCATATGTTGCAGGATATGGAATGCATTCGTCAAAAGACATAGCTATATCTGCACCAATTTTTTCTTCTATTTCAATAACTTTTTCTGGAGTGAAGAATATTTTGTCGCCATTTAAATGATTCTTAAAAGTAACTCCTTCTTCTGTAATCTTTCTTTTTTCACTCAATGAAAACACTTGGAAGCCACCCGAATCGGTTAACATTGGCCCATCATAATTCATAAACTTATGAACACCACCTGCTTTAGCAACTATATCTTCTCCTGGTCTAATATGAAGATGATAAGTGTTCGCTAAAATAACGCCACTGCCTATAGATTTAATCTCTTCTGGAGATAAAGTTTTGACAGTAGCTAAGGTTCCGACAGGCATAAACATAGGTGTTTCAACATCCCCATGAGGTGTATGTAACACTCCATATCTAGCACCAGTTTCTTTATC
>CALVMF010000110.1 GCA_944342125.1 uncultured Bacilli bacterium | reverse complement strand
TTACTTTACGCTCGTTTTTGGCACAAATTCTTATATGATCAAGGAGTCGTCAGCACTAAAGAACCATTTAAAAAGTTATTTCACCAAGGAATGATTCTTGGAGAAAATGGTGAAAAAATGTCTAAAAGTAGAGGTAACGTAATCAATCCTGATGATATTGTTAAAAACTATGGCGCCGATACTTTAAGACTTTATGAGATGTTTATGGGACCACTTGAAGCTTCTTTACCTTGGTCAAATAAAGGATTAGAAGGAGCTAGAAGATTTATTGATAGAGTTTATCGTATGTTTGAAGATAAAGAAATTTCTTCAAAATTTAGTGATAAAAACGATGGTTCACTTGATTACGTCTATAACGTAACAGTTAAAAAGGTTACAAGCGACTTTGAAAATCTTCAATTTAATACGGCTATATCTCAAATGATGATTTTTGTAAACGAGCTTTACAAAGTTAAATCCATTTATAAACCATATTTAGAGAATTTCATTAAGATGTTTGATTGTATTTGTCCTTTTATTGGCGAAGAAATATGGCATACTTATCTAGGACACGAAGATATGATTACTTACACTTCCTGGCCAACATATGATGAGAGCAAAACTCATTTATCAGTCATTACAATGGCTGTTCAAGTAAATGGTAAATTAAGAGACACTATTGAAGTAAATAAAGATGAAGAAGATGATGTAATAAAAGAAAAAGCCTTATCTTCTGAAAAGATTAAATCATATACTGAAGGCAAGACAATCGTTAAAGTAATCGTTGTTAAAAATAAAATTGTCTCTATTGTTGTTAAATAGTCTTAAAAATTGGTTGACTTTATTAGTTAAAGTCTAAAAAATAGTCTTATTAGAGGGGGTAATTATTTATGAAAACTGCTGCAAAAGTATTTCTAATATTAGGCATCGTTGGTTCTTCAATTGGCGCGTTTATTATTTTTATTTCAATGTTTTTTGCCTTTGCTGCCGCTGGACCAATGGCTTTACTTTTCCTTCTTTATATTCTTATCGTTTTAGTGCCGGGCGCAATTGATGCTGTTGCATTAAAGAAGTTAAATAAGGCAAAAACAAAAAGCGAACTTACTGGCATCTCTATTGCTGTTTTAATACTTGGTGGAATTATTCCTGGTATTTTAATGCTCTGCTTAGATGAAAAGGATTTTGATGGATACGAAGAAGAAAACACTGCATCAAGTTCAAAGAAAAAAGAAAACAATCCAGAAAATCTTGAAGCAAAATTAGAAGAACTTAAGAAATTACATGACAATGGTACTTTAAGCGATGATGAATACGCTTCAGCTAGAAAGAAAATCATCGACGAGAGCTTTTAAAAATGAAAATTGCTGCTAAAGTTTTTATCATTCTTTCGATGGTTGGTCTTTGCTTTTTAATAGTTCCTATTATTGTCGGAGCTATCGCTTTACATAAGCTTGAAAAAGCGACCAGCAAAAATGATTTAGTTGTTATAGGGGTTTTCACAATTCTATTTTGTAGTGTGATTGGTGGAATTTTAATGCTTTGTATGAGTGAAGATGAACTTCTTTCAAATCGACACGTAGTAGCAATAGAAAAGAAAAATTCTGATTCAACAAGCGATTTAATTGCTAAAATCGACCATCTTAAAAAATTAAAAGATGATGGCGTTATAAGTGAAGAAGAATATCAAAAAGCAAAAACAAAAATAATATCAAACGAATAATTAGTGAATTGATTACTCCCTTACTAGTTAGGGGAGTTTTTATCATCTTCTCTTAGTTACTTTAAGTTTTCTTTTTTAGAGTATATTTTTTCGACGAATTCAGGAGTGATATTTTCTCTAACAAATCCATTATTGAGTGAATAGCAGCGAATATATTCGTTACAAGGATATTTAGCTGATATTTCTTTATACAACTTTTTAGTTTTCTTTTTCTTAAGTGCTTTAAAACCAACTTTTGAATATTCTTTTAAAAGGATTTTAGCGAATTCTTTATTCATTGAATGCATTAGATAGTGGTTGTAGCGTGAATTGAAGAACTTTAATGGTTCATCTTGTTTATAGTTTTTACCTAGATATGTTTTGCTAGCCGCAATCATATCGCAGATATATTCAATTGAATATCGATATGGCATTTTAGTTAAAACAAAGTCGCCATTATATTCACTTATCCAATATTCGTAGTGATGTTTATTGTGATTTGTGTGATGAGTGAAAGCATCGGAATATAAGCCATTATTTCTTCTTTCATTAACGATAGGAGAGTAGTGACCATTATAATTTTTAGCACTTATGAAATATTCTTTTGGTGAAAACTTGCTCGTGTCATGAATTATCCCACGAAAAAAGAATCCACATTTGCACATATTAGTAAAAACATACCATTTGTGGGTCATAACGGTTTTAAAATGTCTAAAGAAGTTTTTCATATTTAATATGTTAAACCAATTAAACTAGAGCGATAAGAAAAATTCTTATTTCTGCGGAAATAATTTAGGGAATATAGCGCTATGACAATATTTAGCAGTGGACAAAATTAGGTCTTTTGTTCTCAAAATAGGTAAAAATAGACACGTGTTGATTTTTAAAAAAATAATGAAAATTATAGAAAATCTAACCGCTTTTTATCTTTTTATTAGGTATCTTTGCAAAAGTTAGGTATTTTATTGAATACTTTCGAGAAATTGCAAAAAATTTGCAATAAAATATCCCCCCCCTAAACTACTTAATAATTTTTCTTGACACAAAGCTTTGATATATTGTGTGTAAACTTAATATGGAGAGGAAAGATTTATGATGAAAAGAAAATTATTAGCTGTTGTTCTTCCTTTAGTAGGATGCGCAACTGTAGTCGGTAGCGGATTTGCTGCATGGTATTTTGAAGATATTCAAACAACTCGTGGCAATATTGGAACTTATGTTGGCGTAAATGTTACCGAAGAGGTTAACGATGCAACTGGTTTACTTACTTTTGATTCATTAAAAACAGTTAATGATCTTGATGGACAATATTTAGTTCTTGATCAAGGTGGTATCAAGTTAGATGAAGAATATGAATATCGAGGCATCATGATCGGAAGTGATACTGATAACGAAACAAAAGCAAAAAAAGATATTGATTATTCATTTACATTAACTTGGGGTTCTACAGGCGTTGGGCAATCGGTTGATTTATCTAAAATTTATGAAGCTGGAATGAAAGTTCAATTAACTGTAACAATCGAATTAACTGGTAATTTAAGTAATTACATTGAAATGGTTGAACATTATAGTCTTAAGGATGGTGATGGTGTTACTATCGGTAAAGAATTCACCCCTAATAAAGATAATAATATTTATACAGCTGTTTGGGTAGCTGATAAACCTGCTAGTGGAACAACCACTACAAGTTGGAATTTTAATTTAGGTTTTGATACAAGCGATGATTTAAAAAATGAAGCATTTAAATATAGAGCTTCTGATACAGATGGAAAACCTGGTAAACCAAATGGAACTGGTGAACCTGAAGCGATGGCTAAAGATTTAGGAGTAAGTTCAGAAGAACAAGAAGAGCCAAAAACACCTGCAAAAGTCAATATTAATGTAGTAGCTGAATTAGTCGACACAAAAACCGGTGCTTAATAAATAAAACTAAACAAACTAATGGTTGTGTGGATTTCCACACAACCATTTTGTGAAATATTAAAATAAGATTTAAAGAATATATTTAATAAAAAGGTATAACTTAATGGGCGGACAAGAGTTTTTATCAAATGTTGCTTTTTATGTTTCAA
>CALVMF010000109.1 GCA_944342125.1 uncultured Bacilli bacterium | reverse complement strand
TAGCGTTATTAATTTCTTCCATAAAACCCTCCAATTTTATTTAAAAAGTCAACTTTTGCGGACTTTTTCTATTAAATGTGGTAATTCATCAAGTGAATTAATTGATAAACATTGGCTATTTATATTTCCAAATCCATACTTTGCGTGGATAAAATTTACATTAGCCTTTTCGCTTTCGATTTTATCTTTTAAAGTATCACCAATATAAAAAACTTCATTCAATCTATATTTCTCTTTCACAAGTAAAATGTTTTGATATTTTTCAAGCTTAGTATCTCCAGCACAAAGGTGATCTTTAAAATATTTATTAAAATTAAAGTAGTTTAAATAATTTTCAATATATCCTTTGTCTGAATTTGAAACTATAAAAAGGTCATATTTCTTGTTAAGTTCTTTTAAGACACTTTCTTCGTTTTCATATAACTTCCCTGGATGAGTTTTTAAATATTCGATTTCTTTATTAATAAGTATCTTAAAATACTCTTCTCCTTTTTCAAAACTAACATCTTTAAAAGCAATATCGATAGTTTCTTTAGGTGTTAACCCCATAAAAGATTTAATTGTCGGATAGTCAAAGCGATATGAAAGATTATGCTCTTCCATCGCTAAATTCCACGCGTCCTTTATTGGCTCAATAGCATCCCGAAGAGTACCATCTAAATCAAAAATAAGAGCTAGTCTTTTTGTTTCAATCATATTTATTCAAAAGCTTTTGATACATCAACAAGTAAATCACGGATTTTTAAATGTTGTGGGCAAATCTTTTCACATTTCCCACATTTAATACATTCGCTCGCTAATCCATGATCTTTTATAGCCCATTTATAAGAATCTAAAGCTGAGTTTGTAGCATATTGAAGTTTTAAATTATAAGATGAAAATAGGTTTGGTATTTGAATATGTTTTGGACAACCTTCAACACAATAGCGACAATTTGTGCAAGGAATTGTATCTATACTTTTAATAATTTTGACCACTTCTTTTAAAGTATCCTTTTCTTTATCATTAAGTGGTACAAATTCTTTCATATATGAAATGTTATCCTTAAGTTGATCAAAATCACTCATTCCACTTAGCACCATGAAGACATTTTTAAAACTTGCAGCAAATCTAATTGCAAAAGATGCATTAGAACCATTGTTTAATTTTCTTAACAACTCATCAGCTTTTGGAGGCAAATTCACAAGCCTTCCTCCTCTAACCGGTTCCATGACAATGACAGGTTTATTATGTTTACAAGCGACTTCATAGCAAAGTCTAGATTGAACATTTTCATCATCGTAATCTAAATAGTTAAATTGAAGTTGTACAACTTCTATTTCTGGGTGTTCTTTTAAAATTTTGTCTAAAAATTCAGCAGTGTCATGGAAAGATATACCAATATGTTTAATTTTGCCTTCTTTTGTTAACTCTTTTGCGATTTCATAAGCACCACAACTATTATATTGATCGTAATTATTTTTTTGTTGAGCGTGCATTAAATAAAAATCAAAATAATCTACCCCACAGCATTCTAGTTGTTTATTAAAAATAGGTAGAATATCTTCTCTTTTTGAAAAATAATTAGGTGAAAGTTTATTAGTTAAAACATATTTATCGCGTGGATATCTAGAAGTTAAGCATTCTTTTAAAGCTCTTTCACTTTCTCCATCTAAATATCCGTGTGCGGTATCAAAATAATTAAATCCATTATCTATAAAGTAGTCGACCATCTTTTTAAAAGCTTCGTAGTCAACTTTGCCATCAAATAATGGAAGTCTCATTACACCAAATCCAAAATTTTTCTTCACTTCATTAAACATACTTTATTATCCTAATTTTAAATACATTTTAATATGTGGGCATCCTTCTTCATAAAACATTTCGCCTTCTTGAAGAAAATCATGCTTAATATAAAAATCTTTTGCACTAAGTTGAGAATTTAAAAATACTTTATGAGCATTCTCTTTTTTCAAGTTATTAATAGCTTCTTTTAAAAGTAAACCTCCATAATTTTTATTTCGATATTCTTTAAGAATAGCAAGTCGCCCAAAATAGTAAGAATCATCTTTTTTATAGTATCGACAAGTACCAATTGGATTATCATCAACAAAAAGAATTAAATGCTCAGCAATTTTATCAATTGTATCGAATTCTTCTTTAAATCCTTGTTCTTCCACAAAGACTTTTGTTCTTATATTAATTGCTTCTTCTGGAAGTATTTTAAAAGATTTAATTTGCTCCATAACTATTAATATTTTAAGTAAAATAATTAACTTAATAAATAAAAAGTTAGGATAATATGCTCATTTTTGCTAAACTTTTTCCGTGGAAAAATTAATTTGGAAATATTCAATCAGTTTAATAATTAAGATTTTACTTCTTATAGGCTTTTCTCTTGGGCTCTACTACACGCTTGAAAGCTCAGGTTTTATGTCAACAAGCACTTTTTTATACTATACAATCCAATCAAATATTTGGATTGCTGCCATAACTTTTGTATCTTTATTTTTCGATGTCTTTTCACTTATTAAAAGAAGAGATATAAATTTGCCTTATATTATTTATCTTATTAAATTTATTGCAACGGTTGCTATAACTATTACATTTACGGTCTTCTTTTGTTTACTTGCTCCTTCAATGATTCAACAAGGACAAGGCGCTTATTTATCTACTGCTAGTAATTTATTCCCTCATCTTATCGTTCCAATTTTAGCTTTATTTGATTTCTTTTATTCGGATAAAACTTCCTCTATGAAAAGGTTTGATTTCTTTTGGGGTATTTCAACTCCTTTATATTATTTAGTATTTGCTAATATCTGCTATGCTTCAAATATTACTTTTGGTGGTAATTTAAAATTTCCATATTATTTTTTGGATTTTGAAACTAATGGATGGTTTACTATTACATCGAAAACTATTGGCGTTTTCTACTGGATAATTATTTTATTAATATATGTAACGCTACTTAGTTTACTCATCTTTTCTATAAAAAATAAGATAAATAAAAACGCTATAAAATGCGTAAAAATATAAAAAACCACGCAAAAGTTCACTTATTTAGTCGCAAATTATTCAAATACCAGGTTATACCCTTAATAATTCGAAGTTCATTTTCTTGGAAATGATTTCCAGAATTTACCTCAAAAATAGTTTTTATGCCGCTTCTTTTGATCTCTTCATAAATCAGATTTGTCTTATCTTCAACTTCTTTCATATATTTATTTTTAGAGTATTTTTCTTTATCACCTAAGGATAAATAAATCGATTTTGGGTTTTTAACCACTAATTTTTCTTTAATAAATTCATCGAAATTTGGATACCATAAAGAGCCAGAAATCGATAAAGCACTATTAAAATAGTCAGCTTTAAATAATGCGTAAAGCGAAAATAAACCTGCCAAGGAATAGCCACAAATGGCTAAATCAGTAGGTTTATAATTTAATCTTTTATCAACTACTCCACTTATTAACTTTATTAAGCTTTCTAAAAATTTATCGGCGCCACCTTTAAAATCATTTCCACTTTTAAAAATTTTTTCAGCTTTCCAAGGGGACAAATCTTCATCCCAATTTACACCAAAAACAATCAACAAATTAGAACGATTTTTAACTGTTGAGTTAAGCGAATTTATAAACTCATCTTTTGGCTTATCGTAATGAATCAAAACAATTAAAGGTAGATTTTTACCTTCATTTAAGAGTATTGTTTCCATTTATTTTATTTTTATTGTTCCCTTGCTCTCTTGGTAAGTTTTAAAGCTATCAAATTCATTTCGAGCAAATTTACCAAATAGCTCTCTCATCATTTTACCAACGCGTTGAGTTT
>CALVMF010000108.1 GCA_944342125.1 uncultured Bacilli bacterium | reverse complement strand
GGCAAAGTCACTTTAAAAAGTAATGAAGTAACAATGACTGTCGTTACTGATTATCCAGCCATGAATGTTTATGTTGATAATAATATGACACCTCTTAAGTTTAAAAATAGAGATAATTTTGGTAAAAGAAGAGGAATTGCTATTGAACCTCAAAGATGGCTCTTTGATAGAGAATCCATTACTTTAAGAAAAGGCGAAAAGTATTCTCACTATATTGACTATAAATTCAAGGAGACAAAATAAGTATGATTAGAGACGTCATTAATAGTTTAATCGACTATGCGTCTTTTCATCTTGATTTAAAAGGATTAGATAAAATTTATGCTCTCAATTTGATAATTGGTGAGCTTAATTTAGATTATCCTAGTGAAGGAAAAATCTTTTCAGAAGAAGAAATTGAAAAGATGGAAGTACCTGACTATTTTATTAAAGAAATCACTGATTTTTTGATAAAAGAAAGGGGTTTTGCGGAAAAAGACGCTGAACTTAAAGCCATCTTAGTTATGGGTTTAGTTACTCCTTCACCAGAAAATGTTGTAGAAAAGTTTGAAAGAATTAAAGAAATCAGTAGTGCTGACGCTTTAGATTATCTATATAAACTAGGAATTAGAAACTACTATTTTCAAAAAACAATGGTTGATAAAAACATTGTTTGGAAAACAAATTATCCTAGTAAAAATATTGAAGTCAGTATTAATCTTTCTAAACCTGAAAAGAGTAACAAAGATATTGCAAAATTATTAGAAAAACCAAAAACAAGCGAAGTTAAATATCCAAAATGTTTACTTTGTAAAGAAAACATCGGATTTTTTGGTACATACAGCCATCCAGCTAGAGAAAATATTCGTTTTATTCCTGTCATACTTGATGGAGAAGTTTGGTATTTACAATATTCGCCTTACGGATATTACTATAAACACTGCATTTGTTTCTCTTCTAAACACTCAAATATGGTTATAAACGAGTCGACATTTAAAAAACTTGTTGATTTTGTGGACGCTTTTCCTTCATTTTTTATTGGAAGCAATGCCGATTTACCAATAGTTGGAGGTTCAATTTTAAATCACGAGCATTTCCAAGGTGGAGAACATATTCTTCCTGTTATGGAAGCTAGTGTAAAGAAAGAATATAAACTTAAAAACTATAAAAATGCTAAATTATTTAAACTTGATTGGTACAATACTACTTTATTAATTAAGGGAAGCGACCGAAAAGAAGTAATTTCTTTAGCTTCAAAAATTTTAGAAGCTTGGAGAACTTACTCAGACTTAGATAATGATATTGTAGCGATGGATGATAGCGGAAACCACAATACCATCACCCCATCTATTAGAAAAATTGGCGATGAATACAATATGTATTTAATTTTAAGAAATAATAGATGCGATGAAAAATATCCTGAAGGAATTTTCCATGCTCATCCTGAATACCATCACATTAAAAAAGAAGGTATTGGAATTATTGAAGCGATGGGTTTATTTATTCTCCCAGCTCGACTTGTTAGACAAGAAAATGAAATCAAACATGTCTTGCTTAATAATCTAAATGATAAAGAAATTTTAGAAAAATATGCCGATTTAGCAGACTTTTTGCCTATGATAAGCGAGTTAAAGGAAAAATATAACCCAAAAACAATCGATAATGATATCAATAAATATATTGAAAATGTTTGTATGCACATATTAGATAATACTGCCGTTTTTAAAGATACAAAGAAAGGAAATGAAGGTCTTGATAACTTCATTGAAGGTTTAAAATTATAATGAATAAAGAAGAATTAATTTTAGAGTTTAAACATTATTATAAAAGCGAACCAAGTTATTATATCGATACAGGTGGTCGATTTGAGATTGTTGGAAATCATACCGACCATAATCATGGACTTTGCTTAGTTGCAAATTGTTCTTTAAGAATTAAAGCTTGCGTTAATAAGAATTCAAAAAAAGTCAGAATTAAATCCCAAGGCTATTCTTATTTTGAGTTTTATGTTGATGATTTAGAGTTTGATCCAAAAGAACAAAATAAGACGATGCTTCTAGCAAAAGGAATTCTTTTTAAATTAAAAGAACTCGGCTATAAAATTGGTGGATTTGAATGCTATATAACTAGTGATATTCCTGATGGAAGTGGAGTCAGTAGTAGCGCAGCGGTTGAATCACTTTTCGGATATATTATCTCTTATCTTTATAATGATGGAAAAATATCGCCTTTAGTGATTGCAAAAACTGGTCAATTTAGTGAAAACAATTATTTTGGTAAACCAAGTGGTCTATTAGATCAAATTGGAACATCTTTTGACAGTTTTAACTTCATAGATTTTGGTAACATCAACAATCCAACAATTTCGACTTTGCCATTCCACTTTCCTTTAACGCTTTATCTTATTAAATCAATTGGTGATCACTCTAATTTAACTCCTTTATATGCTGCAATTCCTTCAAATATGAAAAAGATTGCAAAACTTTTAGACAATAAAGAGTTTTTAAGGGACTGTAACGACGAAAATATTTTTGAAAGAATTGACGCATTAAACGCTTCAACTTTAGAAAAAAATATGGCTAAACACTTCTTTATTGAAAATGAAAATGTAAGAAAAGCAAAAGCAGCTATTGAAAACGATGATTTAGAAGGTTTTTTATCGGCTGTTAGAGCAAGTCAAGAAACCAGTAAAAACAATATTAAAAATACCTATGTTGAAGGAGAATATGAAGGGTCTCCACAAAATATAATTGATGATGTGTCAAAAGTTATTGGAGATCATGGCGCTATCCGTATCCATGGTGGTGGATTTAAGGGCACTGTTTTAGCTTTCATCAAAAACGATTTCGTATCTCAATTTGACAAATATTTATCAGAGCATTACGATAAAAGAAGATATTTCAAAGTTAATATTTCAAATCATGCAGTTAACTTTGAAAAACTTTAAAGGAAGTAAGTTATGGTATTTGATGTAGTTCCAATTAGCCTTGCTGGTTCTTACACAATTTTAATCGTTATTGGGTTAATCCTTTTAGCGGCTGGAATATCGTTTTTAGTTTGGCTAGTAAAACACTATAAGAACAAATGAAATAGTAGATGGAAATACTATTAATTTTTTATGCTTATTTTTTAACAATTATAAACGAAACTGCATTCATGTCTCTTGTTAACAATAAGCTAAAAAAAGATGATTTAATTTACTTTTTCGTTGTAAATTCAGTTACTAACATATTCGCTCAACTGATTAGCTTACTTGTTTTTTACTTTTTTCCTACATTAAATTACTTCATTCTTTTCGTTCCTTTAGAAGGAGTAGTAGTTTTAGCCGAGATATTTCTTTACCAAATTAAATATCGAAATATTAGATTATCTTTACTTTCAATATTAGGAAACTTGTTTACGATTGGAATTTCTCTTATCTTTTATTTTTTGGGTAACGACCGAGGCATTTCTTATTTAATTAGCGGACTTGCAACTCTACTTTTTGTTTTTCTTCTTTTTATTTATAGGATATTGATGAATCGCTATGGAAAGACTAAAAAGACTTCAAATTGATGGAATTTCTGTAGTTAACCTAACTTTTGCAGGGTTATTTCATTTTCTAGTAGACTTTTTCCCTATCTCAACCTTTTATTTTTACCTTCTTTCGGGCACTGAAAATTTTTTTATTACTGTTTTGACATATAATGTTTTGGCTTTTGGACTTCAACCATTTATAGGATTTTTGATTGATAAAAAAGAAAACATTAAACATTATTTTTGTGTCTCATCAATTCTTCTAGTTTTATTAGGAGCTTTCATTCCGCCTAATATTTCAATTATTAATGCAATTTTAC
>CALVMF010000107.1 GCA_944342125.1 uncultured Bacilli bacterium | reverse complement strand
TAAATATATTTATCAGTAAAAACCGCTTTAAGTTGAAGGCGGAAAGGAATTTTAACTTCATCTTTTTTTGCTTCTTCAGTGACTCTTTCTTTTGTGAAATAGTATTGAATAAGGGTTAATGGCAAGGCTAAAGTTGAAACAATTGCCATTACAATTAGCCACATCGTTCTATCTACACCCATCATTGGTAAAAATACCATTGGGAAGATTAAAGCGACTAAAATTCCAGTAACACAAATGCTAGAAACTTGAGAGAAGACGCTTAAAAGTCCTCTTTGTTGCCCATTTCTTGTTGAAGTAGGAACCATGAGGTTATAACTCATGTTATAAATAGAAAAGGCAAATGAATAAAATAGATTATAAGTAAATACAACGTAGATACATAAAACTATCTCGTTATCAATTTGTGGCACCGTAAAACAGAGAATACCCGTAATCGCTAATAATGGTGCGCTTAAAAGTAACCAAGGACGAGCTTTGCCTTGTTTAGATTTAGTGTGGTCAATCCAATAGCCATATAAAATATCGACTACACCATCTAATATTTTTGAAAAAATTGGGAAAAGAGTTAAAAACATTCCCGCTCCAATTGCGCCAAGTCCTAAAACATCCATGTAATATTGGTTGAGATAGGAACCTAAAATAGCGTTAAGAAGGAGCGCTCCAGCCGGACCAATAAGATAGCCTAGCCACTTCTCTTTTCCAGTAATGTTTTTGCTTTTGATTCTTGAATTAAAAAATGGTCGATCAAGAAAAACACTTTTTGACTTACTCATGAATTTTCTCCTTTTTCATCATTTTCTTTATTCCTTTTAAATAATGTCCGTTAAACATTTCAAGTAAGCCGCTCGCAATATTAAAAGGGAGCGATCCACTTGAAGAGAAAGAAAGGCTTCGAATCGAATTAACTGGCATAAGGCGCATTACAAAATATCCTGCCTTCATCTTTCTAGCCCTTAAGATTGGGTCTTTAATTTTTTTAGCTTTTTTATACATCGCTTTTCCTACGCTGACTGTTGAAAAGCGGAATATTTTACCCATAAATGAGGTGTAAGCGTAAAATGGCGTTTCTAAGCCATATGGTTTTTTATAAATTGGCTCTGGGATATATTTAAGATTAAATAAACGTGCGTATTCTTCATCACTAATCTTCTTAATATCTTGATATTTATTAAAAATTTCCTGCAAAAGTTCACTATTTTCTATTTTTTCACCTTTTAAAGAGACGCTACTTGATAAGACTATATCCATACTAGATTTAGCAACTAAAATTTCGTATTCGCCTTCTTCAAGAACCCGTTTAGAATTTTTAGCATCGTAAACTTTTAAATCATCAATATTTATTGATAGATTAATAGTTTTGCTTTCTCCTTTTTTAAGGAAGGTTTTTCTAAAACCTTTAAGTTCCTTGATAGGTCTAACTATTACGCTATCTTTTTTAGCAACATAAACCTCACTAATTTCTTTAGCATCGTAATTTCCTGAATTAGTTAAATTAAAGCTAAGATCAATTGTCTTTTCATTTACTTTTGTAGTTAAAGAAGAATAATCAAAATGAGAATAAGTTAAGCCGTGACCAAAAGGATAAGCAACTTTTACATTGGCTTTTTCATAGTAGCGATAACCAACAAAAAGAGATTCTTTATAGTAGGCGTTAACTCGAGTTGAGAATTCGTTTCCAAAAGGAACATCATCATAACTTTCAACAAATGTTTCGGTTAATTTGCCACTTGGTGAGACTTCTCCAAAAATGATTTTATAAAGCGCTTCACTAACGGCTTCTCCCCCTAAAAACGCATCTAAAATTGCATTGACTTTGTCTTTAAAAGGTAACTCAACTACACTTCCTCCAGCTAAAACAAAGATGATAGGAATATTATATTTTGCTAACTCTTCAACAACTTTTAATTGAACAATAGGAAGTTTAATGGTGTCGCGATCAAATCCTTCACTTTCAACAAAATCGTTTTGTCCACCAAACATTAAAAACGCGTCATAACTATGGTTTTTAGCAAGTTCCTTTTTAAAGATTTCAAAATCAACTTCGCTTTCTTCATCGGTCACATCATAAGCTTTTAAAAACGAATAATTAACATGCTTTTCATTAAAAACATCTTTGATATTTTTAAAGTAATATGGATCAAGCAAGCTACTTCCGCTTCCTTGATAGCGTAAAGAGTTGAAGGCGTCTCCAACAACTAAAATTCTTTTTTCTTTTTTTAATGGTAAAGCTCCATCGTTTTTTAATAGAACCATTCCTTCAAGAGCTGCATTTAATGCTACTTCATAATTTTCTTTAAATATTTCTTCAGTGTATTCATTATGAGGAGCAAAAACAGTTTTGTTATAGAGTTTTAAAAGTCGAGCGCAGGATTCATTTAGATATTTTTCGTCTAACTTTCCATTTTTAACTGAATCATAAACGTAAACCATGTTATGTTCAATTTCTCCAGGCATTTCTACATCCATCGTATTTTCTAAGCTTTTAACTCGGTCAACAATAGCGCCCCAATCGGTTATAACAACTCCTTCAAAGCCATTTTCTTCTCTTAAGAATTTTTTTAATAGATATGGGTTTTGCGAGCAATATTCATCATTTACTTGATTGTAGGCTGTCATAAACGAACCAACATTAGTATTTTTTAAAATGATTTCATAAGGTTTAAGATAGATTTCTCTTAAAGCTCTTTCGTCAATTTTTACGTCCCCTATAAAACGGAATTTTTCTGAATTATTACAAGCAAAATGTTTTACGCAACAAGAGACGTTATGGCTTTCAACTCCATTAACAAAGCTTGAAGCGATATTCCCACTTAAAAAAGGATCCTCGCTATAATATTCAAAATTTCTTCCACAAAGTGGGTTGCGCTTAATATTAGTTGCTGGACCAAGTAGCATATTAGTTTTATAAAACTCGCATTCTTTCCCGATTGCATCTCCGACCTTATTAACTAGGTCAACATTCCAAGTTGAAGCAAGTAAAGCTGCACAAGGAAAAACGGTTGATTTTTTAGTGTTAGCTATGCCACCTAATGAATCGCCTTCATCTTGATTTCTTCTAAGTCCATTTGGACCATCATTCATTGCTAAAGCAGGTATGTTTAATCTATCTACACCATGATTAAACATAGGACTAGAGCCACATAAAAAGAGAACCTTCTCTTTTAAACTCATCTTATTAAGTGTTTCTTCTACGTTGATTTTTTCCATAACTCACTCCATGTAAGCGCTTTCATACACTATTAATTATAGAGAGTGAAAATCAAGTTTTCTTATATAATCCAACTAAAGTGTTATATAATATAACAAAAGTTATGAAATTTGATTTAGATTACATCTTAAAAACCATTGCTAATATCTCTGCCTTACCTGTAAGGCTATATAAGGAAGAGAAAATGATTAAGTATTACTCAATCATCTCTTTTCCAGTTGATCCAATAAAACTATATGAAAAAGATATCTTAAAAAGTGATAAAAGTATCTATATCTATAATGCTCCACACTTCTTTTTTTATGGAGCAATCAAATATCAAAATTATAAGATTATTATTGGACCTGCGTGTATCAGTTTTAAAAAGGATTATGTAAAAGACTTAGCTTTTGATTTAGAGCTGCCTTTAGATTTATATCAAAAGTTTGAAGAAGCTATTGAAATGACAACTTCAATGCCTTATCTCACCTTTATTGAGATGCTTTTAATGATTAATTATGTCTTAAATAATGAAAAGCTCGAACTTAGTGATTTTCTTGATTTAAATGAACCAACGCTTAAAGAGAATCGACTTGCAGGTAATGAAGTAAACCAAAAGTACCATTTCAATTCATTAAATGTTGAAAAAGAGATTTTAGAGATTGTCCATAATGGTGATTTAAACGCTTTAAATCTATTCATTAAAAATATGCGAACAATAAGAGCTGGTCAAATCGCTAATACTCCAATTAGAAACGAGAA
>CALVMF010000106.1 GCA_944342125.1 uncultured Bacilli bacterium | reverse complement strand
GGCATAAATCTGTTGTCAGACGTGCAAGTTTTGGAGAGTGTAGTATAGATTTCCCAGCTTCCTTGCTTCAAAAACATGAGGATGCAAGAATCGGGATTAGCGAAGAACTCGCTGAGTAAGGAGAGTATGTATGGCAAAGAAAGAGACTAAGCCAAAAGGTTGGCTTAAAGAAAAACTTACTCCTCAATTTGTCAAAGATTATTTTGCAAAAAGGGAAGAAGAAATTGCTGCTGTTGATTTAGTTAACTTATCAAAACCAGTAAATGATGTTGCCACAAGCGGCCCAAAGAAAATGAAAGATTTTTCACTTTGGCCAGGTTGGAAAACTGCACTTGTTGGAGTTGGTGGTGTTATTTTCGTCATTATTATATGGTGGATTTATGCCGCAATATGCGATGCAACAGGAGAAATGAGCTTCTTATCTTCTCCAGTTGGCGTTTGTGAAGCTTTCTATGAACAAGCTATTGCTTCAAGTAATTTGTGGAGACACTTAGGTTCGTCATTACAAAGAGTTATTGTTGGTTATCTTATTGCACTTGTTTTATCCATTCCAGTTGCATTCTTAATGGCATGGTATAAACCAGTTAGAGCATTCTTTGATCCATTTATTCAATTCTTAAGATGTGTTCCACCTATCGCTTATGTTCCAGTTGTTGTTGCTATATTTGGTACAACTGAACAAGCTAAATATTTCGTTATTTTCTTAGCTGTTTTCTTAACAATGACAGTCACCATTTATCAAGGTGTTCGTAACGTTGATTTAACACTTGTTAAAGCTGCTTATACATTTGGCGCTAGAGATAGAAACTTATTCTTAGGTGTTATCGTTCCAAACGCATTCCCATTCATCTTAACTGCAATGAGACTTGGCGTTGGTGCTGCTATGACAACTCTTGTTGCTGCTGAGTTAACTGGTACATCAATTGGTTTAGGTTATTTCATCCAAAGCCAAGGTTCACAACTTATCATGGATAACTGTATTATGGGTATTTTAGTACTTGGTATTTTCGGTATCATTTTCGATAAAGGCTTACTTTTCTTAGAAAAGAAAGCAACAAGATGGAAATAATTCTTAACTTATAGGAGATTCAAATTATGGAAGACAAGAAATTAGTTATTAAAATCGATAATGTTAAGAAGATATATCCAGTTGAAAATGGCAATGATGTTGTCGCATTAAATGGCGTTAACCTTGATATTTATGAAAACGAATTCATTTGTGTTGTCGGCCCTTCAGGATGCGGTAAAACTACATTATTAAACATCATTGGTGGGCTTGAACAACCTACAAGTGGCGAAGCTACAATCCATGGAAGAAAAATTTTAGGACCAGGTCCAGATAGAGGAATTATCTTCCAACAATATGCTTTATTCCCATGGTTAACTGTTAAAAAGAACGTCATGTATGCAACAAAATTTATTAAACACGAAGTTCAAGCTACCAAAAAGAATAAAGAAACTGGAAAAATGGAACCTGTATTTACAACTGATGAAAACGGTAATCAAGTTCCTTTAATGAAAAGAGTTCATTATACAAAAACTGAAAGAGAAGCAATTGCTAAAAAATATATTGACATGGTTCAACTTGGTGCTTTTGAAAATAAGTATCCAAAAGAATTATCAGGTGGTATGAAGCAAAGAGTTGCTATCGCAAGAGGATATGCTTTAAATTCTGAAGTCTTACTTCTTGATGAACCATTTGGCGCACTTGATGCTCAAACAAGATCTCAACTTCAAGAAGATTTATTAAGAACTTGGGAAAAAGAAAGAAAAACTTGTTTCTTTATTACTCACGATGTTGATGAATGCGTCTTACTTGCTTCAAGAGTCATCATTATGAGTGCTCGTCCAGGTCAAGTCAAAGAAGTCATTAACATTGATTTACCTTACCCAAGAACTCAAGCTACAAAGCTTGAACCAAAATTCCAAGAATACAGAAATCACATTTGGGATGTCGTATATAAAATGTATGTTGATAGCGGAAGCATCAACAATAAATAGGTTTATACAAATTTAATTTGTTAAATAAAAAATAATTTATCTATATAGGAGGATAAGGATTACATGAAAAAGATAAAATTATTAGTAGGTGTCGGTGCAGTCGTCTTAGCCGCAGGGACACTTGCAGGTTGTGGAAGCACAGGTGACACTGTTAGATTAGGATTACATACTAATTATGGCGCGGGTGCTGGATATAGTGCTATTCAACAAGGCTTCTTTGAAGCAGAAGGCGTTAAAGTTGAGCCATCTATGGGTGATGGACCATCTTTAGCAGCTTCATTAGTCGCTGGAAAGATTGATGTGTCTTTCATGGGAAATGGTGTTGCTTGGAACTATTTCACCGATAGACAAAATATCACTTTAGTTGCTCTTGATAATTTAACAAACGATGATAAATTAATTGCTAGCACAACTGGTAAGGGAAAAGATTTAACACTTGATTCACCACACGAAGAATTAGCTGCAGCTTTAAGAGGATCAGAAGTTTTAATGGATACCTCTGCAACCCCAGCATCTTTCTGGAGCAGTTTAGTTAATAAGTTAAACGAAAGCTTAGATGATGGCGAAAAACTTTGGTACAAAAACGTTGATGGTAAAGCTATGCCTGCAGGTGTAGAACAAATCGCTGCAAATGAAGTCAAAGTAGCTAATGCTTCAAACTCAACCGTAACAGCTTCTATGCAAAATGATGATTATGATTTCTGCGTCGCATTTGCTCCTGTTTCAACAACTTTATTAGCTCAAACTGATAAATTTAAAGCAATTGCAACAACTGCAACGCATATGAGTGAATCTTATACTCCATCTACATGGGCTGTTAATACAAAGTGGTTAGAAAACAATAAAGATCTCTTTGCTAGATTTATGAAAGGTTTAGTTAAAGGCATGAACTTTAGAAGAGATAACCAAGCTCAATGTGCTAAAGATATTGAAGCTGTCACCGCTGGTTCATTCAAAGCTGAAGGAGCTGCCACTGATATCGCTGTTTGGTTAGGTGCTAAAGAACAATTAGAGCTTCTCGATAGCGGTAAAGCAATGAAATATGTTGAAAACATCAGAAATTCACAAACAAGCGATGAAGTGTCAAAAACACTTAAAACTGAAGATGCTGTTGATTTCTCATATTTAGAAGCAGCTTGTGAAGAATTACTCTAATCTATTTAAAGTTTTCAATTATAATAGAAGGTAATCGATTAAGTTCGATTACCTTCTTTACATTTATGACAAAAACTTATTTTAAAATATTCAGTATATTATTTTTAACAAGTACTATAAGTTCTTGTAATCTTTTCTATTCAATCCCAACAAAAGAAGATATTAAAACTCTTTCCTATAATGAGATGGGTTATGATAGTTTGTATTTTGTTAGTGAAGGAAGAGCTGATCATAACTCTTTATTAAAAGGAACAAACTACGATACCAATGTATATTGTGTTACTTTTACAACTTATGGGGTGATTGATGGCGAAGAAACACTATACATTCATGGATATGATGATTTATCAATGTTTTTTGATCCAATTAAATGCGATTACCCGATGAAACATTCCTATCAAGAAGTCATCGATGTTATAAATCGAATAATTCCTGAAAAAACGGTTAGCAAAGAGTATACAGATGATATGGAAATCGTTACAAGCACTTATGATTTAGATAGATTTTTTGGTGAAAAAGAAAAGCCTGACAACTATTTTGCTTTTTGCTATTTAGACCATCATTATGTTTATGAAGTAGATGGCGAACTTCAATATACAGTTATTTAATGAATAAAAATCCCCTTAATTTGCGGGGATTTTTTAAAAATAGTTAGAAATTTTGTCTTTAAGCCAAGTTAATTCCTGACATAATTATGAGATAAACGTTAATTAAAATAATTGCAACTGTTGTTGCGGTGTAAACTATTTGAACACCTTTGTTACTCATTTTCTTATTAAACCAAGTTCCTAAAAGTGAGCCAATTATTGAAATTGGGACAAGTATGATTAAAAAGATCCACCAGTTTTGATCAGCTACGGTAGGAAGTTGATCGAGGGTAAATAAAGTGACAAAAGTTCCATCGCAAGCTGCCATTACTATTTTTGCAAGTTGAGA
>CALVMF010000105.1 GCA_944342125.1 uncultured Bacilli bacterium | reverse complement strand
GATCCGTTTTATTAAATTTTACTCTATTATCTGACAGGTTAGAATGATGTAGCAAATCGGCTTGCTACATCATTCTATTAAGTATTAAGTTAATATTAATAATTAGCTTAATTGATACTTAACTAAATAATAAAAAAGTAAAATTACTGCAACTTATTAACTTATTATACGGAGGGTTTTATGAGAAAAACTAAAAGAGGACTTTTAGTCCTTGCTAGTGCGGCTTGTGTATTCCTTGTGACTTCGTGTGTTAATCGTGAGGAAGAAAAGACAAGCTATAAACTAACAGTCACTACAGATGAAGGAGTTGAAAAAGTCACTATTAAAAGTGGTGATAATGAGGTTAGCGACCTTAATTCGATTGAAGAAGGAACTAAATTAACCGCTGTTATTGATTTAAAGGATGATTTTGAAACAAGCGCTGTTACTCTTGATGGAGAAGAAGTTGCTGTGACTGATGGAACATATGCTTTTACTATGCCATCTAAAGATGCAACACTTGATGTTAAAACTGAATCAACCTTACCACCAGATGTTGAAGAACCTGTAGTTACAGAATTTAAATTAACTATCACAAAAGATGAACATATTAATAGCGTTAAGGTATTTGATGGTGAAACAGAAATTACTGATTTAACTAAAGTAGAAAAAGGTAAAGTTTTAACAGTTAAAGTTGAAGCTCAAGAAGATTTTGCTGTTGATACAGTTAAATTTAATGGTCAAGTTGTTACTCTAGAAAGCGATGGCACTTATAAGATCACGATGGCTGATAAAGATTCAACACTTGAAGTTACTTCTAAAGCTGTTTTAAAAGAGTATGTTGTAAGTATTAGCATAGATAAACATGTTGAAGACGTCGTTTTAAAAGTGGATGGCGAAGAAGTTGATTCTGATAACAAAGTTTTAGAGGGAAGCACAGTTACTGTCGAAGTAACTTGCGAAGCTCATTATGTTGTCGATGAAATTTTAATGAATGATGAAGCGCTTGTTCCTGAAGATGGCGTGTATACTTTCGTGATGCCTCAAGAAAATGTTGAACTTGATGTAAGTAGTAAATCAGAAACCATCTCAACCAATATTTCTATTAATGCAGATGCATTAGACAAGGCAACAGTTTCTATGAAACTGGCTGGGAAGGATTATACATTTGGAACAGATGTTGACGTTTCTTATAATTCTTTGGCTGTTTTAACTGTTGTACCAAAAGAAGGATTAAAAGTTAAATCTGTTAAATTTGATGATCAAACGTTAGCTTTAAATGGAACTACTGCACAATTTAACGTTACAAGTGGAGGAAATCACGCTCTTACAATTGAATTTGCTGAAGAAATGGAATTCACTTATGTTGATTTGACTGCTGAAATTAAAAGAAATCAGTTTAAAGGATTTGAAGTTAAAGTTAATGGAAATGCGGCTAAAGAAGATACTGTTTTCTTTAAGGGTGATGAAATTGAATTTTCGGCTTTACTTAACTATGCAATGCCTGCAGAACAAGTTGTATTTTATACCTTAACAGATAGCTTTGTTGGAACTGATGAAAGAGTAAGTTATAATGAAACAGATCTTAAATTAACTTATAGTTTTGAATTAAGCGAAGAAACATCAACCATTTTAGTTGGTCATAATAACGATATTAATACAACTGGCACAAGTGGTGTTAATGTCGATATTGAAACTGATGGCGAATTAAAAGCATATGGCTATCTTAGCGATGAGAAATATAATGCTAATAGTTTACAAGCGGTTTTTGTTAGACCAGATGAAGATTATACTATTGATAAAATAACCGCTACCTTTGAGGATGAAAGCAAAGAGGAGTTTACCACTGGAAGATTTGTTGAAAGCTGGAATGGTTTATATGGAACAATAGTTTTACAGGGTAATATTTCTAGAAGAGGTAATGTTTCTTTAAAGGTAGAAGGTTCTATAAAACAAAGTTATAACGTAAATTATGTTAGAATAGATCAAGTTAATGGATATAGTCAAACCGGCGGAGAAGCTTTTAAAACGAGTTATCGTGAAGGTGAACAAGTTAACGTATATAACATTTCTGCTAAAGATAGCAATAAATATATAAAAGACATTACTATTGAAGGTGTTGAGAATCCAGAGGTATCGGTTACTAGTGGAACAGGAAGGTATAGTTTTGTAATGCCTGCTAAAGATATTACAATTACTATTACTTTAGCTGATAAAGGTGGCTTTGCTATTACCGGCGATGATGGCTATGCTGGTTATCATGTAAGTAATGTTAATGACAGGATTAACGAGCAAACTTCCGCTATTCCAGGTACAACCTTATATGTTTTTGTCGATGTAAAAGATGGCTACTTACCAGTTTCTGCAACAGTAGGTGAAGATGTCATGAAAATTCAAAGCACATCTTTCTACGATTATTCGACATATCAACAAGTTTTAAAGTATTATATTCAAGTCGTCATGCCAGATAAAGGAGATTTGAAAGTATCATTTACTACCCAAAAAGCATATAAAGTTAGTTTTGAGCAAAGTTCAGACTATAGTGTAGATTTAACAAATGGTTTAGACACTTTTGCCGAAGGAAGCACTGTCAGTTTTAATGTTCATGTTAACAATCCAGCAAAACGTGTTGCCGGTGTTACAGTAATTGGTCTAGAAGGAGCTAACGAAGTAGAGGTCGCTTCAAGTGTGGATGGATATTCATTCACAATGCCTGCTTACGATGTAAAAATTAATGTAGATTTAGAAAATATCCCATCTAAAAATATTACAGTTAAACTTGTTAATAGTACTGGCGAAGCAACATTAGATGCTATAGTTAGTTCAGTAAGCGTTGGCACAAGAACTGGCTCTTTAGTTAACTTCTCTTCATATAATCCTCAACAAACTGTCACTTTAGAAGATATGCTAGAAGGCGTTAAAGCAAGTTTACTTGAAGGAAGCGTTCTTAATTTATCTTTTGGCGTTTCTAGTGGTTATAGTGTTAGTGTTAATCTAGTAAATGAAAAAGAGGAAAAAACACCAGTTTCATTGACTGTTTCTCAAAGCGGAAGTTCATTAATGTATTATGCAAGTAACCTTACGGCACCAAGCGATTTAGACACAATTGAAGTTGAAATCTCTAAAGCTGAACCAGTAACAATTACAGTTGTTGGAGGCGAAGGACTTGAATATACTCTTACAAGTAATGGCGAAACATTTAGCTCTGAAACCATGGAACTTGAATTTATGGCTTCGTTTACCTTTGAAGTAACTTCTGATGCTGAAGAAGGCCATGCTTATGTTTATAAAGTAACTAAAGCTGATGGAAGTCCAGTTGAACCTGATAGATACTCAGGATGTTATAACGCTACGGAAGATTTAACAATTACTATTGAAAAGGTTGTTGGGTCTAAGGTAAGTGTTATAAATAATATGCCATCATCAACTTATCTTTCCGTTTATTTCTATGTAGGAACTTCAACTTTTGATTATAACAATATATTAACTGACACAACCTTAGATTGTTACTTCTATGTTTCAACGTCTTCATATGGCGTGTCATTTGCTTACACTTTAAGCGTTGGCGGAGAGATTATCGATGAAGGTATCGCTGAATGGAACACTAATTCATACAGCGCTTACTATCAATCAGTTAAATTCAAAGCGACAGGAAATGTTGTTTTAACAATTGATCCAATCACCAAATAATATTTATCTTTATTGCGTTAAATCAGGGATAGAAATATCCCTGATTTTATGATATTAATATTTAGGTTTTAAAAAAGTGAGGTATGAAATGAAAAGAAAAGGTTTATTCTTGCTTGTAGTTCCATTTCTTAGCTTATTAGTTTCTTGTGGTGGAGAGCAAACACCAACTACTGAAGATGATGAAAATCAAAATCAAGAAAACAATAACCAAGAAGGTGGAAATGATAGCGAAGAAACGACAAAAGTCGAATATTTAACCGATAAAAGTAGTGGCACAGCAACTATTAAGATCTTTAAAACGGAAGAAGCGGCTTCAAAAGAAAGATATATTTCTCCTAAAAACGTTGAAATATCAATGACCTATAACAGTCTAAGTGGTACGTTATCAAATAACGAAAACGTTTGTCCATCAACTGGAGACGTTAATCTTTTAGT
>CALVMF010000104.1 GCA_944342125.1 uncultured Bacilli bacterium | reverse complement strand
AATCATTTACAAGGCGAAGTTCCTAACTCTGATTTATTTGGAAGGCAAGCCGGTGCAAAAGATTATATTACATTAAAAAGCTACAGTGGAGCTGGCTCTTTAGAAAGCGATTTTACACGAGATAGTTCAACTGTAAGTGGCTATCTAATTTATACAGCAAAAAATAAAGCTTTAACTTTTACTTGGGGAGACTTTTTTGGTGGAGAAAGCCCAGCAACATTCTATGGTAAAAAAATAAATTCCATTAAAGATACGACTGAAAAATTAAAAGCCATGAGTCAAGCTAAAACTGAATTAGAAGCCATGAAAGGTTTCTTTAAAAAATCAGATTCTAGTTTTTATACAATTGATATTAAAGCTACACTTTCTATAGAGTTTGCACAAACTAATTAATATGTTAAAGGTAAAGAAAAGTAAAAAAATATTTTATTGCATAACTTCATTTGCTTTAGTTTCACTTGCAACTATTGGTTTTTCAACATGGATTATTTCTATAGAACAACCAAATCAAGACTTTAATGTAAGTATAAATGTTGATGCAATGAGTTTTGAAACTGTTATTTGTGATGTTGAGTTAAGTAAGGGTGACAATGCTTCGATTACACT
Organism: uncultured Bacilli bacterium; assembly: GCA_944342125.1. Taxonomy (GTDB): domain Bacteria; phylum Bacillota_I; class Bacilli_A; order RFN20; family CAG-826; genus Onthovivens. The sequence goes on along the minus strand of CALVMF010000104.1, from coordinate 3,513 downwards.
TGGCCCAAGTGATATTAGTGATGGTGGTATTGTAAGTGGTGATGGTAAATCTACTGAAGATTTATCTGCAAATATTAAAGGAAATTTGATTGTTGCTGATGAAATGGTTGATAAAATCGATAGTGTTACTATTGGCTTAGTTTCTCATCAAGAAAATAATGAAGCTGATTTTAATTCTATTACAGTTAGCGAAAATGACCCTTTTGGCAGAACTCCTAGGACTTATTATTATTTAACACCAAGTATAACTGAAATCGATATTACTCCAAGTAGTTTTGCTGATTATGAAGTTGATGGAGTTAAAGTTGATGGATTTAAATCCGTTGCTTTAACTGATTTAAATAATTTAACTCTTAAATATGGATCTTATTTTGATAACAAAGACAATCCTTCAGATTTTTATGCTGATAAACTTCAAACATTTAGAACTGACTATGTTAAAGGAAAAATAGAAGCGAGCGAATATTTGAACGCTATTAAAACTGCTCAAAGTGAAATTGAAACAATGCAGACAAATCTTAAAAGTTTAACAATTCAAATTGCTGCAGTGGTGAAGGGTAACTAGTTATGAAGAAGCTAAGTGGTTTAAAAATAATGTACTCCTTATTAGGATTATCTGTCATTAGTTTAGCTTCAATTGGTTTTGCTAACTGGGTAATTATTAATACTGAAAGTAAAAGTTCAACTATTACAGCTGAAATTGGTAAAATTGAAGATAGTAATTTGTCAGCTACAATTTTAGATACAAGCGATTTTACTGTTCGCTTTGATTCAGCTGAAGGGGATAACGATGGAGCAATCACTTCTGGAAGTGATGGGGTGTTTGAAAAACTTTCATTTCATGCAGATTTTACTTTAAATATTGGTAGTTTATCAAGTTTTGTAGGAATTCAAATTAAACTTGGATTTAACTCTACTGATGGAGGAGCAAAAAGTTTCATTGAAAAACTAGGGACGCCTGGATATATCGATACAACTTTACTTAGTGAAACCTATGCTTTTAAATTGAGTGATACTACGACAAGTTCTGCAACTTTAGGCGATTATCTTTCATACGAATACCAAATCGACATGGAAGCAAAAGTAGCTACAATTAAGACGACTTACACATTTAAATGGGGAATTTTATTTAATTATAAAAATCCTGTTTATGAAGAAGGGAGCGACCCAACTGGAACATTAAAAAAATTTGGGGAAGCTTTTGGAAAGTTCAATGAAACTATAACTGATGATGCAAATTCAAAAGTTGTTTTAACTATAACTCCGGAGATGGTTCAAGCATGATAAATAAGAAAAGAAATAAAATAGTTATGTATTCTCTTATTGGTTTAGCAACGGTTTCTCTAGCAGGAATTGGCTTTTCAGCATGGATTATTGATGGTTCAGTTAATGCTGAAAAAAATGTAACTGTCAATGTAAGCAACATGGAAGATCGTACTACTTTAATTGAAGTTGATAATAAATCTGACTTTGAAATTTCTTTTGATTACGATAAGGATTCAACTAATAAAAATCCTAATATAGTTTATGATGAAAGTGAAACTAAAGATGAAGATTTAGTGTTTAAAGTTGTTTATACAATTACTTCGCAATCGGCTTTAAATGATGGAAAGCATAAAATTAATTTCGCTTTTAGTAATACAACTAAAACAAACTATAATAGTTTAAATCAAGTTGGTCGAGAATATATTATTCATAGCTGCATCACTGATTTTTCATTTATTTTACCAAAAAGTGGAACGACTATTGTTACTGAACCAGCGACTTTATCAAATATTGTTAATACGCTTCAATATACAACTGATTTTAAAACTGTAACTTTAACATCCACATTTACATTTGAATGGGGTTCTTATTTTAATTATAAAAACCCTTGTGAATATGGAACTGGAAGTAACGAAGCAAACTATAAAGAAAGATTAGAGAATTTTAATAATGAAGTTGTAAGCAAGAAAGATCAATTAAATATTGAACTAACTATTTCTTCTTCATATCAGCAATAAATTTTATTTATGAGTAGTAATGTTGAGATTCTTTCATTAATTTTAACTGCGCTTTGTCTTATTAGCTTTTGCCTAGTATTTACTTTTTTGTTTCGTCATTATTATCTTTCAAATATTGATGAGATTAAAAAAGGAAATGCTGATCAAGAAATACTAGAACTTGAAGTCGAAGAAAGAAAAAAGAAGACAAGAAAACACGCAAAAGCTATAAAAATTACAAAAAAAGTCGTTGGATATGGCTTTTTTGCTATTGTGCTAGTTATTTTTGGCTTCAGTTTATATGGAAGATTTTTTAACAATAACTTATCTTTTGGTAATTCTGGTTTAATAGTTATTTCAACTGGAAGTATGTCTGAGAAAAATGAAAGCAATGATTATCTATTTGAAAATAACTTAAATAACCAATTTAATGCTTACGATATAATTGGTGTTACAAAATATGATAGTCCAGAAGATGTTAAGCAATATGATGTTATTGCTTATAAAAATACTGATGGAATAATTATTGTTCATAGAGTTATTGAAATAAGAGAAGAGAATGGGGAAAACGTTTTTATTACTAGAGGGGATGCAAATAATACAAGTGATACTAATTTTCAGTACGAGAATTATTTAACATTTGATAATATAATTGGCTATTACAATGGAACTCGTGTTCCTTTAATAGGTGTATTTGTGATTTTCCTTCAATCAAATGCTGGAATCATTACAATTGTAGCAATTGCTTATTGTTTAATTATGTTTGATCATTATAACAGCAAGTTTGATGAAGCATTATCTAATAGAACAAAATATATTTCTGAAACTTTAAAATATGATTATGATAGCGTAGTTAAACTTGAAACATTTAACGAAAACATTACTTTATATAACAATAAAATTTATACCTTTGTAGATGGAACAATTTTTGAAGAAAAAGAAGCTAATGAAGAAAATTTAAAGATATATAATGACAAAAAAGCTTTAGTTAAAATAGACGAAAAAGAATCTAAAAGCGAAGAAAAACCTTGCAAAACAAACTTTTTTTCGAAAAGTTTTGAGCAAATTAAAAATAAATTTACTAAAAAGGATAAGAGTGAATAATGAAGGGAGAATAAATCATTATGGCTACTAAGAAGAAAATATTTAAGACTCATTTTACTAGAAAGAATTTAATAGCTCTTGGGCTTATATTCTTTTATTTAGTAATGTGTCTATTGGCTTCTGTAAGTATTGATGTTAACGGCATCATGAAGAAAGGAAATCCATTTCAAGCTTTGTCTTTAAGTTTTGGTTTTCCTGAATTTATTGGTTCTCATCAAGCTTATATTTTAGTTTTATTAGCTTATATTTATATTTTATTATTTGCAGCTGCTTTTATTTATGAAATGTGCTTAGCAAAATATTATGAAAATAAGATTTGGACAAAAAAGTGGACAATTATTTATGTCGCTACTTTCTTTATTTGTTTAGCTTTATGTTTCGGCATTGCTCTTGTTGCTCAATATCCTTATAGCATTGAAACAATCAC
>CALVMF010000103.1 GCA_944342125.1 uncultured Bacilli bacterium | reverse complement strand
CTATATCCATCAGCAATTTTATCTCCTTTATAAATATCGAAAACATTAACATCTTTAATTAAACTACTAGCTTTTTTAATTTCTTTTTTGATATCTGAATAAGGAATCTCTGATTTTATAATAAAGGCGTAATCTCTCTCAACAATTGGATATTTCGAAATAGACACAAATTTATTGTTAGCAGTTCTTGTGTTGCATAATAATGAGAGGTTAATCTCTAACACTACAACTGGTTTTTTATCAATTGTGAACTCTTTTTTAATGTTTGGATGTAGTTCACCCATAACTGCAAGTAATTTTCCATCTAAATAAGCTCTTGCACTTCTATTTGGGTGGAATTCTTCACCGTCTTCAATTCTTTCTAATCTTATACGGCTTGAAGCAATATTAAACATATTAATAATTGAGTCAAAAATACCTTTTGCAAAGAAGTAGGTATATGGGATACCTAACATATTATCTTGAGCATAATTCATTCCACAAAACGCTAATGCTAAATGACTTTCCGAAACTTTCTTCGTTTGAATTGGGGATATTTCAAAAATTTTAAAGTTATCGTTTTGATGACTAACATTATATTCAACGCATCTAAGAATTGAAGTAAGTAAATTCTTTCTGACATACTTATGATCTTCAGTTAATGGATTTTTAACTACGTATGCATCTGTTTTATTAAAGTAATTGAACATTGAGTCGTCTTTTTCGTTAACAAGAACGTATGAGAGTACTTCATCAAAACCGCGCGCTAACAAGAAGTCTTCAATAATCCTTTCTTTGCTTTCACAATCTTTCAAACCACCAACAGTTGTTTCCATGTAAGGTAATGAACTTTTCACAGAGTCAAAACCATTGTATCTAACTATTTCTTCACTAAGGTCTGCTTTGCCTTCAATATCAATACGATATGGAGGAACTATAACCATAAAAGAATTTTGATCTAATTCTTTTGGATTAAAGTTCAACTTTTCTAGCGTACTTAAAATTGTCTCATTATCAAAAGAACTTCCTAAACGATGATTTATATAATCAAATCTACAAGTAATAGTTTTAGCTTCATGATTTATTTTGTCGTAAACTACATCTTTACTTGCACTATCATACCCTGATAGTTTTTTAATTAATGATGTAGCTAAGTTCAAAACAAAACTACTTTGATGTGGGTTAATTTCTTTAATAAAGCGTTGAGATGAATCGCTTGACAAACCCAAGCGACTTGTAGTGTGTCTAATTGAAGCATGATTAAAATTAGCGACTTCAACAACAATGTTTTTTGTATCATTATCAACTTCAACATTTTTTAGTCCCATGACCCCACCTATACAAGCAGGTGTATCTTGGCTAGCTACAATTAAGTCGCCATGGATTACGTGATAAGTTTTTTCATCAAGAGCAACAACATCACATTCGAAATTATCTTTAACGATTAGTTCGTTAGTAGGTAATTTGTCTAAATCATAAATATGTATTGGTTGACCTGTTAATAGCATTACATAGTTACCGATATCGACAATATTATCAATTGAACGAATTCCTTCAGCTTGAAGAACGTTTTTAAGCCATTTAGGTGATTCTTTAACCTTAATTCCTTTTATAACTTTTGCGTAAAATGAAGGACATTTTTCTGTTTCGCTTCCAGCTTTAAAATCGCTTACATAACTACCTTCATCTTTATATTCAGGAATTGTTACTTTACGGTTAAACAATGCTCCAATTTCTCTAGCAACATTAAATAAGGCGTAGCAATCACTTCTATTTGCAAGTAAATTTAAATCTAAAATAACATCATCGAGACCTAAATAAGCTAGTACATCAGTTTCACCAACTGGTGCATCACTAGGAAGTTCTTCAATACCTGCAATTTGCTCAGGTTTTAAAAATTTTGGATCAATGCCGAGTTCATTTAAGGCGCAAAGCATTCCATTACTTTCTTCGCCTCTTATTTCACCTTTTTTAATTTCACCATGTGGGAGCTTTGCTCCAACTTTAGCAACGATTACTTTTAAGCCTACTCTTACATTAGGCGCTCCGCAGACAATATTTAAAACTTCGCTTCCTATATCAACCTTTGTTAGATGTAAATGATCGCTATTAGGATGGTTTTTACAAGCAATTACTTCACCAATTACTAAATTAGTCGCTTCGCTCATCCTTTTAATCTCTTCGACCTCGATTCCACTAAAAGTTAATCTCGAAGCGATTTCTTCTGGAGTTAGACCATTTATATCAACATATTTTGATATCTCTTTTAAACTAACTAGCATGATTAATCCTCCACCTTTTTATTGAACTCTTCAATAAATCTAATATCGCTTTGATAGAATCGACGAATGTCATCAATTCCATAGCGAAGCATTGCAACTCTTTCAATTCCAATTCCAAAAGCGTATCCACTATATATTTCTGGATCGTATCCGCTCATTTTTAAAACGTTAGGATGAACCATTCCAGCACCTAAAATTTCAATCCACCCGCTTCCTTTACAAACTGAGCAACCTTTTCCCTTGCAGGCAAAACAAGATACATCGACCTCAACTGAAGGCTCAGTAAATGGGAAATAAGAGCTTCTAAATCTAATCTTGGCGTCTTTTGAGAACATTTTTTTAGCAAAAAGTTCTAAAGTTGCTTTTAAGTTGCCTAGATTAATGTTTTTATCGATGACTAGACCTTCAACTTGTGCAAATTGATGGCTATGAGTCATATCATCATCATCTCTTCTAAAAGTTTTCCCTGGGCAAATAATCTTAATTGGTTTTCCTTTTGCTTTTTCCATGACATGCGCTTGAACGCTTGAAGTGTGACTTCTTAAAAGCAGGTTGTCATCGATATATAAAGTGTCTTGCATATCTCTAGCTGGATGATCTTTTGGAATATTTAAAAGCTCAAAAACATAGCGATCGCTATCAACTTCTGGTCCATTTTCAACTGTATATCCCATCCCAATAAAGATATCTTCTATCTCTCGTTTGACTTTAAAAAACGGATTCATCTTTCCGCTTTCTTGATTGATTCCAGGAAGCGTAATATCTATCATTTGACTTTTTAATTGTTCGTTTAAAGCAAACTTTTGAAATTCAGCGATTTTTTCACTTAACCTTGTTTCAATCTTTTTGCGAGCTAAATTATAAGATTCGCCAAACGCTTTTTTATCTTCTACTTCGCGAATTTTGTTCATTAAAACAGAAAATTCACCTTTTTTTGATAGATATTTGTTTCTAATATCGACAAGCTCATCTAAGACCTTGGCTTTAACAATTAACTCAAGGATTTTGTTTTCTATCTCTTCGAAAATAGTGTCGTATCTATTGCTCATTCTTCCCTCCTAAAAATAAAAAAGAATTAAGTATAGGAACGAAATTTCTTCCGCGACACCATCCTTAATTCTTTATTTTTAATAAAGCTCTTAATTTTAGTTATTTCGTCAACTATAACGGGTTCATCAAACCTGCTCCAAGGCGAATTCATTAAGACTTATTAAGAGTGTTTTCACTTTTTCACTCCTCCCTAATTAATAAGTTTATTAATTACTACTCCTCTTCAACGCAAAGAAATAATAACACTTTTAATAATTTCTTACATTAATAATTTCTTTTTACTCAGTTATTGAGTTAATTGGGTTTTTTGTTGTAAAGACCGCAAGACCTAAATAGTCATCACTTGTTGTGTCAGTGGCATTACCAGCATAAATTGCATTATCATCATTACTTGAATCAACATTAATGTAAATCGTTCTAACACTATCTTCTAAAACACCATCTACATAAAATCTCACCTTATAAATAATGAAATTGTATTTATTCACGATGTTTGTTTCGCCAGGCACTGGATCACTAGGCGTAAATGATGCTGCAAATTCAAATTGTCTTAACTCAATCTTACCTTCATCATTTAAGAAATATAAATATTTCTTTCCATCTAATTTTTCGATATGTCGATAAGCGTGGAAATAATCTTCACTAGTATTGTCAGGCCACATATCTTCAAAATCTTCTTTACTTACTTCAACTAAAGCTTGCGGAGCAAAAAGTTCGAATTTAGAGGTGTTTTCTTCGCTTGAATCCCCATTTCTCAAAATAAACTTATATCTTTGTCCGTTATAAGAATATCTATCTTTCAAGACCCCAAAAGAAGAATC
>CALVMF010000102.1 GCA_944342125.1 uncultured Bacilli bacterium | reverse complement strand
AAGTAGTGAAGTTTATAACAATGGTCAATTACTCCATGCATATAAATTAACTTTCTATCATCCTGTATTAAAAAAAGAGATAAGTCTTGAATGCGACTTACCTCAATATTTTAAAGATGTTTTAGCTAAATTAGCTAAATAAGAGATTTTCCTTTAGCTGTCACTTCATTATAATTTTTAAAATTTTTCTTAACTATTTTATTAAATTCATCTATACCAAACTTTTCGATGAACTTGGTTGCAAAATCATTAACGTCTTTTCCAGCTCCTAGAGGTATTTTACAACCATATTTCTTTCCTAATTCGTTCATATAAATTAAAAAAGAGTAGCGTGCGATATTGCTTGCTAGAGCAATAGAAGGAAAATACATCTCGCCTTTTTCTCTAAAAACGATATCGTGTAAGACGTTTTCTTGATTTAAAGGCGCTAAATATTCATAATATTTTTCACTTGGAGTGAACTGATCAACATAAACATTTCTAACATAAGGACATCTTTCGTGTAATTTTGTTAAAACATAATTATGTGCAATTGCTTTGATTTGGTTTAAATTATAGCCTTTTGCTATAGCAGCGTTATATTGATCGTTTTTAAAAACCTTACAAGTGAAGTGAACTTTTTTAAGAATCGAAGGAATAATCTCTAAGATTTTCTGGTCACTCATTTTTTTAGAATCTGTAATTTTGTAATCCTCGATGATTTTCATTGTATCGTGATTAGCGTAACATGCGCAGACAACGACAGGCCCAAAAAAATCACCAGTGCCAACCTCATCGCTTCCAATTTGCTCATCGACATCGATAAAAACCATTGGTCCTTTATCTTCTCTCACTTTTTTAGGTAAGGTTGAAGGAGAAGTTGAAAACTTTTGAGCGATAAGAAAAGCATCCTCTCCTTGTATAGTTACTTTAAAAACATTGCCTTTTTTATTATCGTAAGCGGTCACAATATTTTTATCAGTTTTTGCAACAAAAAGAATATATCCAACATTGCGTTCTACGATATAATTTTCATAAGTTTTCTCTAATTTCTCGAGATTATGTTTGGTAACCTTTATCGTTATCATTACCCAAGAATTATAGCACAAAAGATTTCGAAATTGTTAAAAAATGTGGAAATTATCGATAAAAAAGCTAATATTAAATAGTTGAGAAAAATTTTAAGACAGTATTTGGTTAGATATTTATGAACAAGGTCGAAGAAGTATTAGAAGTAGATAAAATAAGACAAAATATTAAAAAATTTACAAAAACTATAATTGCAAAACAAAAAATAGATTTTTTAACACCTTCTAACGATTTTAATTTTGTAAAAAAAGAATTAAATAAGCTAAATCAAGCGCTTAAAGTGATGAATCTTTATGGCGATTTTCCGATTAGATCCGAAATTGACATGTTTGAAACAATCAATTTTGCCAAAAAAGGCAATGTTTTTAATGAAATAACGCTAAATAATATTAAAGAAGAAATTCAAGTTACTATAGATACAATCAAATATTCGCTTAGTATTGTAGAAGATTATGATGATTTAAATGAATTATTCATGTCTTTAAAGGCAAACGAAAAACTTTATAATGAAATAAACTCTGCAATTTCTATCGATAATACTGTGAAAGATGGTGCATCTAAAACTTTATTTGATATTAGAAAGAGCATTTATTCTTTAAATAAAAATATACACACGACATTAAATAAATTATTTTCAAAGCATAAAGATAAGTTATCAGGTGATAATTTTGTTCTTAGAAATGGGCATTACGCTATACCTGTAAATAGTAGCTTCAAATCTAATTTTGATGGTATTGTACAAGATGTTTCGGATAGTGGCTTAACAACTTTCATTGAACCAAAAGAAATTTTAGAGTTAGAAAATGAATTAGCCGTACTAAAAATAAAAGAAAGAGATGAAGTAAATAAAATATTATTCGCTTTAACAAATAAAGTTGTAGAAGAAGGAAATAATCTAATAAACAATAACGAAGTTTTAGGTGAATTGGATTTTTTAGCTGCTAAAGTGAAATACGCAAAGGAAATCGATGCAAATATTCCAAAATTAAATAAAGAGAAAACTTTTAAATTGTTCAACGCTAGACACCCTTTAATCGATAAAAATATATGCGTACCTAATGATTTTATTCTTGGTAATGACAAAACTTTAATGATTATTTCTGGCCCAAATGCAGGAGGGAAGACTATAGCATTAAAGACTATTGCTATTTGTTCATACATGGTAAAACTATGTTTAGCAATACCAGTAAGCATCGACAGTGAGATTTGTGTTTTCGACAAAATATATGTTGAAATAGGGGATAAACAATCGATAGAAAACAATTTATCCACCTTTAGTGCACATATTAGTAGTATTTCAGTAATTTTCCAGTACTTAACTAGTAATGATTTAGTAGTTATTGATGAATTATGTAATGGAACAGACCCTAAGGAGGGTGAAGCATTAGCTGTTGCAATAGTTAAAAAGTTGCTTAAAATTCGTGCATTAACTATTGTGAGTTCACATTATGAACTTCTTAAAAAGTACGGTTTTACTAATAAGCAAATTCTAAATGCTTCCTTTATTTTTAATGAGAAAAATGTAACACCAACATTTAAAATTTTGCTCGGCGTGAGTGGTAAAAGCTATGGCTTTTTAATTAGCAAAAAATATGGTTTAGAAAATGATATTATAGCCGAGGCAAAAAAGATTTATGAAGATTCTTTTGCAAGCGAAGATGATAAGAAATTACATGCCCTTGATGAAAAAGAACGATATTTGGCAACAAAAGAAGAAAAACTTAAAGTTAGACAAGAATCTCTTAATAGGGAAAAAGAAAATTTAAACCGCTTAAATAAAGATCTAAAAGAAAAAGAAATTAAGTTAAAAAATAGTAAAATCGATAAATTCGATACCTATTTAAATGATAAATACAACGAAATTAATAATATTTATAACGCTTTTATAAAAGAGAAAGACATCAAAAAAGCGGAAGCCAAACTTGATAAAATAAACTTAAATAAAAAGAAAAACGAAAACATTGCTGTTGGGAATTATGTTTCTTTAAAAAATCTTGGAATTATTGGTAAGGTCGTGAGTGAAAACGGCAATAAAATAACTATCTCTTCAAGTGATGGCTTTACTATTAAAGCAACAAAAGACCAATGCGAATTAATTGAGCCACCAAAAGATACACTAAAACCTCAAATTGATGCCGACAAATATATTTTGAATCAAAAACCTGTCTCCTCATCGATAAATCTAGTTGGCTATAGGGTTGATGATGCCACGATTGCGCTTGATAAATATTTAGATGATTGCGTTTTAAAAGGTCTAAAAGAAGTTAAGGTAATTCATGGATATGGGAGTGGAAAATTAAGAGAAGGAATCCATAAGTTTTTAAAAACACGTAAGAATGTTCAATCGTTTAGAATAGGCTCTGAACTTGATGGAGGGAGTGGTTCAACCATTGTAACTTTAAAGTGATTAGCGATTTATTAAAAAAACAGATTGATTTGCTTCCAGACGCGCCTGGATGCTATTTAATGCATAATTCAGATGATGAAATTATTTATATCGGAAAAGCTAAGAACTTAAAAAAGCGAGTTTCACAATATTTTTTAAGGGTTCAATCAGGGAAAACTGCAGCAATGGTGTCCCATGTACATCATTTCGAGACAATTACGACAAATAGCGAAAAGGAAGCTTTGATTTTGGAGATGAATTTGATTCAAAAAAACCACCCTCGCTATAATATTCTCCTAATGGATGATAAACATTATCCTTATATTGCAATTCATAAACAAATCGAAAATCCTTATGTTTCTTTAGCTCGTAATGTTAAAGATAAAAAATGCGAATTTTATGGTCCTTATCCTAATAGTAGTGCTGCTTATGAAGTTATTGATATTATCAACAAACTTTATCCATTAAGGAAATGCAAAAGCGTCCCTAAAACTCCTTGTCTTTATTATCATATAGGTCAATGCTTAGCACCTTGCATCAACAAAATCGATAAAGATAAATATGCCTCTATAATCGATTCTATTCGTGATTTTTTACGTGGCACCAATCAAAATCTAGTCAAAGACATCAAAGAAAAAATAAAAAAAGCTAGTGAAAACTTAGAATTTGAAAGAGCTAATGAATACAAAAAGATGCTCGATTC
>CALVMF010000101.1 GCA_944342125.1 uncultured Bacilli bacterium | reverse complement strand
CATGATTTTCATAGGACACTTTTAATTCACGTTTGCTCTTATTTTTACTCAGTTAGTGATTTATATCTAACTTTAGATAATGTAATTAAAAACATAAATCTAGATTTAAATATTGATATTAATGTTCTTGTTGCTCATAAAGTAGAGAAGGAATATTTCTCAATTTTAAAACATTCTTTTAACTATTTTAAAAACAAAGCAATGAGCTTATATGAGCTTTTATTGACCTTAAATTTAAATGGAGATACTTCTTTTAATAATTACTTGCTTGATGAATTTAAAGATGTTCCAACACATTTAATTGAGACTTGTAAGATGTATCTTGAAGCAAATCAAAACGCCATTTTAACTGCTAAATCTCTTTTTATTCATCGCAACACTTTTAACCAGCGACTTGAAAAATTTGTTGAACTAACTTCGCTTGATATCAGAGATTTTTGTAACGCATCTTACTTCTTACTTTACTTAAAACTTAAAGAAAAATATGTGCAGTCTACACATATGAAAGTAAATATTTGAAAACTAGAATATAGGTAACTTAAATTAAGAGTTTTTGGAGGCAAAATATGAAAAAAACTTTGTTATTTGTTCTATCATCTTTAATGATTTTAGGAGTACCACTTGTTTTAACAAGCTGTGGAAATGATAATCCTGTTCAAGACGATGTTAATGACGATGATGATAATGGAAATACTAATACTCCTACTGATGAAGCTAAACAAGTTAATGTTGTTTGGAGTGGAGAAGCCACAACTATCACAGTTGATCAAGGCAGTGATGTTGATATTGAAGCCTTAGTTCTTGAAGGAATTAGTGCTAAAGGAGAAGATGGAACAGCTTTAACTGTTAAAATTTCTCCAACTAGCAACAAAGTTAATATCGAAAGAGCCGGTTCAACGACAATGACCTTACAAGCTTATAATGGCGATACTCCAATGGATGCTGCACATAATGGAACACTTCAAAGAAGAGTCGTTGTACAAGCTGGTTGCTTTATTGAAAACGGCACATTTGATAATGGAAGAATTGGTAACGATGTATCTGTTTGGAAAAATGGAGAAACAGGTGCTCAAGTTTCAATCGCTGGTGATAGAAAAGAACACGATGGTTGTTTAAGAATCGAAGTCAGTAATCCAGGAAGATATTGGTATGACAACCAAGTTGAGTTTAAAGGATTATCAACAAAGGAAAATGTAACTTATTTAATTACTTTTGATGCAAGAAGTACAACTTCAAGAAACATTGGCATCACTATGGAAATGAAAGATAGTCCATATACAATGGTTGATACTGTTAGTGAAAATGGATGGTCACAAAAAACCACAACTGAATGGGCAACATATCAATTTGTAGTAACTTCTGAAATTGCTAGATCTAATGTTAAGTTAGCTTTAGCTGTTGGCTATTTTAACGATGATGATGCTGGCGAAAGTACAGTTTATATCGACAATATAAAAATTGAAGCATTAGATAAAGTTGCTAATTCAACTGGAGTTGTTTTTGAAGGTAGAAATCCACTTGGCACGATGTTACCAGAAGAAGATTTAGATAGCGTTCGTGCAAAAGACTATTGGACTTTTTCTTCAGAAGAAGAATATAACGAAATAACTCCAATGACTGCAAAAGATAAGGATGGAAATCCTCTTGAAGTAAAAACTTTTGGTGTTACTAAAGCGCCAAGTTTTGGTTCAGTTGATAGACTTTGGTCAGTTTTCTATTACACATTAGATAGCGACAACAACCTTTCATATTGCGTTAGAAAATATGATTATCAAGCAAAATAATGTTGTTTAATTTGATTCGTTTTATTGATTTATGAACTTTCAGGATTTAAAGAAAAAATTATTAGATAAACTTAAGCAAGAAAAAGAAGAGAAAGCTCTTCAAAAAGAAAGAGAGAAATTCCATAAAAAGATACTTGCTGAAGAAAAGAAAAGAAGTAAAGAAGAAAAAAGCGATACTTCAGGTGCTTTCTTATCTTTAAAACATATAAATAAGATTTATGATAACCACGTTCAAGCGGTCTTTGATTTTAATCTTGATGTAGCAAAACATGAATTCATCGTTCTTGTTGGACCAAGTGGTTGTGGAAAATCAACTACTTTAAGAATGATTGCTGGATTAGAAGAGATAACAAGTGGTGATCTTTATATTGATGGAATCTACGCAAATCAACTTCCACCAAAAGATAGAAACATTGGAATGGTCTTTCAATCTTATGCTCTTTACCCTCATATGACTGTTTATGAAAACATGGCATTCGCTTTAAAAGTTAACCATGTTAAGAAAGATGAAATCGAAAAAAGGGTCTTAAATGCAGCAAAAATCCTGCAAATAACGGATTATTTAAATAGGAAACCAAACGCTTTAAGTGGTGGTCAATGTCAAAGAGTTGCTTTAGGTAGAGCGATAGTAAGAGATGCAAAAGTCTTTTTGATGGATGAACCTTTATCTAATCTTGATGCTAAACTTCGTGTTCAAATGAGAAGCGAAATTGTAAAACTTCATAAAGCGTTAGATACAACAACAATTTATGTTACGCACGATCAAACTGAAGCAATGACTATGGCTTCTCGAATTGTAGTCATGAATAAAGGTTACGTTCAACAAATTGGAACGCCTGAAGAAATTTATTCTCATCCAGCTAATATTTTTGTTGCTACTTTTATTGGTAGTCCAGCCATGAATATCATTAAAACTAAATTAGTAGATAACAAGCTTAAGTTTGATAATAACTATGAAATTGATTTAGGTGATGATTTTAAAAAGACATTAAGCGACTTCTATAAAGAAGAAATCAAAAAACAAGAAAAGAAAATCGATAATTATAAAGATTTATATTTTGATAGATTTTTGGCTTCACATTCTTATAAAGCACTTAAAAAAGTTGAAGGCGATTTTAATGAAGTTAATAAACTTGCTTCTAAACTTAATCTTGAAGGAAAAGAAAATTTTGATGCAGAGCATCTTGAGTTAGCTAAGAATTTGATCTATATAGAAACAGCCAAAAACTATATAAATCAACTTTCTAAAAATGATAGTGAAAATGCTGAATTTGTTAAAGAAAGTCTGCAAAACCTAGATATTTTATTAGTTAATGAAGATAAGTTTGATGAAATTAATGACTCGTATTTGATCTTTATTAAGGAATATTTATATCTTAATAGCGCCAAGACAAATCCAAATATTCAAAAGCTAAACAAGTTAATTGAAGGGTTAAAATCCGTTGAGAAAAACGGAACAAAAGAAGTTCTTTTTGGCATCAGACCAGAAGATGTTGAACTTGGAAAAGATGAGCCATATTTTGAATCAACAATCGATGTTAGAGAACTTTTAGGAAGCGAATACTATATTCATTTTGATTTCTCAGGACAAACATTTATTTCTAAACTCGAGGTTAATCAACCTTTAAAAGAAGGCGAAAAAATCTCAGTTTATTTTAAAAAGAACAAAATACATATTTTTGACCCATTAACCGAAGAAAGAATACTTTAAGGAGGTTTATTTTCTATGAAAAAAATAATGTTACTTGGCTTATTAGCACTTGTTTTAGGGGTAAGCAGTTGTTCAAATAAACCAACAAATGAAAATAATAATGAAAATGAAGATAACAAAGATGATACAACCGATTTACCTTATTGCGAAGATGATGATTTAGATTTAGACATTCCTACCTTTGATGATTCAACTAAATACGATTACGATCCTGCGAATTTAGAAGTTAAATCTGGTAAAAGCAATGTTTTAATGCCTCCAGAAGGATCCGAAGAGAAGACATATACTGTCACAACTAATTCAACAAATTCTTTAACAGTAGATACTTCGACTCCATTTTCTTATGGAACTATTGAAGCTACTGTTACTCAAACTCAAGCAAACGATGCTGGCATTATTTTTAAGTGTGAAGACAATGGTTTAGATCAGTTTTGGGAAGGAACAGTCGCATATTATTTCTTTTTCTTAAGCAAGGATGGAACAGCTTATTTAGGAAAAACTGATTATGGTAACTGGAGTGAACTAGCTGTTAGCTCAAAAATTGCTGGTTATAGTCTTGGTGATTCAGTAGATTTAAAAGTCGTTCTTAAAGGAACTAAAATCCTTTGTTTTGCTAATGATCAATTAATGTTTGGCTATAAAGATAATAATCCACTTTTAGGAACTAGTTATGGTTT
>CALVMF010000100.1 GCA_944342125.1 uncultured Bacilli bacterium | reverse complement strand
TAATCATAGATATCAATCATCAAGCGTCTTGTTCCATCGATAACATCGAAATATGATTTTGCGTAATAATACGTTTTATTGTAAATACCATAAAGAGGATAATATGAGTTGATAGCAAAAGTGTCATAAATAGGTGAATAATCATTACTAATGATAAACTGATTATTATAAGAACTTCCATCTCCATAAACGGTATAAGCGCCAGTAAACTCGTGAATAGATGGCATAAAGTCATCTAAAACAGTAAATTTGCCATCTTCATATCTTTCTAAAGATAATTCCATTTTGTCTTGATAGTTAAAATGAATTCGATAAGTTTCACCAGTTTTTTCATCTTCATAATTAACGGCACTTCTTATGGCGTTATTTTCAGTAATTTCTTCGATACTTGTTGGTTTTAATGTCAATTCTTCTTCGCCTGTTAAAGTTAGTGAATTAGGTTCAACCTTTAAAGTTCCTAAACGACTATAAAAAGTTCCTAATAAATCAGCATCGTAATCGGATTCATCAAAAACAACTGGAACTTCAGGCTCTGGCTCTGGTTCAGGTGCTGGATCATCTGGTGTACTTGGAACTTCAGGCTCTGGTTCAGGCTCAGGTGTTGGATCAACTGGTGTACTTGGATCTTCAGGATTATCCGGATCAACTATATCAGGATTTTCCGGTGGAGTGCACGAAGTAAGGATTGTAGCACCACTTAAAACAAATAGAAAAAATGATCTTCGTAGTTTCATTGTCGTCTCCTTTCATTTATTGTTAAGTTAATAATATCTTACTTTGATTTTTCCACAAGAAAAAAAGTTATAAAGGGCGCTAACAATAACAAAAAACTTATTTTATGCTTAAAATGGAATATTATTTACTCAAATTAATGATTTAGACCTAAAAAGTGCTTAAATCATATCTGTTAATCTAATTATTTTATGGTGGCTTTAATAATCAAGAAGACTCTAAGCACACAAACTCTATTTATAAAAAAATCCCCGATTTCACGAGGATTTTATTACTTATTTCTATTATATTTTTTGTTGAAACGATCAACTCTACCATCTGCTTGTGTAAATCTTTGTTTACCTGTGTAGAATGGATGGCATTTTGAACATGTATCAACTCTAATTTCGCTTAATGTTGATTCTGTTTCAAATGTGTGTCCACAAGAGATGCATGTAACTTTACATGTTTTGTAGTTTGGATGGATTCCTTCTTTCATTTCTAATACTCCTTCAGCCTTAAGACTCGATTGTGTTCTTAAAGAAAGCACATAAAATATAGGTTTTTTACCTAGCAATGTATTTTAGCAATCTCAAAATCAAAAAGTAAAGCATTTTATTTAGTGACTTGAGAAATTCTGCTACAAATTTCAATAATTTAATAATTAAGTTGTTTTTTATAGAAACTTAAATCTTTTTAATTTCTTTAGCTGGCACGCCACCAACTATGGTATTTGCTGGAACATCTTTTGTTACAACTGCTCCAGCAGCGATTATTGCACCATCGCCAACTTTAACTCCAGGTAAAATCGTTGCATGCGCTCCTATCCATACATTTTTGCCGATATAAATAGGTTTAAAAGACATTGATGCCCTCATATCTGGATTTGTGTCGTGGTTAATAGTCGCAAAAACAACTTGATGACCGATTAATGCATTATCGTCAATATAAATCCCACCTTGATCTTGAAAACAACATCCTGAATTAACAAAAACGTTTTCGCCAATGTGAAGATTCATCCCAAAATCAGTGTAAATTGGTGGAAAAATCCTTAAAGTGTCGCTTATTTTTGTATCGGTTAATTCACACATTAAAGAGTGGATTTCTTCTTGGGTATGAAATTTGTTATTTATTTCAGAAGTTATTCTTTGTGCTCGACTTGAAGCTTCGTGCATAAAAAGATGGGCTTCGTTATTGCCTTCAACATGTCCTTTTTCATTTATTAATTTTAAATATTCTTCTTTATTCATGATTAGTGTTCACTTTCCTTTTTACAACGCTGAAGTTCATCATCTTTGATGACCAACATAAAAATTTGTTTATTTTCTAGTGTTTATTAGGATACTTGTTATAAATTCTAAAGTAATATTCTTCCCAGATCTTTTTCACGTGCTCTTCACTATAAAAATGTTTAAGTTCTTGTGAATATTTTCTTACTTCTTCTTTGAATTCTTCATCATCTTTAATTTTATTAATTAAAGATGAGAACTCTTCGTTATCATGACCAACAAGATAAGGTGATAAGAATATATCTTTATATAAATCTAAATCTCTAACCAAAAATGGTTTTTCAACATTAAAGCTTTCAAGTAGCGTTATAGGAAAAAGCTCTTGGTAAGATGGTAAAAAAAGCATGTCGCACATATTAAAGATTTCGTTCATTCTTTTTCGAGGAACAATGCCTAAAAATTTAACGTTTTGAGGTGGATTATCCATAATTTCTTTGATTTTTTCATATCCGCTAGTTAACTTACCAAAAGAAAACCCGCCTGCCCAAACAAACTGAATATCAGGATTTTTCTTTGCAACTTCTACAAAATCTAAAATTCCTTTTCTAGTTTGAGTTTGCCCGACTCCTAAAACAATAAACTTATCTTTCGGTACTTTAAATTCATCTTTTATAGCATCAATCTTTTCTTTATCTGAAATTGGGAAAAACTTTTTATCACTCACATAATTAGGAATATAAGTAACATTTTCTTTTTTTAAACCAATTTTTAATAAATCTGGAATGTAATATGGATTAACAACAATAATCTCATCTGCCTTTTTATAGAATTTTAAAACATACCATGAGTATATTTTAAACATCCATTTTGGCATTTTTAAACTTCCATCATTTGGATCAGGAATAAAGTGAACATAGCAAACGTTTATTTTTTTCTTTTTAAATTTAAAAAAGAAATTAGGATTCACAGTGTGAAAATGATTTATATCATATTTCTTTGGATTTCTTCCGTTTATCGATACTTCAAGTGAATCGATTTTTTTAACTAGATCAACTTGTTCAAAAAAATTAGCGCCAACGCCTTGGCCTTCAATATTTAAGCCGCCAGCATACATATTTATCTTAAGTTTTTTCATAATTTTATTGTCAACATATCACCTTTAAAAATCAAGAAAAATCACTTTTTGTCTATTAATTCTAATACATGATTTTTCTTGGTGTTTCATCATTCCTATCAATTTTAGAAATCAAAAAGTAATTATTTGCGTCTTTTAGAGTACTCGTTTTTATAAGATGTGTAACTTGAATCGTTTATTAATTTATAACGTCGTTTCTTTAATTGACGCGTTTAAATCAGAAAACGCAATATTTCATAGCGTTAAACAAAGTATATTAAAGTGATTCGCTACATTTATTTGCAAATCATATTTAAAAAAATCGATGGTTATCGTATTTTTCCGCTTCCATCTGTTAAAGATGAGATACTTTTGCAATCTATAAAATTACTAATTCTAGATAGTTCAAAGAGCAATAAATGCACACATATTTATTTTTGTAGCGTTTTTTTAAGCCTGTATTAAAATATACTCACTGGAGGTTTTTAAATGCTTAATAAACAATTAGCGCTTGAAGTTATCAATTTAGCAGCTTCTACTGGTGCTGATTTTGTCGAAATTTTTAACGAAGATACCGACAAACACGGCTATGTATTGGAAGGCGAAAAAGTTGATGCAACAAGCATTACAAATATTAGTGGTATTGGGTTAAGACTTCTTAAAGGTACAAGAAGCGTTTATGGTTCAACGAGCGATAAATCCCGTAAAGGTCTTTTAAAACTTGCTGAAACATTATCTAAATCATTTGAAGGAGAAAGAATACTTCCTCTTCTTACATCTTTTGAAGATATAAAAGTTAAAAAGATTCATAGAAAAAGTACCCCAATTTCTGAAATTAACCCTGCAGAAATCATATCTTTATTAAAAAAAGCAACAAACATTATCTTAAATTATGATAAACGAATAGTCCGTGCTATCGGAAGTTTTGCTCTTACTTCGAGCAAGATCGAAATCTTTAATTCTGAAGGAAAACATTGGGTTGATAAAAAAGAGTATGGTCGTATGGCACTACAATCAGTTGCTAGTGAAAACGGAAAAATTGAAACAAGATTTGATGGACCAGGTGCTCAAGGCGGATGGGAATTTTTCACCAAAGAACTCGATGTTGAAAAACTTGCTAA
>CALVMF010000099.1 GCA_944342125.1 uncultured Bacilli bacterium | reverse complement strand
TATTATCTGATCCTCAATTTCTTTCTGAAACAATTTCAGGAATCATAGACGATAGTAATATCGATATCGTTTATAAAACGTTTCTTAAAGAAATTATCACTAATAATGCTGATGAAATTAGCAAATTTAGTAAAGATCTTTTTGATAAAAACTTTAATATAGAAGTTGTCTCACTCGATTTAGAAGTAAATGGTATTATGTCACATCCCGAAAATATGGATAATGGCGAACTATCTACCTCCAGTTATTTGCTTTCTAATAGATTATTGTTTAATAGCCTTTTAGACTTTGTGCATTCACACATAGATATTCAAAACGTTATTTCCTTTATTCGAGAAAACTTTGAAAACTTTACTAGCAACGAAGAAATAATTAATCTTGTAGATAAGCTTTTAACTTACTTTGAAAATGAAGAGAATGAGATTTTAATTGAAGAAGCTATAAGCAATATTTTTACTGATTTTAAAAACGCAATAAACGCTCGTAATGTTGAAAGTATAGAACAATTTTTTGACTGTTTTTACAATCAAATTGTTGCAAAACTTGGCTCAAATGTTAAAAGTGCGGATTTTGAAAAGAGCATAAATGAGTATTTTTCTAATAAAAAAGAAAATAACTTATTGATTGTTCTTTCTAGAAACAATTATCCTAATTTAATGTCAGTTGAAAACGATATAAATCAGGCTAAACAATTAACACTTGTTTTCCCAACTATATTTTTTGTTGTTGCTATTTTGATTGTTTTAACGACTGTTTCATCTTTAGTTTTAAAAGATAGAGTTCAGATTGGCACCTTAAAAGCGATAGGAGTTAAAAGAAGCATAATAGGCATCTTTTATTTAATTGAGATGAATGTTGTAACACTTATTGGAACTCTTCTTGGCTTTATCATAGGTCCTTTATTGCTTCCATATATTATGAATATTAAATATAGCATTTTGTATTCAATTCCAGATTTAACTTACTTTTTCCCTTTTTTAACAGCTTTTATAGTCTTAATCGTAGTGATTTCTTTAGTTAGCTTCATAACAATTTTAATGTTATATAAAGAATTGAAACTTGAACCAAGCGAATCTATGAGGTCGAGAACTCCTCATCAACGGGGACTTAGCGCACATAAACACATTATAAAAAATACGTCTTATATGATGGCTATTAGGAATATAAAGGTACATTTAATAAAATCTTTAATGGTAATTATCGGCGTTATGGGTTGTACTGGTTTATTAATTTGTGGAATGGGCATCGATGATACTATTAATTATGGAAAAAATTCAGATTTAGAAAAGTTTTTTAATTCTGATATTAACCTAACGTTAAATGGATCTCTGACATTTGAAAAAGCAAAAACTGATCTGCTAAATTTTGATGGAGTAAAGAATGCTGAAGGCTATGCGCAACAAAGACTAACTGTTAATTCAGAAAGTAAAGCTATTCAGGCAGATGCATATATTGTTAGTAAGGACTCACAATTTTTTAAGTTTGATGATTATCTTGAAAATGGAAATTGGAAAATTGATGGAGTTGGCATTTCTGAAGCTAAAGCCGAAGATTTAGGTGTTCAAATTGGGGACACAGTCTCTTTTGAATTAAATGGGCAATTACTAGAAAGAGAAGTTTCGGCAGTTTTTTATACGTTTTTTGTTAATGGAATATTTATTTATCAAGAAAGTGTTACAAATATTATCGATAGTTGCGATGCTTTATGGATCGATGTTGATGAAGGAGCAGATAGCGATAAAATTAAAGACCAAATCTTAAATAATTATGATCTTGCTTATTCTTGCTTGACGAGGCAAGACATGGAAACAAGGATTGACGGCTATATGTCTTCGGTTTCAATGATGACAAATACTGTAAAAGTGTTCGCGATTTTACTTGCTGTTGTTGTCTTGATTAATTTATCTATTCTAAACTACAATGAACGCTCAAGAGAAATTGCGACTTTAAAGGTTTTGGGCTTTTCTAGGAGCAGGATTGTTTCATCTTTGCTAATTGAAATGCTAATTTTAACATGTGTAGGTGCTTTGATCGGATTAAGCATCGGCTTACCGATGGAATACCTTGTTTTAAGTGTCAATGAAACTAATCTAGTTAGCTGGAAATATTTCGTTGCAGGTGATACTTATATAATTTCTTTAATCATCAGTATCTTAACAGCTTTAGTTGTTAACCTTTTTATGTTCTTTAAGGTCAATTCAATTTCGATGAGTGAATCGTTAAAAAACGTTGATGAATAAAAAAATGCGGAAATTTTATTTCCGCACTATGAAGGGGTTGTCACCTCATAAGAGGTAAACTGGTGTTTAAAGGGGGGATCTACACCAGTTTTATATATAAACAAGCGAACTAAAACTTGTTTATACCAAATTTAATCAAAAGAAATGAGCGATAAGCATCATTTAAATTGATTACACTATTAATACAACCCTTCTATTAATCTTGTTGGAAAAAATTTTAAAAATTAATTGATTTCATCAATAGTTCCTTCATCAGTAAAAATATAATTTATTGATGTAGGGTTTTCAGGCTTACTTTCCTTAGAATATTTACAAAAATATTCAAGATCTGCGCCTTTTTTGATTTGAAAAACGAATTGATCATTTCTATATTTTGAATCGATTATAAATTGGTTAAAATCATTAAATTTTTGATATTGGCAGGAAACAACTGTTTCATTGTCTAAATTTAAAGAAAATAATACTGAGCGATCGAAATTTTCTTTGATATTAAAAACAAAATTTTTATCTAAAAATAGAGCTTTTAAATCAATATCTAAGAAACAATCACGATCTTTCTTCTTGGAGTTAATATCAAGTTCATAAATTGGCTCTGATCCATTTTTATAATTTAAGTCAAAAATTAAACCATCAGTAATTATATCTTTTGGGTTAACAAAAATATCGTAATGTGTTTTTAAGTAATTATCTTTAATTGTTTCTTTAAAGGTAAAAGATTCATTATCTTTAACTTCGTTTTTTTGCTCGTAATCAAAATCTACTTTATCGTTGTTTGTGTAGATGTAATTTAAAAAAGCGACAGTAGGAAGCATAGTTTTTTTTACGCTTTGGTCAGTTAAAGAACTAGTTTCAGGTGCAGTTTTGCTTGTTTCTAGTAAAACTTTAGCTGCGCCAAGACCACTAATTAAGTGTTTAGCAAAAATAGGATTTTCGATTCGATCTTCAACGGACTCTACATATGTCATGGAAGGAATTAGAGCACACATTAAAATTGCACTAGCTAAAATAGTGCTTGCCGCCACAGTAAAAATATTAAATTTTAAGGAGAATTGAGGTTTCTTACTAACGAATGAAACCTTTGGATCACTTAAAATTTGTTTACTTGTAAGGCTAATTTTGTTGTCTTCGAAGACTTGTTTAATTTCACTTTCTAATTTGTCCATTATTAAGTGCCTCTCTAACTTTCTTTAAACCTTCATTGTATTGCCACCTAACAGTGTTTTCATTCCTGTCGAGCATTTCGGAGATTTCTTTATAATCTAGCCCATTAACAAGGTGAAGAATGATTACATTAAACATGTCTTGAGATAGAATCTCCTTCATGATTTTAATGATTTCACTATTATCAAGGTAATTTTCTTCGTTAATTGGAACGGCATCAAGTAAGGTTTCGCCATCATCTAGATACCTTTTTTGCTTTTCCAAATAATTTAGCGATAAATTACGTGAAATAGTATATAGGTAGCCAAGGATAGATTTTCCAGGTTTCATGTCTTCTATGGTGTTAATAAATTTTATGTAAGTATCATTTAAAATATCTTCGGATACTTCTTTGGACTTAACATAGGAGTAAATGTTTGCGAAGATTTTGTTTTTTGTATCTTCGTAAATTTTATTAAAGGCATTTTTATCGCCATTAATAAATTTCTTACATAACCTGTAGAGCTCTATATCCTTCATAAATTAATACAATAGATTACCTGTTTCGTTTGAATATGAATATATTAATCTAAGACAAGTGTTTTGTAAAATAAAAGAGCTGTCAGGATGAACAGCTCTTCAAAGCATAAAAGCTAATTGTTAATTTTGTTCTTTGCTTCCCGTTTTTTACGCAAAGCATCGTTTAAAATTCTTTTTCTCATTCTGAAGAAGTTAGGCGTAACTTCGACAAGTTCATCGGAATTAATGTAGTCTAAACAAGCTTCTAAAGTCATCTTTCTAGGTGATTTTAA
>CALVMF010000098.1 GCA_944342125.1 uncultured Bacilli bacterium | reverse complement strand
CTAAACTAATAAAACGCGAATAAAGTTTCGCGTTTTTTTATTTGTTTTTAAAAAAATCGCCGCAATTGGCGATTATTTTAATTTTTATTCTCTTCACTAGGAGGTAAAGGAGCAGAACTTTGTGAAGTGGATGTGTTAAAGTTTGCGACAACTTTTTCACCCTCTTCAAAAGAAAATAAGCGACGTTGTTTTCTTCTTTCAGCTTTTTCGATTTCTCTTTCTTGTGTTTTTGTTGCAAAGGAAAGAGCAAGCGAATAAATAACTGTGCCCAAAAATAACGTTATAACTCCAAACCATTTAAAGTCGATGCCGCCCATCGCTGTTTTCATAGCATCGTTAGGTGCTGCAAATGGTGAATAAGCTAAAGGAGCATAGTCATTAATTAAACCAAGAATTAAGAAAATTAATGCATTAACACTAATTAAAACACCTAATATAAACCAAATAAGTTGTTTTATAGTAAAGGTTCTTGGCTTTTGAGCTTTCTTTGTTGTATTTTCAAAATTTTGTTCTTTTTTCATCGTTTATTAAGCACTAACTTTTTCATCAGCTTTAGCTTGAGCTGCTTCTCTTGCTTTTTGATTGTCGCTGATTAATTCATTTAAAAGTGGTGTGTAATTTTCTCTCCAAATAGCTTCGCTATCTCTTACAAATGCACCAATTTTGATATTAACTTCATTGAAAACGTCGGCAAATGTTTTTCCTTTAGGTAAATCTCTTCTTCCATTCATCATTTCAACGCTATGGAAAACTGCATCTAATGCATCTGTATATAATTCATCTTTACAAGTAGCACCTTGTCTAACAGTAGCTAAGCATTTTACTAAAGTGTTTAAATCGTTTTGAATGAAGTTTGAAGCTGGGGTTGGTTGACCTTTAGATTCTCTCATTGCTTTATTGAATTCGCCAAATTGTCTTTCGATTTCTCCAGCAAGTGTCATTAAAGCGACAGCTCTATAAAATCTTTCATCAGCTTCAACAAGTTTAACGATTTTATCTTCTAAAGTGTTATTTTGTCTAGCATAGTTAACATGAAGTCTAATAACTTGAGTTAATTCTTCGTGTAGTGGGATTGTTTGTTCAAAAATTTTAACGTTTTGAGCATGATCAACTCTTAATCCATCGCTAGCTTTTTTAATTACGGTTGATGTATCGCTATAAAATTCGTTTCCGTAATCTTCAAGTTTCTTTCTTAATTCGTTTCCCTTATCGCCATTTTGATCTAAAAATACTTTAAGAGGAGTATTAAGCTTGATTTCGTTAACAATGCCGTTTCTCTTATAATCATAATATCTAACATCAAATGGATCTTTTCTGTTTATTGTGTATTCAAGTGTATCTCTAACAAGTGAATTGTAATAAACAAGAGAAACTATAACTCTACTAATGGTTTCCATCTTTTATATATCTCCTTTTTTGTCTTTAAATATTTTACTATTTTTCGAAAATATATCTAGATAAATCTTCGAATTTCTCAATGGTGTATTTAGCATACTTTTTAACTGCATCAGGAGCATGACCCATGCAGAAAGAATTTTTAGGGTAAGCTTTAAAAAGAGAGATGTCATTTCCGCTATCACCAACAACATATATCTCGCTATCTTTTTCGTTCATTGCATCGAGCAAAGTTGCTAAAGATTTAGCTTTCGAGCAATCTTTTGCTGTAATTTCAATGACGTTTTTGCTCCAGTTGCATTCAACATTAGAATAGGTATTTCTTAAGATAGCATTAGCTTGTTTTGCTCTATTTTGCATTCTCTTTCCTAAACCAAAATAAATCATGATTTTATAAATATGACCTTCTTTTAACTCTTTTTCGTAATCAGCTTCTTCTGAAAGCAAATTTTCAGCGTATATTCCCTGACATTTATAATAAAATTTAAAGCCTTTTCTAATCAGTCTATTTTTATATTTTAGGTGAATTGAAAGTCCATTTTCGGTCATTAAAAAGATACCGCTATTATGATAAGTTTTTGAGATTTCCTCGATAATATCTTTTGCTTCATCGTTTTTAATAGCGTTTTCATAAATCATTTTTTGACCATCAAAAATGCATGCTCCGTTATAAGAAATAGTTGCGCATGGCCTACCAATTTTTTCAACAGTTTTTTGACAATAAACATGGCTTCTTCCACTAATTAAAATGACTTTACCACCTTGATCAATAAAACTTTGCAAGAAAAAAAGGTTAGGTTTAGCAATCATTTCTTTAGTATCTTTAGGATAAAACAATGTGCCATCTAAATCGGTCGCTAAAATCTTTTCCATGAAAAATATTTTACAATATTCACCATAAAAACAAAATATGAAAAGAATGACAAACTTTTCATAGTCAATTCAATATTTTTCCCGCAAAAGTCCACTATTTTGAAAAAAGAGTCGATTTATCGACTCCTTGAAAATTAGTTAGCTATTGAATTATAAGGCAATTTTTGAATCTGCTTGAAGTAAGCCATAGCCTCCATCTTCTCTTTTATAGACGACACTAATCTTTTCATCGTCGGTATCAAGATATAAATAGAAATCGTGTCCGATAGATTCCATTTGTAAGACAGCTTCTTCAACCGTAATTGGTTTTAAGTTGAGAACTTTAGTTCTAACAACTTTAGATTCGTCTTCTTGAGCACTTTCATCTTGAATAGCTTCAAAAGCAATTGCTTTTCCGATGCCTTCATGATCATAACGGCTTCTTAACTTGGTCTTTAATTTTCTCATTTGACCTTGTAATTTATCGATAGCTAAATCAAATGCAGCATATAAATCATTGGTTTTGACTTCAGCTCTGAAAGTAGTATCTTTTGTGAAGATCGTGATTTCTACTTTTGCTTCGCCTTTTTTATAACTTCTAACAACTGCTCTGCAGCTAACTTCATCATCACCATTAAAATATTTATCCATTTTGGATAATTTCTTTGTTAAAGCAGCAGAAATTCCTTCGGTTACAGTGATGTTTTTTCCAATAATTTGATACTTCATATCTATTATCTCCTTATATATCCCCCTCTTTACATTTATTATAATATGAAAACATTTTTTTAAATAGATATAATCACTAAAAAGTACGATAAATAAGGTGGTTTTTTAAGAGTTTAATAGCTTTTCTTATTTTCAATATCCATGTATTTTTTATATAGATTGAGACATTCTTCTCGGTTAAGTTCGTTAACAAATTCCTCTTTATTTTCGATACGTTTATAAAAGTCTAAATCTTTAAAACCGATTTCTTCGGTATCTTTTACGTTGCACCCATAATAAACTTTATCAATATGAGCCCAAAGGATAGCGCCTAAACACATTGGGCAAGGCTCTCCAGTTGTATACAGTTCACATCCACTTAAATTGATTGTCTTTAACTTTTTTGTGGCTTTTCTAATAGCCATAATCTCACCATGACAAGTTGGATCGCCTGCTTTCAAAACCTCATTATGTCCTTTAGCAACTATCTTTCCATCTTTAACAACGACCGCTCCAAAAGGTCCTCCTTCGTGATTAAAAATTCCTTTTTCAGCTTCTTTAATAGCTGCTTTCATAAATTTATTCATATTCTTTTTTTACCTCAACAAAAGTATACATTATTAGGTTTTAAAATATAACTTAATCATCTTCGTAATATTGAGATTGAGCGTTAAAAAGCTGAGTGTAAATTCCATTTTTCTTCATTAGATCTTCATGATTACCTTTTTCAGCTATTTTTCCATTATCTAAAACGATAATCTCATCGCAAAATTTTGTCGAAGACATTCTATGAGAAATATAGACCGCTTTTTTATCTTTGATGAGTTTGTTAAACAAAAGATAAATCTCTTGTTCGCTTTTAGGATCTAAGGCGTTTGTAGGTTCATCAAGTAATATAAAAGGTGAATTTTTATATAGTGCACGAGCTATTGCTATTTTTTGAGCTTCTCCTCCACTTATTTCAATTCCTTCTTCGATATTATGATAAAGATATGTATTTAGCCCTTTCTTTAACTTTTTATAATCAAATTCTGTTTGTGATTAACAATCTTTTACATGTTTTTCATCCCCATTTTCTCTACAGGAGACATTTTCAAGCAAGGTAAAGCCAAATAAAGTAAAGTCTTGAAATACGACAGCAATCATTTTTTGGTATTCATCAAAATCAAAAGAGTTGATGTTAATGCCATTTATCAAAATTTCCCCGCTTTGTGGCTTATAAAAACGACAAATTAGTTTA
>CALVMF010000097.1 GCA_944342125.1 uncultured Bacilli bacterium | reverse complement strand
CCTTTATTTTAGCATTCTAAAAGAGTATCTTTCCATAAATATAACTCAAAAAGCAACCCTTTGGTTTAAGACCGTTAAGCACCAATTAAAGTTGTTGACATTGCTAAAAAGGAATGTCCTTCAGCACTTATAAATGGATTTAAGCCTTGTACTATAATTATAAATACACTTCCCAAAGCATATATCTTTAAATAATTTGTGGCATAAACCAAAGAATCTGTTGGACAACCAAAAAGCGTTACAATCCCTTCGGCAAAAATAAATAAAATTAACGTTAAAACAACACCTATTATTACTAATAAAAGGAAAGATATATTAAAGATTTTATTAGATTTTTCTTTGTCTCCTTCTCCTAAACTCATACTAGCTTTAGGCGAAGCGCCAAGTCCAATTAAATTAGCAAAAGCTTGAACGATTAAAGTAATCGGTAAAACTATTCCTAAAGCCGCTAAAGCTTCTGTTTTTATACCTTCAATATTAGAAACATACATTCGATCAACTAGGTTATATAAAAAAGTGATTAGTTGAGCGATAACTGCAGGTATGGTCAGTTTAAAAACAAGTGGTAATATTTTTGCTTTTCCAAATTCATTAGTTAAATCTTTCATATCCTAAAACCTTGATTAGTATATAGCGAATTAATTTACGAGTAAATGAATAAAAAATAGTGAACTATATATTTAATTTTTGAAGTACTTTTTTCTACAAAATTTAACTATAAAAGCAAAGAGTAAATTATCGTAAACTGAATTGCAAATTTTGTCATTTTTATATTAAAATCTTCGCAAATCTTAAACAAAATGATAAAATGATATCAACAATGGAAAAAAGAAAAACACTGATTGAAACACATGACTTGATGTTTTTCTATAATCCTGAAACCGTAATTTTAAAAAACATAAATCTTAAAGTTTATGAAGGAGAATTTATCTCAATACTTGGGTCTTCAGGAAGTGGAAAAACGACACTTCTCTCACTTCTTGCTGGACTTGATAATCCTAAAGGTGGAGAAGTTATTTTACTTGGGAAAAATGTTAGTGATATCAAAGAAAAAGATATGTCTATTTTAAGAAGAACAAAATTAGGTTATGTCTTTCAATTTTTTAATCTAGCTCCATATTTAACGATTGAAGAAAACATTTTAATTCCAATTTATCTAAATCACGAAAAGAAAAATAAATATAAAGAAAAATTAGAAAGTTTATTAGATTTCTTGTCGCTTAAAAATAGAAGAAAAGCTTATCCTAATGATTGCTCAGGAGGTGAGCAGCAAAGAGCCGCTATAGCAAGAAGTTTAATTTATTCTCCTTCTTTAATTTTTTTAGATGAACCTACTGGTAACTTAGATAGTGAAAACTCAAAAAATTTGATGATCCTTTTAAAAAGAATTAACGATGAAAAAGGCGTGACAATTGTCCAAGTAACCCACTCTGAAGAAAACGCAAAATATGGTAAAAGGATAATTCGTTTAAAAGATGGAGAAATATTAAATGATTATACTCTTTAAAAACGCTTTTTCTCATCTTTTTAAAAAACCTATTCAAATATTAATTACTGTCCTTGCTTCAGTATTTATTTGTGCTGCTTGTGTTATTTGTCTTTACTTTCCTTCAGTTTTAAGAGTTAATGCCTCAAAATGGGCCAATACTTTTTCTTCAGGTAATGACATAGTTTGCACTACTTTAGGTTATAACGAGACAAATTTACATAACGCAATTGCCTTTTCAGAAAAAGCTAAAAGCGAAACACCTATTTTAGATTATAGGTATACTCTCACTTACCATTACAATATTGAAACACCTGATAATGTTATTAGAAGTCAAATTATATATTTTGAAGATTTCAAAAATGACTTCAATTATTTTGATATACCGATTTTAGAAACATGTGATGGTACTTCTTCATTACCTGAAATTTATATAACTTATCAAATTAAAACAAAGTTTGATTTAGATTTACATGATGAATTAACTTTACCTAATATTGGAAAAGCCGAAATCACAGGAATAGTTGATAACTTTGGGCTTGCTGGAAACGATGGTTTTGAGATAATTTTTACTTCAAAACAAGTAAATAAAGAAGAAACAGGATCAATTAATTTTTATTTTAAAGTTAAAGGAAAAGGAACTGACCAATTTGAAGAAAACAAAAAAGAAGTCAGAGAGTATTTTAAAAACTTTTATTTTCCTTCAATCTCCATTAGTGAAGCCGAAACTAAACTAGAAACATCCGTTAATAATACAATGACAATCGTTTATATTGCTTGCGCACTGATTATTTTTGTTATGGGATTTTTACTTTATTCTTCTTATTCAGTGATTATTGAAAGCCAATATGATGATTTAATTAAATTAAAAGCTATGGGCGCTACACCTTTTCAATCAAGTTTTGCTCTTATTATAGAAACAATGATTTATGCATTAATTGGAACGCTTGTAGGATTAGGAGGCGGATATTTACTTAGCGAAATCATTAAATATGTAATGAAAGGTTCTTTCCCTTCTTTTAATGTTTCGCCTGATTTTCTTACCTATTTTTATGCTCTTTTAATTTCTTTAGGCGTTTCTTTAATTGCTTCATTTATCCCTGCTTATCGATTAGTTTCTAAAAGACCATTTGCCTTAATTTCAAGAAAAATTAAATTAAATAAATCCCATAAACTACCACTTGTTATAGTTTCAAGTTTTATCTTTATCGCTTCAATATTCTTTATGGTTTTTTCAAGTGATGATCTTTTACTTGTATCAACTATTATATTTTTAGTCGCTTTAATAATTTTTGTTATCGTCGTAACGCCTTCTTTAATTCGCTTACTTGCTTCGCTTTTAAATAACGTTTTTAAAAAAGGTTCCATAAAAATTAGTAACTATCATTTAAAAAACGAATCAACAATTTCAACTTTAGTTATTGTTTCAACTTTAATTTGCACACTACTTTTTGCTTCTTCTAAATTATTTGATGTAATTAGTGCTAGCGGAGTCAGCACAAATGATATTTTTAAAAGTGATTATGTTTTAGGTTCTTATTCAAATTTAACTAGTGCTAGAAAAGGCTTAGAGATTGCTTTAAAAAACGAGAATGTAACTGATGGAGCAATAACTAATATTATGTACAACTTTAAAAATGAGAAAGATACTTCAATTGACATTTTTGGAATTTTTATCGATAGTGAAAAAGAAATTGACTATGTTTGTCGAGACGTTAAAGATAAAAATGTTTACTCACGTTTTGAAGAAACTAGCAATGGTTGCATTTTAAGTTACGGGCTCGCTAAAAAATTTGACTTAAATATCGGCGATACATTTTCTTTAACTCATAATAGTGACAAATTTGAATGCTCTAATTTAGTTGTTGCTGGAATTGATTATTTTGCTACAACTTATGATTATCGAATTGTTGCAAAACGTGGAGATTTTGATTTTTCTAATGTTCACAATCCCGTTTATAGTGTTTTAATAAACGGAAACAAACAAGCTTATTTAGAACTTCGAGGAGAATTAAAAAAGCAAACTGGAGTCACTTTGTTTCCGTTTGATAGTTATTTTAGAAAAACAACCAGCTCTTTAAAAACTGATGAGCTAATTTTAGTTTTAGAAATTGTTGTTATGTATATAACTGGATTTGGCCTTGTTGATTATATAATGTCTTCCACGAATAAAAGAATTAAAAATTTTTCTTCATATCATCTTTTAGGAATGAGTAAAAAGGAAATTATCACAAACTTTTTATATGAATCTATCGTTATAACGTTGATTGTTGCAATTTATAGCTTTCTTTTAACTTTATTAATGTATAAAGTTGGCCCTGCTTTTGCCTTAATTTTAGATCGCTATATGTATTTTGAATTCTTTACTAATGATCTTTATTTTTATGTAATTTTATATTCAGTAATTCTTTTCTTCGCTTGGTTTTTTGTAAATACCGTTTCTACTTTAAACGCTTTAAAGAATCAGCAACTTGCAAGAGATACTGATTTTAGGTGATAGGTTTAAATGCTTTTTGAAATAGTATTAAGTGCTTAATTATTTGCCATACTAATGATAATAATGCTTATTAATTTTAAAAGCTTGTAAATCTCAATTATTTTTATAAAATTTGCATTTAGTGATTAGTCTTTTCATGTCCTTAATTTGAAAACGTGAATATAAAATTTTTCTATGATAATAAAGCAACTTCAAAAGATTACTAACCTTTAATCCGTTCTAAAATCTTTTTATCACTGCTTCTTGCTAGAGTGCCTTTGAGAGGTACCCCAAATCCTAGACATTAGGAAAGGGGTACTTTTTCTATGAAATATTCATGGGAATTCAAACTTGAA
>CALVMF010000096.1 GCA_944342125.1 uncultured Bacilli bacterium | reverse complement strand
TTGCTTTAACTTTAGCTGAAGTAGGAGTTGGAATTGCAAAAGGCAGCGATGTTGCCTTAGCAAGTAGCGATTTTATATTAATGAACGACGACTTGCTTGATATTTTAGATATTATTAAAATCTCTAAACGAATCAGAACTAATATAAACTTTAATTTGTTATGGGCTTTTATCTACAATGTCGTTTTTATTCCTGTAGCCGCTGGTGTATTTAGCGCCTTACACTTTGTATTATCCCCAATGTATGCTTCGATGCTTATGGCTTTAAGCAGTGTAACTGTATGCTTGAACGCTTTAACACTTTTCTTGTATAAAAGAAAAAACCAATAATTTATAAAACTATATCGTATTTAATCATATGAAGGGCTCTTTCTCTGAACATATTAAACGCTTTAAAGAGGGAAATTATATTAGTTTCGATGAGTTTTATAATGAACTTAATCGACCGATCTTTTATAACATTTATTCTTTAACGCGTAATTATGAGCTAAGCGAAGAGCTACTTCAAGAAACATTCACAAAATTCTTGATGAATGTCGTTTATATTGATGAAGGTGAAAATGTTTTAGGCTATTTGATTGCAATTAGCCGAAATCTAACTTTGGATTATTTTAAGAAATATGGTCGAGTTAGAAATTTCGAGGAGCATGAAGAAGTACACGTTAATGATAAAAATAGTATCGATAAAACTTTACTTCTCGATAAAATTGCAAAAATTTTAAAGCCTAAAGAATTAGAAATTTTCACACTTCACGTTTTAAGCGAGATGACGTTTGAAGAGATTGCAAGTCTAAAAAAGATAGCAATCGGTACAGTTTTATGGAGTTACAATAACTCGATAAAAAAGATCAGAAAAGGACTGGGTGAGTTATGAAAAAATACGATGACAAAGACATTATAAAGAAATTTTCTGATGCTAAGGATTATGAAATTAAAACTAGATCAGATGCAATTTTGAATAACTTTTTAAAGTTAAAAGAAGCTCAAACAAACAAGGTTGAGGAAAAGAAAACTCCTAAAAATAGAAAAATGTTCATTTTTGGTGGGTTGGGAGTTGGATCTATAGCTTTAGCTGCAGCAAGCATTACTTTAGCCATTGTTTTTGTTAGCGAACCAAATAATCCAAACTCACCAAATAATCCTTCTGATCCAGTTATTCCACCTAGTTTAGTTAGCGTTGAAAACAATACTTTAGCAAGCGAGTTTTTAACTTTTTCTAATTTCCGCGATTATGGAACTTTACAAAATAATGTGAAAAACTTAATTAATATCAATCGTAAACACCAAGTTAAAAACATAAACTCAAATAGTTTTGAAATTATTGTCGATAATTATGATTCGATACACGATGGAATCTATAACATTTTAAACAAAGATGAGTTGTTCAAAATCGAAGAAAAGGCTCAAAATAATCAAGAATTATATGGAAAAACATACAAATTCGTCGATCGCTATTATTCTTCAAGCGATAATTTTACAAATTCTTTTATGGAATTTTATTATGATGATATCAATCGAATAGATGAAGAAGAAACTTCAGCAAAAGGTTTGATGAAGTTAGATGAAGAATATTTCGATTGCTATTTAAATAAAGAATCCGAAGCAGAAGAAAATGAAAGCGAATTGGAACTTGAACTTTTTTTAATCGATAAAGAAACTGAAGAAATGGTTGTCGTTAATAAGGAAAGTGAATATGGAGGACACGAAAGTGAAGATTCCTATTCAATTGCTTATTATCAAAGTCAAAATGATTATAGGCGAGATGAAGATAAGTTCATTTATAAATTAAGCTATGAGATAGAAAAGGAAGGTCGTGAAGAAGAACTTGAAATTCAGGTAGAAACACAATCATCGCAATGTGAATATCAAAATATTAAGTTAATTAATGATGATCCTTTAACTTATTCTTTTTTAGTTGAATATGAGGATGAACGTAACGATATCGAGGTTGAAGACTTTGAAGTAGTATTAAAATATGTAGATGGTAAAAGATACTACACTGGTGGAGATCTAGAAGAAGTTCGCATATAAATTAAAAATACCTCCTTTAAATTTATGATGGCTTCCTTAAAGAGGGAGCCTTTTTTGAAAGAAAAAATATCCCTTCACTATATAGAAGGTGATTACTTTTGATTTTTTTAAAAAAATCGAAAAATTTTTCCAATAATTTATTTTTTTCTTTCGTATTTATTGCATAAGTTAAACAAAGGAGAAAAAAATTATGAAGAAAAACGTACTTATTAAATTAGGAATGCTCGTTGGAACAATTGGCTTATTAAGCTCTTGTAGCAATTTAAACGAAGGAAATGGAACTACGACTACTGATCCAAATCAAAATAGCGTCATTGATGGAGTTGAAGTATCTAAAGATGCTAAAAGTTTAAACACATTACAGGCATTAACTTCAATTAGTCTCGTTAAGGAAGGAACAAGTCTTCAAGCAAGAAACAATATTAAAATGTCGAGGAACACAAATAAAAGTGTTACTACTGATATTGAAAAAGTTTTACCACAGCTCGATCTTTTATTAACAAGTGAGAGTACAACAAGCTCTAAAGTTGAAGAAGTAGAAACATTAATAAACGATGAAACTTTTAATGTTAAAGAGACTATTACTTTTAAGAACGCTAAATTAGAAGATGAAACTTATACAATGGTTTATAACATGACTTCTTTTGAAGAAAGAGATGATGATGAAGTCGAGAAAATTGTAAAAATGGACGGCTATGTTTTGCTTTCAGAAAGCGAACAATATGAGTTTGTGAGTTTTTTAAGTGAAGAAAAAGAGCATGATGAAACCGAAACTGAAAGAAATTTTAAGATTTCTTTAAATGATAGGAGCTATGTTTTTGTTGAAGAAAGCTTTGAAGAAGAAAGAGGCGAAAAAGAAAGAGAGTTCGAATATACATTTATTCAAAATGGCCGTAAAGAACTTGAATATTCTATCGAAGTGGAAAATGAAAGATTCGAAAATTCAATCGAATTTGAAGTTAACGATATTGAATATGAGGTTGAAAAAATTTCTCGCGATAATAAAGAGATATATTTAGTCAAAGTAGAAAAAGATGAACGCTTTGAAGAGTTCGCGATGTATGAAAAAGTGATTAATGAAACAGGCGAAATTTCTTATCAAAAACTTTAAATTATCACTAAAACCCCGCAGAAATCCACTATTTTGTGGATTTCTTTTTAATATTTAATCCATTTTGCTCATTTTTTATCTAATAAATTGATTCTATTAAGTGAGAGTTTCTCAATTTACGATTAATCTTTCCCTTATATTTTTTAAAACTAAATTCGCCATATTTTCAATTATTAAAGAAGAAAAAGGTGAAATATAATCATTAATAAGCGTTATATTTATAGATAGAAAATCAATTTTATTTTATAATCAAACTCATGAGCGAAAAAGCTGGTATCAAAGTAATCTGTCAAAACAAAAAAGCAGGTTTTAATTACTTTTTATCCGATTTCCTTGAAGTCGGTCTTGTTTTGGCTGGAACCGAAATTAAATCGATTAGAGCTAATAAAGTTTCTTTAAATGATTCTTATGTCGTTTTTAAAAATCATGAAGCTTATATTTTAAATATGAATATCAGTCAATACGAAAAAGGAACGATATATAATCACGATCCTTTAAGAACTCGTAAACTTTTAATGAATAAAAGAGAGATTTTTAAATACGAACAAAGAGTAGTTAAAGATGGATATACGATTGTTCCTACTAAACTTTACTTAAAAAAAGGAATGGCTAAACTTGAAATCGCTTTAGGAAAGGGCAAAAAAATATTTGATAAACGCGAAACAATAAAAGAGCGTGATGATAAGCGCTATATGGATAAGATGACAAAGAGGTCTTAAGAATGATAAAAATGTCGATTTTATATAAGATCTCTTATTCGGCGCTTTTCATCGCCTTAGGAGTTATTTTATCTAGATTTGTAAGTATACCTGGTCTTTTTGGTCTACCTTTTTTAAAGGTGTCTCCTGCAAATAGTATCGTCATGTTTTCTAGTTTTTATTTAGGGCCTTTTTTTGGCTTTTTAGTTGGAACTTTTGTTGATACTTTAGGCGCTTTACTTTTTCCAACTGGTCCATATAATCCACTTTTTACAATCGCAGCATCTTTAACTGGTTTAATGCCTTATATTTGTTACGCTACTTTAAAAAAGATTCGTATCGAAGAAAAAGTTCCGATTATATCGATTATTTTAATTGTTGCTTTAAATTTATTTTTAATGTTCTTTTTTATTTTTAACGATGTTATTTATAGTGAATCAGGTAAAACTACCTACGAACTTTATCCTTGGTTAAAGTGGACCATTTCTACTCTTTGCCTTGTTTTATCAATTATCTTTTTTGTCGATTTATATTTTTTATATAAGAAATATAAAAATAAAAGATTTCGTTGTGTTTATAGTATTAATTTTA
>CALVMF010000095.1 GCA_944342125.1 uncultured Bacilli bacterium | reverse complement strand
GAAGAAAAAATAGATGAAATACGCTCTAAATGTAAATTTAAAGAAGATTATCTAAAAAATAACATCATCTTAAGTGTCAATCACTTAAAGCAATATTTCTTCTTTGGTAGCGGTCCAGGAAGAAGTAAGCTTAAAGCAGTTCACGATGTATCTTTCCAAGTTAAAGAAGGTGAATGCTTTGGTATAGTTGGTGAATCAGGTTGTGGAAAAACAACAACTGGTAGATCAATTATTAGACTCTATCACATCACTTCAGGCTCAATTTATTATAAAGGTGTCCGAATTGGTGCAGGTAGTAGATGGAACGAAAAAGAGATCAAATATACCAAGATCAGATATCGTCAAAAACTTGCTGAATTAAAACAGAAACTCCGCAAAAATGAACTTTCTTCAAGCGAATATGAAGAAGAAGTCAATAAAGCAAAAGAGTTTAAAGATAACGTAATTCGTGTACAAAATGAAAAGATTAAACAAATTAAGCACGATGATAAACACGCTCCTAGACAACTATTAAATGAGATTCAAATGATCTTCCAAGATCCAATCGATTCTCTTGATCCAAGAATGACGGTTGAAGACATCATTCAAGAAGGCTTAAAAATTCAAGGCTTTACTAATAAAGCTAAAAACCATGAGTTGGTTGTTAAGGTCTTAGAAAAGGTTGGCTTAATCGCTGATTATTGTAACCGTTATCCTCATGAATTCTCGGGCGGTCAAAGACAAAGAATTGGTATTGCTCGTGCTTTAATCATGAACCCTAAACTTCTTATTTGTGATGAACCTATCTCAGCACTTGATGTTTCTATTAGAGCTCAAATCATTAACTTACTTAATGAATTAAAAGAAGAGATGGGCTTAACGATTATGTTTATCGCTCACGATTTATCGGTCGTTAAATATTTCTGCGATAGAATTGCGGTTATGTATTTTGGCGAAATTGTTGAACTTGCAACAAGCGATGAATTATTTAAACATCCGCTTCACCCATATACAAAATCCTTATTAAGTGCAATTCCTAAACCTAACCCACTCTCCGAAAAAGAAAGAGTTAGAATCGTTTATAATCCTAGAGAAGTTCACGATTATAGCGTCGATAAACCAAGCTTTGTTGAAATTAGACCAGGTCACTTTGTGCTTGCTAATAAAGCTGAAGTTGCTAAATATGAAGAAGAAATGGCTTCAATTGATGCTAAACTTGGTATAGTTTCTAAACCTGGTAAAGAAAATAAACCTCTTGAAGGCGTAAAAACTTTTAAAGGAGTTAGCTTAGACAGAGTAAAAGAAATTGTTGAAGAAGAAATTCAAAAGCGCGAGGATAAGAAAGTTTTAGAAAATCATCGCCAAAATAAAAGAAATGAGCGTTTAACTAACTACGTCTACAAAGAAATGCTCAAACACAATAAGAAAAAATAATTTCCCTTTGTGCATTATTAAGCTCCAAGCCTCTTAAATGAGGCCTTTATTTTTGTCTTTCTAAAGAGTTGTCATTTGTGAACGTAAAAGTTTTTAAAAAGGAAAAATTTTGGGGTTCAGCGGGCATTTATATTTTCCTAATACTGGCTTTATTATTTTACTTTTATCAAAACTTTAATATCCCATTCAACAAGTAGAATATTAATATTTTGTTCTTTGAAAAAATACGATAGTTATCGTTCTTTTTGCTTAAGTATTAATTTTTAAGCATATAGTCTTTATTTAAATTCCTTTCTAATTATAATAGAGTAAGTTTAATTGAAAGGTAGACTTTCAAATATAAGGGAAAGGGATTTAAAAATGAAAAGAAAATTAATTTTTACATTAAGCATTGCTTCGCTCCTTTGTCTAGGAAGCATGGCTGCTCTTTCATCTTGTGAAACACTTCCAACAACGGGGGGGGGGAGTAATTTAGAAGATTCTTCTAAATATCACGTTACTCTTCCGCAAGATGAAAAAATCGAAATCAAGGGAATAGTAAGTGATGGTTATGAAGCCGGCTCAACTGTTACATTTACAGTTACCGTTAAAGCAGAAAATAAGATAATC
This sequence comes from uncultured Bacilli bacterium, assembly GCA_944342125.1. Lineage (GTDB taxonomy): Bacteria > Bacillota_I > Bacilli_A > RFN20 > CAG-826 > Onthovivens. The sequence goes on along the minus strand of CALVMF010000095.1, from coordinate 2,486 downwards.
AAAGAAGTAAAAGCTGGTGAACAAGTTTTAGTTTCTAGCGATGGAACTACATATAGTTTTGTAATGCCAAAAAGTGATGTTACGTTAACTGTCACTTTAAAAGGTGAAGATGAACTAGAAGATGGAACTTATCCAGTAAGTGTAAGCGAAAGTGAAGACTACACAATAATTGGTTTAAAAGAATCTTACGCGCCTGGCGAATCAGTACTTTTTAAAGTTGAAATGCTTAATATCGACAAGGTCGTAGATAAGGTTGAAGTAACTGGCGCAGATGTGATGAAAATTGACGATTCATATTCTTTTGTAATGCCAGAAAACGCTGTCAGTATCTCAGTTACAACAAAAGCTATTAGTTCTGAGCTTGCGGGTCAAGGAACAGAAACCTCCCCATTTATTATTGATAATCACGCAAAACTCTTATCTTTAGGTGAAAAAGTAAATAGTGGTGACCTTGAAACCGAAGGAAAATATTTTGTTTTAAATGCTGATATAGATTTAGCAAATAGAGAATGGACGCCAATTGGAACATTCACTCATCCTTTCATGGGTCATTTTGTTGGTAACGGTCATACTATCAAAGGATTAAAGGTTTCAAAAACTACTGAAGATTTTAAACTTGAAGATAGCAATATGACAAATAACTTCGCTGGTTTATTTGGTGTAACTCAAGGCGCTTTAATTCAAGATTTTAACATTGAAAAAGCAACTGTTGATTTCCAATATTTAAAAGCAAACTCAGCTTTATATTTAGGTGTTGTTGCCGCTTTGGGTATTAATACAACTTTCAGAAATGTCGATGTAAGTATCGAAAAGTTTGATGTTGTTACAATTCAAAACGGAGATATAGCAAACGTAGTTGCTGGTGGCCTTGTTGGTTCATTATATGCTTTAACTGAACTTACAACAGAAGGAGACGAGCAAGCTATTTATCTTGACTTAACAAAGTGTAGTGTAAAAGGTGATATCAATATTGATACAACCAACTCAAACGCAGCTATTTCTTTAGTTGGTGGACTAGTTGGTGAGACCTACACAGAATACGGTAGCAATGTTATATCCTTAAATAACAACTTCTTTGAAGGAAATATTGTTGGCGGAACTTATATAGGCGGAATCGTTGGCCAACTTGATGTCTTAACTTCGGTCTTAGATTCTTATGCTGATGGGGAGAAGTTAGTTTCAGAAGATAAAGGTGGATCTTATGTAGGTGGAATTGCTGGTGGATCAACTTATGAATCAGCAATTATGAATACATATGCTTCATTTAATACATTAACTGCTCCAGAATCAACAGACTCTTATTTTTCTTCTTATGTTGGTGAATTAATAGGATTTGCTTATCCAGAACAAGTTGATATTTATGGCAAAACTAATGGAGTAGGAGTTATTAATTCTTATTATGATAGTGGTGCAACTTTAACTGGTGATAACAAATTTAATGAAGGAATTGCAGTTACTTCTTCTGAAGGTCTTTTAAAAGAAAAAGTAGGGTTTAGCGAAGAAATTTGGGATTTAAGTGGTGAAACTCCTTCTATTAAAGATGATGGGAAATTAGGTAAAGTCGATGTTACGTTAGACTATAATGGCTACGATAAAGCGGATGAAGTTTTTAGCGTAAACGGAGGAACATACGACATTACTTTACCTACAAAAGTTGAAGGAACCGAAATAAATCGAGATGGTTATTCTTTTAACGGATTTACTTATGATGAAGCAGGTGAAGAAGAATTCCGCTGGTATATCCCTGTTGATAGCGATACTACTTTATATGCTAAGTTTACTGACTTATCATCTTTAAAAGGAACATATAAATTTGTTTGCACTTATTATGAAAACATAATGAGTGAAGGATATTTTAAATTCGACGATGAACATTTCTATTGGTTTACAGATCGCTATGAATATTTTATTTACGAATATGAACTCGACGGTGATTTAATTTTTGTAAAAGATGCTTTACCAAAAGAAGATGGAAATAGATATGGTGGATATGAAGGTTGCACATTTATCCTTCAAGAAGATGGAACAATCTTTGGATGGGATTCAAATAGTGAAGATGCAACATATTTAGCAACTAAAACTGATGAAACTGTTGAAGTGCCTTCATTTAAAGATGCTCCATATTTAGGAACGTGGTATACAGATGATGCTACACTTAATTTATATTCTGATGGATTAGCTGTTGGTAGAGCCGATGATAAAACTTATGATCAAAGCGGTGGATTTGGTACAACTAGCGAAGGCAAAACAGAAGTTGTTATCTTTGGTCTTTTATCAGATGTTTTTACTTACGATGAAGCTAATCACATTTTAATCGGCGAAAGTGGAGAATTTGCTTCTAGAGAAAAAATATCTGCACATTATGTTACTAATGATGAAACACCAATTCATATCTATTTAACTGAAAATAAAACTTTTGTAATTGTCGATGGCGCTCTTGCTAATTATGAAGTCAGTGGCGAATTTAAAGATGGAGCAACTATAGT
>CALVMF010000094.1 GCA_944342125.1 uncultured Bacilli bacterium | reverse complement strand
AAATTATGACATTAATTATACTTATGGAACTTTAACTATCTATTGAAGTTAAATCCTCCAAAAATCTGCAAAATACTGATGTTTTGCAGATTTTTTATTAAGAAACGCAAGACATTTATTTAATATTAAGAATGAATAATATCTCTTAAAATATGTTTATTAATTCAAATATATCTTTATAATATTAGGGAAGGAGTTGAAACCTCTATGGATGAACGTTTAGCGAAAATTTATAAAGGAACATCGAGACAAACTTATCTTGAATTAGAAACCAGCGCTCATGGGTTAAACAAAGATGAAGCTATTGCTCGATTAGAAAAATATGGCCCTAATGTTATAGCAAAAAAAGAAAAGAAAAATATTTTTAAAGAATTCTTTAAAAATTTTATCTCTGTAATGGCAATTTTACTTTGGGTTGCTGGAACTGTTTCGATTATCTCTTGTTTTATTGCTGAAGAAAATCCATCAAGTATTGGTATTTTAAAAGATCCTGGAATGCTTTATCTTGGCATTGCTATTTATCTAGTTAATATCATCAATGGTGTTTTTTCTTTTATTCAACAATTTAAAGCTGGTAAATCAACTGAAGCATTATCAAAAATGCTTCCAAGCTATGCTAGAGTTATTAGAGATGGTGAAGAAATCCAGATCGAATCAAAAGATCTTGTACCAGGTGATGTCATGGTGCTTCAAGAAGGGGACAAGATATCGGCTGATGCTCGAATTTTAAACTGTAACGATTTTACTTGTAATCAATCTACTCTTGATGGAGAAGCAACTCCAGCTAGAAAACAATACGAAGCTTTAAAAGAAGATCCTGAAAGTTCAATTAGAATTAAAAACGTAGTTTATGCAGGAACTAGCGTTTCTACTGGAACTGCAAGATGCGTAGTCTATGCTACTGCCATGAACACCGAATTTGGAAAAATTGCTAGTTTAACTCAAGAAATCGACCAAAGAAAATCACCTCTTGATAAAGAAATCGAAAACATGACTAAATCTATTGTCACAATTGCTGGCTCAATTGGTTTAGTTGTCTTTATTTTGGGCATAATTATTAATGGCATCGCTCAAGGCTTTAACAATCCTTCTTTATATCTTAATCAATTTGTTATGGCTTTAGGTATGGTAGTCGCCTTTATTCCTGAAGGCTTATCACCTATGGTTTCTTTATCCCTTGCTAAAGCCGTTCAAAAACTTTCAAAAGAAGGAGCTCTTGTTAAAAGCTTGAATTCAGCTGAAACATTAGGATCAACTAGTGTTATTTGTAGCGATAAAACAGGCACTTTAACAAAGAATGAAATGACTGTTAAATATCTTTATTTAGTAAATAAAGAATATTCAGTAACTGGAGAAGGATACGATGTTAAAGGCGAGATATTAGATGAAAAAGGCAAAAAAGTTACCGCCATGGATAATGTCGATTTAAAAATGTTACTTATGTGCGGTGCACTTTGTTCTAATGCTAAAATCGTTCTTGATGAAGATAAGCGCTTTAAGGTTTTAGGTGATCCTACTGAAGCTTGTTTAGGAGTAGTTAGTGAAAAAGGCTTATTAAACGCCCAAAATCAACTTCGTTTAACTCCTCGAATTAGAGAGCTCACCTTTGATTCAACAAGAAAAATGATGACTACAATTCATCAACTTGAAGAAGAAATTAAGGGCGCTCAAAGAATATCTTTTACTAAAGGTTCACCAAAAGAAATTTTAGATAAATGTTCCTATATTTTTGAAAATGGAAAGATTCGAAAAATAGAAGAAAATGACTATAAAAAAGCGATGGAAGTAAATGATTCATATGCTAAAAACGGACTTCGTGTTTTAGGTATGGCTTTTAGACTATTAAAAAAAGATAGTAAACTTCCTTTAGCTTTAAGTGAATATACTAGTGAAATCATCGAAAAAGAAATGGTATTTTTAGGACTTGAAGCGATGCAAGATCCTCCTAGAGAAGGTGTTAAAGAGGCAATTGAAGAATGTCATAAAGCTGGAATTAAAGTTATTATGATTACTGGCGATTATTCTTTAACTGCATTGGCTATTGCAAAGCGAATTGGTATAGTGACTGAAAAAGAACCTCGAGTTGTTTCGGGTCCAGAACTCAATTCAATTGATGATGAAACTTTAAAAGAATATTTAAAAGGCGAAATCATTTTTGCCCGTATGGCTCCTGATCAAAAATATCGTATTGTAACTCTTCTTCAAGAACTTGGAGAAATTGTTGCAGTTACAGGAGATGGCGTTAACGATGCTCCAGCTTTAAAGAAAGCCGATATTGGTATTTCAATGGGTATTACTGGAACTGATGTAGCAAAAGAAGCGGCTGATATGATTTTAACCGATGATAACTTTGCTTCAATTGTTAAAGCGATTAAAGAAGGAAGAGCAATATTTGATAACTTTAAACGTTTTATTACCTATATCGTAAATTCAAATATTCCTGAATTTTTCCCATTTATTATGCCACTAGTTACCTTAAATACCGTTCCACCTTTATTAACGATTCTTCAAGTTTTATTGATTGATATTGGAACGGATATGCTTCCAGGTCTAGCTTTAGGAGGCGAAGATCCAAGTCCAAATGTTATGGATAGACCTCCACGTAGTCCAAACGAACACATTATGAATAAAAAGTTATTTGGTAAAGCCTTATATTATGGACTTATAACAACAGCTTTAGCCTTTGTAGCTTACTTTGCATTTAATGGCTTCTATGCTCTTGATAATAACTTACCATTTACACTCTACTCACAAACGACAAATGAATCAGTTTGGATGATGTCAACAACAGTTGTACTTGCTTCTATCATATTCTGCCAAATTGGTGCAGTATATAATTGTAGAAGTAATGAAACGAGTATCTTCAAGATTGGCTTATTTAGCAATAAAGAAGTAATAGTCGGTATAATTGTTGAAGTAGCTTTATTATTACTTGTTGTATTTGTACCATTTTTAAACACAGAAGTGTTCCAAACAAACGCTTTAACAGATTGGAAGATTTGGCTTGTACTACTTAGCTTCCCATTCATTGTTGTAGCGATTGAAGAAACTAGAAAATATATTATTAGAAGGAGAAAAGCGAAATGAAAATCTTGATAATTGGATGCGGAAAGCTTGGAGCAGGTCTAGCTCTAGAACTTTATAAAAGGGGTCATAGTGTAAATGTTATTGACCGCGACGAAGAAGCTTTCTATCGCTTAGGAGCTGATTTTAATGGCTTACAAGTCATTGGAAATGGCTATGATAAGGCGGTATTAGAAGAAGCTGAAATTGAATATGCCGATGCGATAGTTTGTGCTACAGGAAATGATGACATCAACGCAGTTGCAGCAAAAATTGCAAAAGATAATTATTTTGTAAAATATGTAATTGCTCGTCTTTATAATCCTAAAAAAGCTAAAGTTTTTGAAGCGCTAGGCATTAAAACTATTTCAACAACAGGTTATAGCATCAATAGAGCAATTGAGCTTTTATCATTTAATATGATGGATAGCGTTCAACTTCTTGGAGCTGATGGAAGCAGTGAAATTGTTCGTATAGTTGCAACTCCAGCCGTTGATGGATTAACCATGAGTGAATTAAACGAAGAAAAAGACTTCAAACTTTTTTCAATCGTAAGAGGAAAAACAACGATTATTCCTGGCGATAATGATGTTATTGAAACTAATGACATTTTATATTTTGTCACAAAAGTTGATGCTAAGCGTCGCTTAAAAATATTCTTAGGTATTTAGGAGGTCAAAAGAATGTACGTTGTAATTATTGGTGGTGGTCAAGTCGGATCATACATGGCTGATCTCTTAAAGAAAAATAAGATTGATTTTGTAGTTGTTGATTCGGTTAGAGCTAATATAGAAAAACTCGCTAAAAAATTTGGCGATGAACATGTTTGTTTAGGTGATGGTACTGATCCTAATATTTTAGCCTCAGTAAAAATTGAAACAGCAGATGTAGTAACTTGCGTAACTGGTCGAGATGAAATTAACTTAGTCGCTTCAACAATTGCAAAATTTGAGTTCCAATGCTCAAGAGTTGTTGCTCGTGTTAATAATCCTTCTAATGCTTGGTTATTTAATATTGGAATGGGGGTTGACGCAGCAATTAATGAAGCTGATATTATTGGTCATATCGTTGTTGAAGAAATGTCGATGAAAAACTTCATGACCCTTATGAAACTTTCTAAAGGTGATCACTCTATTATTCAGCTTGTTGTCAATGATGAAAGTGAAGCTGCTGGAAAGAAGATTAAGGATTTAAAACTTCCAAAATCAGCTTTACTTATTGCAATTTATCATGGTGAGGATTTTGTTGTTCCAAACGGCGAAACAACGATTTTCCCAGGCGATAGAATTATGCTTTTCTCAAGTGAAGCAATATATCAAGAACTAGTTAGAATCTTTTCAGGGAGTGGAAGACAAGAATAGTTTTGTTTAGTAGTTTTGAATTATGCGGGGATATCATTAAGTCCTCGCTTTTTTATTTGCTTCGCTTGCTGATTGCCTAGGCAT
>CALVMF010000093.1 GCA_944342125.1 uncultured Bacilli bacterium | reverse complement strand
CGATAGTAATGACATCATATTTATCTTCGATGCGCTCTTCTTTTGCTTGATGTGCGACATTAACAGTTGGAGCAATAGCATTTAAAGAAGCGATTTTATTAGGATCTTTTAATAGATCATTTTCTTTTAATACATCAACTACAGCTGCTTTAATGTCATCTCTAGTAAGCGATTCATTTGTAGTAGGAGCAACAAATCTTTGTCCATAGATACCAGTTGCTTCAGGATCAACTTTAGAGGATTTTAATTTTTCTTCACCACTTCCGCTAGTAATATATTGAACGATAAGTGGGGCGTTATTACCTGTATGAACTGTATTACCAGCACTTGGAGGAACAACAACTTGTGATGGTGCTTGATAGGCAAATGGATAACCATAAGGATAAGCAGGAGCACCATTTGCTGGAGCTTGAGCATACATTGATGCGCCAGCATATTGTGGTCCAACAGGTGTAGGTGTTGGTTCGCCACCTTTTTTCTTCTTTTGATCGTTAATATTTTTGAATCCGTGTTCTTTATAATATTTAACCTTTTCTTTTCTTTCTCTTCTGGTTAAGTAATCGTATTTATGTCTATTTGCATAGATGAATGCTTTACAAATATAAACGATAGATGCGATGATTACGCCTAAAATAGAAATGACAATAACAAGAAGGAATAATAAGTATAAGATGTAGGTCAATGTAACCATTGAAGCACCATTTGCTTTGATGCCATTAATTCCTCCAGCATACATTTGGTAGAAGAAGCTTTGACTTGCATCCCATCCACCTGGATTATAAGTTGTCCAAGCTCTTGCACCAAATACACCAACATGGATAAACGCGATGGTGTATAAAGAAGCGGTAGCTAAAACTACACCAAATAACATTGTCCAAACATATTTTGCATTTTTATGTTTAATAGCAAGAATAATAAGAACAATAACGCAAATGAGGGTGATAAGAATAACTGCCCAATAAGCAATTGCACCACTTAATCCAATGTTGAAATCTTGGAATATAGTTCCTAAGGAACTAATTGATGAAGCGAATGAGTCGACATTATCTAAACGTGCTTGATCAAACCAAGAGAAATTAAATAATAATTGGGTTGCTCTTTCAAAGGAATATCCAAAGCCATATGACCAGCCTGTATTTGTAACAAGATAAGCAGGATTCATATTGAGGCTTTCAAAGAAATGATAGTGACCTTCAATAGCGGAACCAGTGCATAATGTCACACAAGCCCAGAGTATTAAAGTAAAGATGCAGCCCCAGATAAATGTTTTAGCAATTTTTGTCTTTTTCATGTTTCTGCCCTCCTTTTACTCTTCTTCGTCCTCGACGACTCCATCATCTTCTACATCAGCATTTTGTAATTCTTTGACCCAATCATGTTCTTGAACTTGGTCAATTGGATCAAATCCATGTTTATCCATACAATCTCTGATGAGTTCGTCTACTCTTCTAAGAGAGAGACCACTTCTGACCTTGAAGACAAGTGGAGTTTCTTTATAAATATTTTTGCTACTAGCATCTTTAATTGGATAGGTGCTATCAACATAATCTTGAGGATCAAGAGCGATATATAATTTTAAGGATTTACCAGCGACAACAATCTTACAAAGGGTAATTTTGTTTTTACGGAAAGTATCACCACTATTAGAAACTCTGCTCTTTGTACCATATGACATAAGAACTGACTTAACGTGATTATAAGCATTTTGCATTGTTTCATCAGCGCCGAGCATTCTGGTAGTAAATGGAATTCTAATAATTTTTGGTTTTCCAGTTGAAGTTAATGGAACATCGCTAACTGGGGTTTCAGCAGCTGGTTCTTCAGCTTTAGCTTCTTCGGTAGTAACGACTTCACTAGTAGAAGTGACTTCTTCAACAGGTTCTTCGACTACAGGAGCTTCTTCAGCGGTAGTTTCTTCAGCCTTTTCTTCTTCTTTAACTTCTTCTTGAACAACTGGAGCTTCATTAACTTTAGTTTCTTCAACTACAGTTGTTTCCTCAACCTTAGGTTCTTCTACAACTGGAGTTTCTTCAACTACAGGAGCTTCCGTAACCTTTTCTTCTTCAACTTTTGGTTCCTCTTTAACAGGTTCTTCAACCTTTTCTTCTTTATGAACAGGAACAATTACTTGTTTTTCAACAATTTTTTCATGTTTAATAACGAGATCTTTTAATGCAGCTTTAATTTCGCTAGCGATGATTTCTTTAACCTCGTCTTCAGTTAAGCCTTTTTTCTCAGCTTTAGGAGCTTCTTCCTTCTTAACAGCTTCTTTGACAACACCTTCTTCTTTTGCTGCAGTTGGCATAGCAAAAATGATTGGTGAAGGATAAACTTTTTCTTCTTTACTTCCTTCGTTTAAAGTTTTTGAAGTAGTTGGTGTAGGTACGCTAACTGTTTGGGTAGCGGTTGCTTTAATTACAGCATTAGCGATAGCTTCAGCATGTTTTTCATTACGATATTCATCGATAATTCTTCTAGCTTCAGCTTTTTCCGTTTCTTCTTTAATGATTCTTTTAACTTCTTCAACAGTTAAACCTTTGGCTTTAGTGCTTTCTTTTGGATAGTTACCAACTTCGCCTAAAACTAATGGTCCGAAATTGCCATATTTGTCATATCTAGAAACAACAAGAATACCTTTTTTCTTTTCTGGTACAGGTTCAGGTTTAACCTCTTCTTGTGGAGTTTCAACAACAGGAGCGACTGTTTCTTCAACAGCAACTTCTTCTTCAACTGCTTTTATTCTATGTAATGCAGTAGCGGCCATTCCAATATATGAAATGATATAAAGTAATGCAGCTAAGCATAATACATAAGCTAAAAGCGAAACGACATAACCAAATTCGTTAGTATAATCAAAACTTAATGCTTTGACCATTGACCAAAATACTGTGGTACCACTTCCATGAACAACGCTAGGAAGCATTCCATCATAAACTAATTTCCCGGCTTCAAATGTCCAAACACAATGTCTTGCAAAGTAATAAGCACTTGTGCAACAAACAGCAATTCCAGCGAAAACTAAGAAAAATAGCGCAAAAGCTACATATTTTCCTTTATGACGCTTAATTGCTTTTACGAGAATAGCGATGAATAAAACTAGCGATAAGATTACAACAAATAACCAAACAAGATTATCGACAGCGAAGTGATAGTCTTGCCATGCGCTAATGCTAAACATGCCTTCCATAAACATACCTGTAAAGGCTTCACCTAAAAATCCAGTGAACCATTCTTCACAGGCGACAGGTAGCCAAGCGATTGCGTTTAGATTTGCACCATCGACAAACGTTGTTCCGATGATGGCGCATTCTACGTCTCTAAACCATACGCCTAGACCGAGTACGACTAAAGTGAGTAACATACCAGTAAGTCCAGCAATTACCCAATTTCTCAAGTGATGGGTCTTAACCATATCTTTTCCCTCCAATAGTTAAAAATTTTAAGCTCCAATTAAGGTATTAATCTTTTGTGCTCCTACTGTAACTAAATCATCTAGCATGTCGGTGAAAGCGTCTTTAGCACTAATAGGCACTTTCGCTCCAGTTTCATCGATGACATGTACGGTAATGAGATTAAAAGGACTTAAACCTATATTGTTCAATTGTTCAAATAGTGGTCTTACTAGTTTAGAAGACTCACTAAGTGGGTTAAGTAAGGCGGTAACGTTTTTGACCGTTGGTAATAAATTAGAAATATCGCTTGCATTAACCCCTAATGAAACGATAGCTTGATACAAATCGCTTGAACTATCTTCTAAATAAGGAATTACAACGTTATCAATTGGTGTTATGACATTGCCACTAAAAGATAAAATAACCATGCACACACCAGCGCCTTCAATAATTCCTAAAACTCCTCCTAATAAACGAGCTATAACGCCCCTTCTAACTCTACGAGGCATAATCCATCTAAGAAGTACCCAATATAATAAAGAAGATAGAATCAAACTGATTGGTAAAGCAACAATAAAACCGACCAAAGCGAGTATACCTTTTGAGAAGCCTTCACTTGTAGCGCTTAATAAGATAGGGTCAAGGCCAACATTTTGTAAAAGCAAGAAAGTATCGTGTACATTTGTAATTCTTAATGTTAAGCCCAATTCCGAGATTTCAAATCCAGTTGGAATAACGCCCTTTTCTTGTAAGAAAGCGAGTAAATCATATTGAATCCAATTACTCGCGTAATCGAAAAATCCAAAATATAAGATTCCACAAACGCCTAATAAAACTAGGATGCCGATAAAACATCTCCACCAGCCTCTTATAAGCCCTAGTAATAAGCCTAAAACTAGGAATATCATCAAGAAAATATCGCTTGAAATCATATTACCTATATTTTAAATTCAGAAAATAAAAAAAGAAAGAGTAAAATAGTTGATTTTTAAAACTTTTTTTAACAAAAGTAAGGGATTTTAGATAAATTTGCTAGCGTTTTACTAACATTATGGAAAAAGGATTAAAAATGTTGTACAAAAAAGGCAACTATCTATAAGTAGCCTATAAGATTTTTTTAAATTTTTTCTTGCTAGAAAAATCCATCTATGATATATTAATTGAGCGTTGGGTATTTAGCTCAGCTGGGAGAGCATCTGTTTGACGTACAGAAGGTCATAGGTTCGATCCCTATAGT
>CALVMF010000092.1 GCA_944342125.1 uncultured Bacilli bacterium | reverse complement strand
TCTGCACAGTTATAGGTTTCCCATTAGGAAGCATGACCACTAAAGCAAAAGCTTTTGAAGCAAAAGATGCAATAGAAGAAGGCGCTGATGAAATTGATATGGTTATTAATATCAGTGCTTTAAAAGATAAAAATTATGAATATGTTTTAAATGATATCAAAGCCGTTAGAGAAGCAACAAAAGGTCATACTTTAAAAGTTATTTTAGAATGTTGCTTATTAACAAAAGAGGAAATCGTAAAAGCTTGCGAACTTTGTGTTGCAGCTAAAGTAGATTTTGTCAAGACAAGCACTGGCTTCTCATTATGGGGAGCTAAAGTTGAAGATGTTAAGTTAATGCGCGAAACAGTCGGACCTGATATGGGCGTTAAAGCAGCAGGTGGCGTAAGAACTCACGAAGAAATGCTTGAAATGGTTAAAAATGGCGCTACAAGAATAGGAACCAGTTCTGGCGCAAAATTAATGAAGTAAATTTAAACTTATAATTATAAGACCAACAAAACTTTCTTTGATTTTGCACATAAGTAATTTATAAATATTGAAAATATTATTAGTAGTATTGTTAGCTATAGATCTTATAATACGTTTCCTTCAAATATTTGAGTGTTAATTATTTTTATTATCGCCTTGTTTTTTAATTATTTTCATGATAATAATAAGACAAATAACAAAAGCGAAATAAAAGGAGATTGCATATGACAAACACTGTTAATTTTTTGCTACTTTTATCTAATGTAATTTCAACAAGAATTGATACACCAGTTTTTAATAGTGTTGTAAACGGTAAATTAAAATTAGGTGAAACAAGCACATTAAATATTTCGAACGAAGAATTTTCAACAAAAGCATATTTTAAAAATTTGGATAATAATTCGCTTTATAACGTAGGAAATTCTTGTGGATTTGTTGCTTTAGCACAATATTTAAGTTACCTAGATACGTTTTATAATGATGATATCATTAATGATTCATTTGAAATTAAGTCATATGGAACTTCAATTGAAGAAGTCGTTAGTGAGTCTCCAGGTGTATTGAACTTAAATTGGGATATATCTTCTGTAGGAAATTTAAGAAGTTTTATTAATTCAAATATGTTTAATGACTACGGCTGTTACCTTATGGAATTTTATTCTTATCATACAATGTTTATGGGCGATAATGATCCTGAAAGAACAAGTATAGGGCTTAGAAGCTATCAAGCTATTCTAGACGAATTAGCTCTTTATGGTACACCACAATTAATATTTAATACTAAGATGGTAAATTAAGCGTTTGGTGATCATTATAAAGAAAGTAATATTGAAATGTTTGACTCTTTAATTAAAGAAAAGTTAGATGATGGGGAGCCAGTTATTCTTAATATAGCTAACAAAGACCGTACTTTTAACCACGCTGTTGTAGCATATTATTACGACTCATCTGGAAAAATCCATTGTAATTATGGATGGAAAACAGTTCCAAACGCTACAGATATGACGCTGGATGAAGATCATAAAGTTTATGGCGTAGGGTATATAGATATGAACTCTTTGAGTGAAAAACACTCAAATAATTATGTAATTAATGGTGTAGGATATTGCGGATGCGGATTAAGACGTTAAGTTTTTTGTCATTAATTGGAATTGCAGTAACATCATGTGGAAATACTGATTATTTTCTTAACGATTTTAATGTTGGTCAAGGAACTGGTCTTGTAGGGGAAATGGTTTCATATTCCTATTTATGGTATGGCGGCGGAAGCGCTGAAGCTATAAATGATGAAAAGCGCAATCACACATTCGAAATCGAATATTCAACTATTAATGATGTAGTTTACGCTTGTTATATACCAACTATTAATATTTCTGGATATAAGCAAGGCCTTAAAAATGCAACAAATCCATACGGATGTAGATTCGACGAAGATGATGAAACGGTTGTTGATGGAAAATTCTTGTGGCTATTTCAAGATACAAACAATTTTCCTGTTGAATGGATTGAAACGACTTTAGACGAATTATTATTTAAAAAAGATGATAAAACATTAATTTTTGCTTGCGAGAAACAAGAAGCAACAATTAAAAGAGATTTATTTACTGAAGAAACATTAAATAAAGATATAACAATTTATACAATGTTAGATTTAATTGGAGACTATGAAAACGGTAAATTCAAAGAAATTGATAGAAATACTTTAGAACCTGGAACTATTGAATGGATCACATTACCACAAGATTTTTATAACAAAATGATTTGTTCGCCATACTTTACGTATCCTAGACTTACTGAATGTAGAGTTGAAATAACAAATATAAATGACAAAAACGTAATTTCTTTGCCAATCGCCTATAAAGTCGATGATGAGTATATTTCTCTTTTAGAAGATATCGGTTATGCAGTTAGAACTGGGGATGTTTATGGCGACTTAAAAGAAGATTTTAAAGAAATATTGCTCGATACAAGTGAATTTAAGCCTTATGATGTTGGAAATGACCGATTTGGTTATTATCTTGCTAGTGATGTTGAAGAGATAATCGAAAAAGTTAACAAATTAAGCTAAATTTTTCTTTATTATCCTCTTTTCTCTGTGCTATCATATTTAGCGCAACGATTGGAGGTGAAAGTTAGGATGTCAAAAGTAGTTGTAAGAGAAGGCGAAACTCTTGATGAAGCATTAAGAAGATTTAAAAGACAAGTCAATAAGGCTGGCACTATCCAAGAATGCAGAAAAAGAGAATGTTTCTTAAAAAAGAATCTTAAGAGAAAACTTAAGAGCGAAAACGCTAGAAAAAAATATAGATAAGTCTAATAGGCACTCGCAAGAGTGCTTTTCTTTTACTTTTTTAAAAAAGTTTTCATCTTTTTTTTAAAAATTTCAACATTAACCACCCTCTAGATAGTGAGGAGGTTAATAAGTTGAGTAATTTTGTAAAACAAATCGGTAAAAAAGATTGTGCTTTCGCTTGTGTGAAAATGTTGCTTTCTATAGTTTATAAATCAAATAAGTTTTTAACATATCCACAAGCCAGTGCAGAAAAGTCGTTATCTCTTGATGAAGTGATGAAAATTTGTGAAAGAGAAGGGGTTAAACTTTATGCTTTTCGCTTCAAAAAGAAGGAGGATTTATTGAAGCAGGAATCATTTCCTTTGTTAGCTCCGCTAATTATAAATGGTTCTTTTCACATGGTTTTAATTAAAAAGGTTAAGAAAAACAAGTTATACGTTTATGATCCTGCTAGGTCACCTTTAAAGATTAACTTTTTAGATTTTGTCAATTATTGGAATGGTGAATGTTTAGAAGTTGAAGAAGTTAAGGGCTCTTTATATCAAAAAAAGAAACATAATTTTATATCTTGGCCATATAAAATTTTTGTTCCATTATTACAGTTAGCAAGTTTTATAATGCTTGTTTTAGCATTGTTTTTTATTGATGAAAGATTCTCTTTTCTTTATTCAGTCGGGTTTTTACTTTCGTTTATCTTATTAGAGTTTGCTCATCGAACATTGTTGTTAAAAGAAATGAGAAATTTTGATAAAAGAATGTTGCTTGCTCTAAATTCAAGAAGCTCAGTAAATTTAAGAACGCGATTCATTAAAATGAATGACTTTAAGGTCATGTTCGTTGGAGGGCCAATTGAAATGTTAAATTTAGTTTTAATAATTTCTCTTGGAATTATCATTTTAGGTATAAATAGCTATTTAAATCTTATAAATTTATTTTTAATGACTATCTTTTCAATAGGATTATTGCTTCTTGAAAAGAAAATCTTTAAAAATAATGCTAATAGCATTTATTCTTTTGAATCTTCGTTAATTGATTTAAAGGTTACAAATGAAGAAGAGTTAAAAAAATCAGTGGATGAGCTAAATAATAAAACATATTCCTTCGTTACTTTTAAAAACGTCGTTAGATCTTTATTACTTTTTCTAGCGGTAATTATTTCCTTATTGTATTCAGGGTTTAGTGGTGATGTTTCAATCAACTTTGTTTTGTTCCACGCATTTTTCTATTTTTATCTTTCAACACAAGTTTGTAGACTTTATGAAGTTATAGCAAGTAGAAATGACGTTCATTACTATATTTCTTTATACCAGTATTATCTAGATAACTAATCATTTGATTATTTAAAGTGTCAATTCATGATATAATTACATCATGAATTGCGAAATAAGTGTAAATAGCCTAATCGATATAGATATTAGTGAATATATTCCTATTTATGAGCGTCTAATAGAAAAAACTTTTAGAATCTTAAATATTAATAAAGATGCAATTATGAGCGTCACTTTTGTAGATAAAGATTTTATTCACAATCTAAATAAAACTTATCGAAATATTGATAGACCAACAGATGTAATTAGTTTTGCTTTTCTTGATGATAAAAATGAGGTTATTAATGGTGATTTGCCACTAGATTTAGGCGAAATTTATATTTGCTATGATGTAGCAGATACGAATCGCCTAGCTTATAACAATTCAATAAAACGAGAAATTTGTTTTCTTTTTGTTCATGGCTTATTGCATCTTTTAGGTTATGATCACATGACCAAAGAAGATGAAGAAATAATGTTTCCATTGCAGGAACAAATATTGGAAGGAGAACTGAACTAATGACTGCAGAAGATTTAGTCTATCAAGCTATTGAAGCGCGTGAA
>CALVMF010000091.1 GCA_944342125.1 uncultured Bacilli bacterium | reverse complement strand
GGAAACAATAAGACCAATTATAAGACTTAATAAGATTAAAATATATTGACCAACGCTAAAAATTAAGTATAAATCTTTATAGTTATAAGAATCTTTTAAAAGGACATAAAAATTCTTACTATTTTCTTTAAGTAAATGAATTGAAGAAATTGTGAAAAACATTATTGATAAAGCTAGGAAGAATAACGATATCGATATAAAAATCCATTGAAAAGAATCTTTTGCTTCTAAAACAGTAAAATCAGTGTAGGTTACATCGCTTCTCCCATCATATCGGGTATAGTGAAGAAGCATTGACACATCTTCAGCTTTTATAACACTGAGATTTTTTCTTAGGATAATTATGCTCCCGTTTGGCCAAGAAAATAATGAATTGTACTTTAAATTTTCTTCAAGTATATCTTCAAAATCTTGAGATATTTCAACTCCAAAAGACCCAATGATAGGATACACTTTTTTGCTATCTACAACTTTATAGCCCTTTATTATTAAATTTTCATAAAAGTCAAAAAGTGAAAAACCTTCACTAGGATCTACTTGATTTAAAATTCTGTTTTTTACATGAGTATTAAAATAGTTTTCAAATTCTTCTTGCCCAAAACCTTCTAAATAGTCACTATATATAATTAAATTAATCTCGTTATTTTTTAATTGTTCGTTATTATCGTTAGCTAAAAGCAAATTGTCAAAAGCACCTTGAAAACTTAAAACGCATCCGTTAAAAAAATCCAAAGATAATTCATCTTTAACTTGATTTAAGCCACAAGCACTAGGATTAACATCAAAAACTAGATTTTCGATATGATTAAAAAACGCTTTTGTATTAATAAAAATTTGACTATCAAAATTCACCTCTTCAATAATTGCTTTTATATTAGCTTCAAAAGAATTTCCTAGATAAGATGGAGTATTATTTAAGCTTATTTCTAACGAATCGCCGACATGTAAATTAAATATGTCAGCGCAATTTTTAGATACAATTAATGGTAATGAATCAGCGTTTTGAGTAAATGTATAAACATTGTCAAAAGTTAAAGATTGATTATTTGTAAAATAAATATATGCATTATTATTTAAAAATTCATTCCCCTTTTTAACAGAAATTCCATCGTTAACGAAGCTAAAATAATTTTCGTCATCGATATCTAAATATTTAAAAGCATCTTCTTTGCCTATCGAAGCCATTGCAACATCGTTGCCATCTAAAATTTGTTCATATAAGTCTTTTTTAGATGTTAATGAAAAATTAAGTGAAGTAAATAACACTGCTGAAGATAAAATCAATGTTAAAAGCATCAATATATAGCGGAACTTTTTCTTTAAAAATAGAAAAAATGTTAGTTTTGCAGTGTTTTTTTCTAAATTTTGGGATTTAATATCAGTTGAATGTGCATCATTGTTAAGCGTTTTGCTTTCAACTTCAACTTTCTTATCAATAATTTTCATTATTCTTAAATCATTATTTTTATAACCCCTAAAATAATGATCACAAAAAATTACTAAATGATTTTTTGAATATTCTTTTATCTTCTCGTATACTTGTTCGCTCATTTTCATATCAAGATAAGCAAACGGTTCATCCAAAAGAAGTATGCTCTTATTATATAAAAATGCTTTTATAATTCCGATTCGTGCTTTTTCACCTTTAGAAATTTCAAAAACCTTTCTTTCAAGCAAATCAGATACGTTAAAGCTTTTTAAAAGCTTTTCGACTTCTTCATTATCAAAGTTTGATAAATTGTCTTTAACCGTTAAATAATCGACCAAATTAAAATCGACATTATAATAAAAGATGTATTTTTTATAAGTTTCATTGCTTAGAGGTTCATTAAATATAGTAATTGAGCCTGAATCTATTTCTTCAAATGAAGATAAAATGTTAAATAGTGTCGTTTTCCCACTACCATTATCTCCATCTAAAAAATAAAGCCCACTAACAGGTAATGAAAAACTAGCATCATCAAAAATTGTCTTTTCAGAAAATTTCTTGTTCAAATTTAAAACATCTAACATTTAATTTTCCTCCAATTGAAAATTTTTCTTTCTTTTAAAAAGGTTAAATAGGAAACTTATAACTATAAAAACGACAAAAACTGCACTTATAACTAAAAAAGATAGAAAACAAGAAAGCGGGAGATAATGTTCATAATCGACTAAACTATAAAAATTTCCATTTAACAAAAATGGAAATTCAAAACTAAAATAGCAAAAAAGCGAGAAATATAAAATTAAGTAAGCAGCAAAAGAAACTAATTGACTTAAGCTAATAAATAGAAATAATTCACTTCTTTTCTTGTCTCTAATTGCTAAAAGCGAAGTATCTTTAAGATACGCCTTGTCACGAAAAATAAGAAAAATTATTTTACTTGTTACAAAAATGAATAAAATAATAAGAAAAAATGTTAGATAGGAATAAAGCAAACTATTTTTGTCATTAATCAAGGAGAAATCAACATTAAGAAACGAAACATTTAAAAGTAAATTCAAAAAAATTGCCGAAAAAGCGCTAAACACAGCTAGCAAAATATCACTAAAAATAAATCTTTTCTTGAAGAGTAATATTTTAAAATAGTAAAAAAGTTTCTTATTTGATTTTACGTCATTTTTTTCTTCTAGTTTATCAACTTTAAATGAAACGTTTCTTTCTTCAACAAACTCTACTTTTTTGTCATGAATTTCGTATAGTTTTGAATATATTTCATTATATTTATCATTTTCATGGTCGAAAATAATTAGGGTTTTGCGGAGTTTTTTTAAAATTTCAATACATTTTTGAATATTTTCGATGTCAATATCTGCAAAAGGTTCATCTAAAAATACGATTGGTTTATTTGAATAAATTGCAATCAAAAATGAAATAATTTTTCTTTCTCCTTGAGACAATTTTAAAGGTGATTTAGATAAGAACTTTTCGCCAAAACCAAACGTATTTAAAAGGTGTTTAGTTATTATTTCGTGTTCACAAATATAAAAATCTATATTTTCTTTTACGGTCAATCCATCAAAAAGAATAGATGGAGTTGGAAGAATAAAAATCGGCTCAGCTAAATCGACTTGTACACTTCTCTTTTTATCTAAGACTTCGATATTCCCTTTACCGTAATTTGAAAATCCAGATAGAGCCATACAAAGCAAACTTTTACCACTGCCACTATTACCGACAACTAAAGTTATTGCATCTTCTTTAGCTTCAAAATTAACACCTGATAATATTGTTTTACTAGTTTTTTTGATTCTAATGTCAAGATTTGTACAACTAATTATCATTTTTTAAAGAAGGTGCCATCTTGATAGACAACATTAATGTACGGATCTTTAACTATATACATCGTAAAATTAGTTACTGTGTCCTGTAATATTTCTTCATGTTCCCACCACCACCAATGTGTTTCATAGTACTGACAATTTAGTTGATAAACGTATCCAACAGTGCCAACCCCATATCGTTTACTTTGTTTATTTGTGGCTTCATCGCTTAAGGTATATGTCATACTTACATTTTCTATTTTTGAAGCTGTATAAGTTGCATTAGAAGAAAATGTATAAGCTATGCCAATCTCATATTCTTTAGAAATTGACACATAATTAGGTATCCCTGCAGTTATATTAAAACCATTTGTTGCGAAAATATTAAATTTCTGTGAAGTAGAAAGTGAAACTTCAGTTGTTGTAATAGTCTCAAAAGACAGGGTCATGTCTTCAAAAGCTCCTGGTGCATAATATTCCGTAAAACGATTGCAAACCTCATACCCTCTGTCAATCATGCTATTAATTTTAAAAAATGCATGTCTTCCAACTAAACCATCTTTCTGCATTTCGCCCATGTCATAAGGATGATTTGTTTCAAGCTTTAAAAGTGGATTGTAGGAACTATATCTCTTTTTTATTTCATTTTTGTTTTTATAATTTGTTGCAATTAACAAGCTATCATCTTTACTAACTGAGTTATTAAAACCACATATAGTTAAACTAATTACAAACAAAAATAAACATTTTTTCAACATATAACTTGCCTCTTTTTACATTTTAGTGCTCTTGAAGAAATATTCAATATGTTATATGGCATTTGTTAGACGAGAAAATAGTAAATAAATTAATGCAACGCTTTCTTATCTTAAAAATAATGGCGCACAATGCGTGCGCCATCATTTAATTTCTACTTTCGAATTGCTCCAGTTCTAATCGCCGCTTTCTTAACTTCGTCTGCGACCTTTAAATGAGCTACTTTATCCCAAGCAAAAGGCAAAATATAGTTTTTATTTAATTCATTGTCTTTTACACAGCTTGCAATTCCTAATGCTGCAGCTTTCATCATTTCTAAATTAACGGTGTTAGCTTTTGCATCAATTGCTCCTCTAAATAGACCTGGGAAAACTAAAACATTATTAATTTGATTTGGATATTCACTTGATCCAGTTCCAACAATAAATGCACCTGCTTCATATGATTCTTCTGGTAAAATTTCAGGGATCGGATTAGCACAAGTAAATAAGATAGGGTCTTTATTCATGCTTCTAACCATATCTTTAGTTACGCAATGAGCAACGCTTACGCCAATAAACACATCGCTATTTTTCATTGCATCTTCTAATTTACCTTCAAGCAACTCTAAATTAGTGACTTCAGCAAGTTCTTTTT
>CALVMF010000090.1 GCA_944342125.1 uncultured Bacilli bacterium | reverse complement strand
GTTCCTATTCACAATGTTTCGCAATACCTCGAATCTTGTTTAAAATCCCTGCAAAACCAAGCTTTTTTATATAAATATGAAGTACTCTTAATCCTTGATTCTGCAACAGAAGAGGACAAAAAAGTTGTTTCCTCTTTTTCGAGCGTTTCAAATTTTATAGTTTACGAAGTAGATTTTAAAGATTCTGGCAAAGTAAGAAATTATGGAATTGAAAAATCAAATGGTGAATATTTAGCTTTTGTTGATGGGGATGATTTTGTTGAAGCTAATTTCCTTGCTTCACTTTACGAAAAGGCAAAAGAATCTAATTCAGATATTGTAATTTCTAACTACAATTTTGTTAAAAATGGTAAAAAGAAAAAAGCTTTTATTAGGTTGAAGAGTAAGTTAAAGTACAGTGATTCTAAAAAATGGGCTAAAAAAATTTACGAAGATATTAAAATCAGAGGTTATGTTTGGAACAAACTATATAAAAGAGAACTAATCGTTAAAAATAGAATTAAATTTCCTAATACTGGAGAAATAATCGAAGATCAATCTTTTAATTATTTAGCTTTTTTAAATGTGAATAAAGTTTCTGTTCAAGATAAATATTTATATAACTATGTTTTTAGAGATAACTCAGTTTTACATAAAGATCCGATGCTATTTGTGAATAAATATATAAGAACATTAGCCCTTCTTAGATATTATTCTTTGGAATCAGACATTTTAAAAACAACAAATGTTATTTTCTTTTTCAAAAAGATTATGATGCTAGTTTATATACTTCAAAATAAAAAATATTTAAATGGCAGTGCTTTTAGTTACATTAAAAAAATCTTTAAGCAAATTAGCGAAATAAAAAAATGCTCTTTTAGCGAATTTTTATCTGATGAAATTTTTGAAAAAAATTATCAAATTTTAAAGGGTGAATAGAAGATGTATATTAATACTAGAAGATGGGATATTGAAAGACTTATGTGTAGATGTAGTCTTTATACTAAAAAGAAAAAAGGCGAAAGACCAAAAATATTAATTCACGCTTGTTGCGGTGCCTGTTCTGTTTATCCTTTAATATATCTAGCTTGTTTATTTGACATTACTGTTTTATATACGAATTCTAATATTTACCCAAAAGAAGAATACGATAAGCGTTATGAAGCATTAAAAAAACATATCGATTTTTTAAATAAAACATTTAATATTGAGATAAAGCTTATTCTTGATAACTATGAATACGATGAATTTAGAAATTATTTGTTGCCTTATGCTGATTTAGAGGAAGGTCAAATTAGATGCACGATTTGTATTTATAAACGTTTAGCTCGTGCCTTTAGATACGCTAAGGATCTTGGATTTCCATTTGTTTCAACTATTATGAACATTTCTAGAAATAAAAAGATTGACGATATCCTTAAAGCAGGAGAACATTTAGAAAGAGAATATAAAGGTGAAGTAAACTTTGCTTATTTTGAATTTAGAAAAAACAATGGTCAAGATATTGGAGTTGAATTATCGAAAGAAGAAGATATTTATAGACAAGATTATTGTGGTTGTGAATTTTCAAGGAGGAATAAATAAATGTATGACTATTTAATCGTTGGTGCTGGTTTATATGGAGTTACCATTGCTAGAGAATTAAAGGAAAGAGGTTACTCAGTACTTATACTAGAGAAAAGAGACCATATTGCAGGTAATATCTATACTGAAAGAAAAAATGGAATAGATATTCATAAATATGGCGCTCATATTTTCCATACATCTGATGAAAAGGTATGGAATTACGTAAAAAAGTACGCAGAATTCAATCATTTTAAAAATAGAGTCATTGCAAATTATAAAGGCGAAATCTATAGAATGCCTTTAAATATGTACACTTTTTATGAAATGTTTGGCGCTGCAAAACCAGAAGAAGCAAAAAGAATAATCGCTAAAGAAGTTGAAGAAGCTGGTATTAAAGAAGTACATAATTTAGAAGAACAAGCTTTAAGTTTAGTTGGTAGAACAATATATGAAAAGTTAATTAAAGGTTATACCGAAAAACAACGGGGAAGAGATTGTAAAGATCTCCCAGCTTTCATAATTAAAAGATTACCAATAAGATTTGTATTTAACGACAATTATTTCGATGATAAATTTCAAGGAGTACCTGTTAAAGGCTACACTGAGTTAGTGAAAAATATTATTGGCGATATTGAAGTCAAATTAAATACAGATTTCTTAAAAGATAAAGAATATTGGCTAGGTCAAGCAAAAAACATTATTTATACTGGTGCAATTGATGAATATTTCGACTATTGTTTTGGTGAATTAGATTATAGGTCTTTACGTTTTGAAACAATTGACTTGCTCGAAGAATTTTTCCAAGAAAGAGCTGTTGTAAACTACACTGATAGAGAAACACCATATACAAGAATTATTGAGCATAAATATTTTGCCAATGACGAAGACTTAATGAATTTCCCATATACATTTATTACTTATGAGTACCCTCAAGAATACAAAAAAGGTCTTGAAAGATACTATCCAATAAATGATGAAAAGAACGACAATTTATATAAAAAGTACGCAGAACTGGCACAAAAACATAAAAATTTATTTTTTGGCGGTCGTTTAGGCAAATATAAATATTTCGATATGGACGATGTCGTTTCAGAGGCTTTAAAGGATATCGATACAATTTTAAAAATGTAATAATACATCGAGATGCATTTAAAAAATTACTTTAATAGTTTTAGTTGTTAATCAAAAAAAGTTAAAATAGATTTATATCAATATTTATTATGGAGAGTTTGAAAAATGAAAAAAATTAAAATGTTAGCAGCAGGGTTAGTGTTATCCTCACTTTTTGTTTCAAGCTGTGGTCCAAGTACAGTTGAAACTGGTTTTAATAAGGTAAATACTTCATTAATTGATCAAAATTTACTCGAAGTTGATGTTCCTTTATTTCAAAGTGAAGATGATTATACTACTCATGAATTTTCAATTGATGCTGGACTTGAAATTGATGAATCTTATTATAACAGGGGATTGATAGTTGCTAAAGATAGCGATAATAGTGGTGTTGAGCCTATCGAAACTACTTATTTTTATTCCTTGATAACTGGCAAAAGAGTAGGAGACACAAACGGCTTTACTGATGTCTTAAATTACGAAGTTACTGGAAGTTCATATGGTGGTTTTTACCTTGCTATTTATACAATCGATCATCTTTATGTTTATGATGGATTCAATAATGAATTGGTTAATAAAGAGGGAGAGGATTTTGTTTTTACTACTCTAATTCAAGAAGAAACTTTCTTAGAAAAAGATTATACGGTTTTGCAATATCAAGATAACGCAACGGGCGAAAGATTTGTTGATGTTTTTGAATATTCAATTGGAAAGACCCCGGTTGCTTTAAGTGATTCTAACTTACTTGAGCATTTTATCAGCAATGAAACGCTTGTAGATGGCTCTGACTATGGACTAGATGGCTATTTAATTAAAGTGGAGACTATTGATTCAGGCCATAAAACAATTCGTTTAATGACTAAAGACTTCAATAACGTTTCACTTATTTACGTTAATGTAAATGGTGCCATATCTTCATTTCCGATAGGCGAAAAGCTCTATTTACAATATTTAAATGAACTTCCAATTTATGCAGATGATTATGACTTATATATAGGTAATTTATCTAGCTTAAACCAAAAAACTAAATATGAATTGAAAACAACGTGCATCGATTTACTTTCTGGTAGTAGAGCTGATGTTAATTTGGATTATTTAGTTGCTCCAGGAGGATTAAACTCTCCAGCAATGATTAAAAATTCCGATGGCAAATCTCCATTGCTTTTAACCGATATTTATAAAATTAGCGAAAAGAAGTCTCTAGAAACCCATCCGGTTAATGTTATTTTAGATAAAAATGGCGGAATAGTTGATGAACTTTATGGTCAAGATATTACTCATTTCATTAAACTTGGAAACGATGGATATTTTAATACATCCAACGATTACTTATACGATAAAGAGCTAAGATTTGTTAAAAATCTCAGTGCATTAAATCCTCAATATGTAAGTGAACTTAATTGCTTCATTGTTAATTTAGCAGGAAAAACTGCGTTAATGGATGCTAATGGCAATGTACTTAATGATACCTATCTTAATGGCGATTATATTGCTCAAACCGCAAACGGCGATAGTGTTTATTTTGTAAGTAGTGACGAAGTAGCTTTACACACTTTAAACAACGATTCGTTTGCTTCCAAGACTGCTTGTAAACTTGATGAAGAAACAATGTATCAAGGCAGCTACTTTAATTTTGCAGGCGTTGTTACAACAACTATAGATGATGTAAGTTCCTCGGTCGAAACTGTATTTACTTTGTATGGAGCCGATGGTCAAGTTGTTAAAACCTTCGATGTAAGCTTATCTAGTAATTATGCGACTGCTTTTGATAATTCTGATTATGTTAACTTTTTAGCTGTTAAAGAAGTGACACTCAATGATTCAGCGATGCAAAGAACAACTAAATATACATCTTTTGTATATCAAGCAAATGAGCAAACTGAATAGCTAATTGTTATATTTTTCTCAAATTATTAATTTGACGCAGTGATTATTCATTGCGTCTTTTTTGTTCGAGAATTTAGAAAAAACTTATAAAAAAGTAAAGTTTTGCGCAGTTTTAATCTATTTTCACTAACTTTTTATCGATC
>CALVMF010000089.1 GCA_944342125.1 uncultured Bacilli bacterium | reverse complement strand
TATGGGTCTTACCGCACTTGCTGAAGGTTGGGCTGTTTCAAAAGCTATGGATTCAATCGGAAGAAATCCAACAGCTGCAAAAGATATTAGAACTTCAATGGTTGTTGGTGTCGCTTTAGTTGAAACTATTGCTATTTATATTCTTGTTGTTGCAATTTTAATGGCCTTTGTTGTCGCTTAAGGAAAGTAAAATGTCTAAGAAAAAATTATTTTTGGGCATATCTTTATTTACTATTGGTCTTTTTTCATTAACAAGTTGCGATACTGAAATGATAAAAGACCGCATTTCAAACACCGTCAACAATATGTTGCCTAATCTTTGGATTACTTTAATTCAACTAGGTCTATTCATTTTAGTTGCCATTCTTTTTATAGTGATTGCTTATAAGCCATTAAAAAAGAAACTTAACGAAAGAGCAAATTATATTGAAAACAACATCAAGCAAAGCGAAGAAAAATTAATTGATGCTGATGCAAAAATTAAAGAAGCCGATAAAATCGTTATGGATGGGCAAAAACAAGCTGGTGAAATCATTCAACGAGCTGAAAAAACTGCTGAAAATAAGGCTAATGAATTAGAAAAGCAACTTGCCGAAACTATTGAAAAGCAAAAGCAAAATGCTCATAAAGACATAGTAAATGAAAGAAATAAGATGCTTAAAGAAGCAAAATCTGAAATCATCAGCACTGCTATTTCAACAAGCAAAGAAATCTTAAAAAGAAACGTTACTATTGAAGATAATGATGAATTTTTAAATCAATTTATCGATCAAATAAATAAGGATAGCGATAAGAATGAATAACGATTCTCTTTTAATAAAAGTTACTGAAGGTTTATATTCGAATGCTCTGCAACACCATTCAGTTATTTTATATAGAGAAAATCTTAAATTCTTTTCTTGGCTTCTTGAAAAAAATCCTGATTTTTATAACTTTTTAAATTCACCATTTAACTCTAATAAAGATAAAGAGAAAGCTTTAGATAATATTTGCCAAGATGTTATAGTTTCTGAAGTTAGAGTCTTCATAAAAATGCTGATTTCTAATAAAATCCTCGCAAATCTCCAGCAAATTAGAAATATTTATGATGACTTGCTCAACAAAGATGAGAATGTTTTAGAAGCTAAAATCTATACTCCATTTTCCTTAAATGATGAACAAATCGCAAAAATAAAAGATGCATTTCATAAAAAAACAAATAAACAAATTATCGTAAAAGAATATATCGATAAAAATCTTATTGCAGGCATTAGAGTCATAATAAATGGAACATTATACGAATATTCAATGTCTTCAGAATTAGACCACATTAAAAACAATTTAATTAATCAAATTAATGATAATGAGGAGGAAAAGTAAAATGCCTAAAACCAATAACTTAAATTCGCTTTCTCAAATCATTAAAGATGAGATTGATAAATATGATCACAAAGTAGATTCAACCGATGTTGGTCAAGTCGTTAGTGTTGGCGATTGTATCGCTACTGTTTTCGGTTTAGATGATGCAATGTATGGCGAACTAATTGAATTCCCTGGGAACGCCTATGGAATGGTCATGAACATTGAAGAAACCGACATCGGAGTCGCTCTATTTGGTGAAAACATCACTATTAAAGAAGGCGACCCTTGTAAAAGAACTAAAAGATTAGTTTCAGTGCCAGTTGGTGATGCTCTTTTAGGAAGAGTTGTTAACGCTTTAGGTCAACCAATTGATGGATATGGAAAAATTGAAACCAAAGAACTTCGCCCAATTGAAGTTGTTGCTCCTGAAATTATGGATAGACAAAGTGTTTGTGAACCTCTTGAAACGGGCATAAAAGCTATCGATTCGATGATTCCAATTGGAAAAGGTCAAAGAGAACTTATAATTGGAGACCGCCAAACTGGAAAAACAGCGATTGCAATCGACACAATCATCAACCAAAAAGGAAAGGATGTTTATTGCGTTTATTGTTCAATAGGTCAAAAAAATTCTTCTTTAGCTCAAATTGTCGCTCGTTTAAAAAGGTTTGACGCCTTAAAATATACAACAATTGTCGGTTCAAGTGCAGCTGAACCTTCACCAATGCAATATCTTGCTCCTTATTCAGCTACTTCGATTGCTGAACACTGGATGCATCAAGGCAAAAATGTCTTAATCATCTATGATGATTTAAGTAAACATGCTGTTGCTTATAGAACTCTACTTCTTCTTTTAAGACGTAGCCCAGGAAGAGAAGCTTATCCAGGTGATATTTTCTACTTACATTCTCGTCTTTTAGAAAGAAGTTGTCGCTTGTCTGATGAACTTGGAGGTGGCTCACTTACTGCTTTACCAATTATTGAAACTCAAGCTGGTGACATTAGTGCCTATATCCCAACAAATGTTATCTCAATTACCGATGGACAATTATTTTTAAACACTGATATGTTTAATTCGGGTCAAAGACCAGCAATTGATTCAGGTTTATCAGTTAGCCGTGTTGGTAGCGCTGCTCAAACAAAGGTAATGAAATCGGTCTCTAAAGATTTAAGAATGGCATTAGCAAATTATCACGAAATGCTCGACTTTTCTCGATTTGGTAGCGACTTAGATGCTTCAACAAAGAAGATATTAACTCATGGTGCTATCTTAACCGAAGTTTTAAAACAAAAACAATATATGCCATTAAGTGCTGGACAAGAAATTGTTGATATTTATGTTGCTCAATCAGGTCTATTAGATTCGATAAATGTAAGCTACGTTCACAAGGTTTTAAAGCTCTTAGATAATTCAATAAGAGCGCAAAACCCAGAGATTTATGATGAAATCAATAATAACAAGACTTTCAGTGAAGAAAGCAAAAACAAGGTCGAAGAAAGATTAAAATCGATTCTTTCAACCCTTAAAGATAACTTTATATTAGAGGATTCTTATTAATCTATGGCTCAATCTCTTTTAGAAGTCAAAAATAGGATTCAAACCGTTCAATCGATTAGAAAAATTACAAATGCGATGAAGCTTATTGCTAATTCGCGTTTTAACCAACTAAAAAGTCTTTACGATGGAAATCAATCTTATATGGATGCTATAAAAGAGATGATGGAGCTTTGTTTACTCTATGTTGACTATCATAAAGCAACTAGACCTACCTGCTTAACTCAAAATCCTGGCAATAAAAAACTATATATTTTTGTTACTTGTACTCTAGGATTATGTGGAAGCTACTTCAATAATTTAAACAAGTTTGCTAGTAAAATTATTACTGAAAATGATGATGTAATCTTTATTGGTGAAAAAGGATATCGTGCTTATAAACATAAGGTTCATAGAGCTTATAAAAGATTTATACATCTTCTCGATGATTTTTCTTATTCTTCTATTAACCTTTTCCGCCATAAATTAGATGCCTTATATCGTGAAGAGGGTTATTCTTCTATAAACATCATTTACACTACTTACATCAATTCAATGACAACAAAATGTGTTTGTAAAAAAATATTACCTCTTGATGGAGAAAAAATAGTTAGAGAAAAGAAAGAAAAACTTGAGCCACTTTTTGAGGGAAAGTCGATTAATGTCGCTGATTTAATCGTTCCACATTATATGGATGCTCTTCTTTATCGCTCATTTTTAGAAAGTGCAATATCTGAACAAACAAATCGTAAAAATTCGATGGAAAATGCAACAAGTAGTGCTGATAAATTGCTTTACGAGTTACAACTTGAATATAACAAAGTGCGTCAGCAAAAAATTACTAACGAAATTAATGAAATAGTTTCGGGTAGTAATGATGCAATCGACTTTATCTAAAGGAGGGAGAAAAATGCTTAATAAATTAAAAATAGATGAACAATTAAAAGAAGCTGAAATCGGTGAAGTTGTTCAAGCAATTGGACCAGTTGTTGATGTCCGCTTTAATGATGGTCTCACTCCTAGTTTAAAAACCGCTTTAGTCGTTAAACTTAACGAAATTAGTCAAAATAAAGAGCTCGTTTTAGAAGTTTCTCAAGATATGGGGCATGATACGGTGCGTTGTATCGCCATGGGTCCTACTGAAGGAATCAGTAAAGGCTTAAAAGTTATTAATACTCATTCTCCTATCAAAGTTCCAGTCGGAAGAAATGTTTTAGGGAGAATGTTCAACGTTTTAGGTAAACCAATCGATAGAAACGGTGAATTTGTCCCTACAGAAACCGCTTCTATTTATAACAACCCACCTTCTTTTGCTGACCAGCCAACCACCATTGAAGTTTATGAAACTGGAATTAAGGTCATCGATCTTCTTTGCCCTTATTTAAAGGGTGGTAAGGTAGGTTTATTTGGTGGTGCAGGTGTTGGAAAAACTGTTTTAATTCAAGAGTTAATCCATAATATTGCTGTTCAAAAAAATGGTTTGTCTATTTTTGCTGGCGTTGGAGAAAGAAGCCGTGAAGGTAATGACCTATATAACGAGATGAAAGAAAGCGGAGTTTTAGAAAATACCGCCCTTGTCTTTGGTCAAATGAATGAAACCCCTGGTATAAGAATGCACGCTCCTTTGTCAGCTTTAACTATGGCTGAATGGTTTAGAGATGTCGCTCATCAAGATGTACTTCTTTTTATCGACAATATTTTTAGATTTACTCAAGCAGGAAGCGAAGTTAGTGCTTTACTTGGAAGAATGCCTTCGGCAGTTGGCTATCAACCTACTCTTGCTACCGAAATGGGTCAACTTCAAGAAAGAATCGCCTCAACAAGAGATGGTTCAATCACTTCAATTCAAG
>CALVMF010000088.1 GCA_944342125.1 uncultured Bacilli bacterium | reverse complement strand
ATTTAGTCACGACATTAGAGATTTTTCTTAACTCTTCCATCAAATTCTTTTTATTTTGAAGTCTACCAGCTGTATCGATAATAACTAAATCAAAGCCTTCATCGATGCCCTTTTTAGTACCTTTATAAGCCACGCTAGCAGGGTCCTCATTTTCATTTCCTGTAACGATAGGAATGTTAAGCCTTTGAGCCCAAATTGAAAGTTGTTCTTTAGCACCAGCTCTAAAAGTGTCGGCCGCAACAAGCATTACTTTTTTGCCTTTGTCACTATATCTTTTAGCAAGTTTTGCAATTGTTGTCGTTTTTCCAACCCCGTTTACGCCAGTCATGAGTAAAACAACTGGTAAATTATCAAAAGAAAGTTCATTTTTTATGTCGCCGCCTTCTTTTAGATAATTTAAAAACATTTTATCGACCAGCATTTCATTTATTTGCTTTGGATCGGTAATATTTTCCTTTTTAGTTTCTTCAAGTAGGTCTTCAATAGTGTTAATAGTAAAAGAAACGCCACAATCTGCTTCAATCAAAATTTCTTCTAATTCTTCAAAGTATTCTTGATTAGCATTTTTGTATTTTTTAGCTAACTCATCTAGCTTACTAGAAAAATTCTTTCTTGATTTTTCTAACCCTTGGTCATACTTTTCAAGCGATTTTAAGTCAGAAGAATTTTCAGTTTGGCTTTCTTTATTACTATCTTCTACTTTCTTTTTACTAAATTTTTCTTTTAAAAATTTAAATAAACCCATAAATAATCCTATTAAATTGCTTTTTTGCTTAAAGCGTCTTTAGCAGCTTCTTGTTCGGCGATTTTTTTGCTTTTTCCTTCACCACGCCCTAATACAATCCCATTAAAGCTAACTTCAGCAAAGAAAGTTCTATTATGGGGTGGTCCTTTTTCAAAAACAATTTTATAATTAACCGATTCACGATATTCAGCTTGCATCGCTTCTTGTAAAATAGATTTATAATCTTTTATTTCGTCTAGTGTGAATTTTTTAATCTCATCTTTATAGATGTTTTTGATAAATTTTTGCGCAAAAAAGATACCTTTATCTAAATATACAGCGCCAATTACAGCTTCAAAAACATCTTCTAAAATTGATTGATTATTAACAATGTCATTACTGCTTAAACTTTTCCCAGCTCTAATAAATTCTGGATAGCCTTCTTTTCTTGCTAAATTAGCTAAGTATTCGCTTTGAACAAGATAACTTCTCGCTTTTGTTAAGGCTCCTTCAAGCATATTTGAGTGTTCCTTAAAAAGTAAAGTTGCAATAACAAATCCTAAAACACTATCTCCAATAAACTCGAGTCTTTCGTAGTCGTGGTGATGAGTTTTAGCATCACTATTAAAAGATGAATGTGTAAAAGCCATCTCATAGAGATTCTTGTTATTTGTTTCTATTCCGTATTTATTTAAAAATTCATCAATAGATTTCACTAAGCAAGTTCCTTTTTAAATTTATTTACGATATCAACTTCGACTAATTTATAGCCGTTTTCAAGAGCACTTAAAAATGACCTTACATCGCTACTGCCATGAGCTTTAATAACGACCCCATTAACGCCCATAAGCAAAGCTCCGCCAACATTTTTATAGTCCATTTTTTCCTTAATTTCGTTGATGCCTTTTTTAGAAAAAAGATAGCCAATCATCGTTAAGACATTTTTCTTAAAAGCATCTTTAATCATTTTTGACATAACTTTAGCGGTGCCTTCTACAGATTTTAAGAAGATATTTCCTGTATATCCATCGCTAACTAAAACATCAATATCACCATATAAAGGGTCGCGGGCTTCAATATTTCCTTTAAAATTAATAGATTTACAATCTTTTAAAAGTGGATATGCTTCTTTTGAAACAGGAGAGCCTTTCTCTTCTTCGGTTCCATTAGAAAGTAAATATACTTTTGGATTTTCTTCCTGATAAACTATCGAATAATAAATCGAACCCATTTTTGCAAATTGGAGTAATTCTTCTTTAGTATTTGAATTATTAGCTCCTAAATCGCAAACAACAAACTTTTTATTCTTTTTGATAGTTGGAAAGGAAGTAATTAAGCAAGGTCTTGTTATTCCAGGAATTCTCTTAATTTTAAAAATTGCAGCACTTAGTAAAGCCCCTGTTGATCCTGCACTTATTAAGCAATCACAATTATTAGCTAAGTAAGTTTCAATCGCGACCATTAAGGAAGAATCTTTTTCTTTTAAAGCAGTGAGTGGATCAACATCCATTTTTAAAACTGTTTTTGATTCAACTAAATGAATATTATTATGGTTTTTAAATGTTTCAAGAGCATTTAAATCACCGATTAAAAATAATTCTACGTTTGGATGACGTTTAATAAATTCTTTCGTGGCACCAATTGTGGCTTCTATTCCACTATCTCCACCCATCATATCAATTACAAATTTCATCACTACACTCCTTTTAGAATAAGGAAAAAACCCTTTATCAGGGTTTTATCATTCAACACCAACTATGTAGGAATAAACAGGTTGATTACCTATTCGGACATCGGCGTCACAATCTACATATGTTTCTTCAATATATTTTTCAACTTTTTCCTTTTCTTCATCACTTGCTAAATCACTACCAAGTAATACGGTAATAACTGAGCTATCTTCATCAACCATATTCTTTAAAAGATCTTTTAAAGCATCAAATTTTTCTTTATGAGTTGAAATGATATCTTTGCTATTTAAAATAGCCATATAATCATCTTTTTTGACGCTCACTCCATTAATTTCAGTATCTTTTATAGCAAAAGTAACTTGTCCTGATTTAACAGCACTTAAAGCTTCAGTCATAACCTTTTCATTATCTTCTAAAGATAAATCTGGGTTAAAATTCATGGCAGAAACGACACCTTGCATAATGGTTTTACTAGGAATAACGACAACATTAACTTTATCTTTCAAGACATCTTTGACTTGATTGGCAGCCATAATAATATTTCCATTATTTGGTAAGATGAAAATATTTTTAGCATTAGTTTCATCAATCACTTTAAGGAAATCATTAGTTGATGGGTTCATAGTTTGACCACCACTTACGATATAATCAACTCCAACTTCGTAAAATAATTCATCAATTCCTTTGCCACTTGAAGTTGCAATAATTGCATATTCTTTAGCTGGTTTATTTTCTTTTTTAGGTGCAGCTAAAGGTGCGCTTGTTAATTCGCTAGCAGCCATATGAATACCTTGATTATTCTTTTCGTTAATCAAAATTTCATTATGTTGCTCGGTCATATTTTCACATTTCATCTTAACAAATTCACCGAATTGTTGAGCGTAATTGAAAATATCGCCAGGTTTTAAAGTATGAACGTGAACTTTGATAATATCATCATCTTGAACGACAACTAAAGAATTACCATGGGCATTTAAAACGCTAGTAAAACGGTTTTTATTAAATGGTTTTTTACTTTCTGCTGGTCCTAAACGCAAAATAAATTCAGTGCAATAGCCAAATTCTTCATTTTCTTCGCTTGCGCTTACTTGTGCAGCTCCTTGTGGATTCACAGCTTCAGCTTCGTGACGATTGATAACGTATCCGCCAATTGCACTTTGCATACCTTCTAAAATTTTAATTAATCCAGCCCCACCGCTATCGACAACTCCAACTTCTTTTAAAACTGGTAAAAGATTTGGTGTTCTTTCAAGTGAAGCTCTAGCTTCGTTTAAAAGAATGTCAAAAGCTTGCTCAATTGTCATTTTAGATGTAACTTCATCTAAAAGTTTTGTGCTGGCTTCTCTAATAACTGTTAAAATAGTTCCTTCAACAGGTTTTAAAACTGCTTTATAAGCAACCTTGCGACCATTATCGAAGG
Source organism: uncultured Bacilli bacterium (assembly GCA_944342125.1). Classification (GTDB taxonomy): domain Bacteria; phylum Bacillota_I; class Bacilli_A; order RFN20; family CAG-826; genus Onthovivens. The sequence goes on along the minus strand of CALVMF010000088.1, from coordinate 902 downwards.
CTTCAGCTAAGCCAATTGCATCAATTTTTGTTTTATTTACTAAACTATCTGAAAAGCCTCTAAAAATTTGGCTTGTAATAACACCAGAATTTCCTCTAGCGCCCATTAAAAGACCTCTAGAGAAGATCTTTGCAATATCGTATAAATTTTCGTCACTACGATTAGCAACTTCCTTTGAGCCACTAGTCATAGTTAAATTCATGTTCATACCAGTATCGCCATCAGGAACTGGGAAGACATTTAAAGCATCAACTTCAGGATAATGATTGTAAAGGTTGTTTGAACCGCTTATAACCATTTTCTTGAACATTTTTCCATCAATATATTTCATATCAATTCCCCGTAAATTTAAAGGTCGCGTAATTCTTCGACATACACATTAATTTTTGAGAAAAGTTCGCCGTATTTCTTGGTTAAAACATAAATAATTCTTTTGCTAACTTCGTTAATCGTTTCAGTAATTCTTATGCCATAAGCACATACTAAATGAACATCGATATTAAACTTATCTTTTTCTTTTGTAATATTTACACCTTCAACGAAGTTTTCTTTTTTTAAAATAATAAACTTTTCTTTAATCGATTTAGAATTTGTTAAGCCGACAACTCCATAACATTCTAAGCAAGTTTCACCTACTAAATTTGCAATTTCTTGCATACTCAATGAGATTTTAATACTTTTATTTGAATTCTTTTCCATAACTTATATCCTAAAACGTGCCATAATTATATCATAATTATTAGTCCACTCAAACATTAAAAATCCCGTGAAAACATGTGCTAACTTTGGGGAAAAAGTGATTTTAAGCTTTTTTATATGCCACTTAACAAAAAAAGCCTGGCAACGTGCTATTCTTGCTTGTGAGCTACCTTCACCACTGCAGTGCTTAACTTCTCTGTTCG
>CALVMF010000087.1 GCA_944342125.1 uncultured Bacilli bacterium | reverse complement strand
TAATTGGAAGCTCAATCGTTCCTTCGATGGTTTCAACATCTGAGAATTTTAACGTACTACCACTTTGAGTAACAGTTGCTGTGAACTTTCCAGTGTTTGTTTCTTCGCTAGGGGTACTAGCCCATTTTGTTTTGGTATATAAAATATCTGCTTTTAAAACGCCATTATCTTCTCTAAATGAAATCTCATATGTGTAGTCCGTTCCGCTAGAATAATCATAGTCAGTAATGGTAAATTGTTTATCAATTAGAAGATTAGAAATATCAACGAATTCCTGAAGCTCATAATTGTCGTCATCCATATTTAAAGTAAAGCCATTAAATGAATAGTCATCGTTTAGATTTATGCCTAGAACCATCAACTTCATCTCTTCTGTCTCTTCGCCTATAACATCAATTAAATTATCAAAAACGACAACTTTCCCTTCTTGTGTAACATCGGCAACAAAAGAATAGGAATCAGTATCAATATAATCATCTGTAAGCCGATCGTCATAATTGTCAATTATAATTTCTACTTTTGCTTTCATTTTTTCTGCTTCTTTAAAGAAGGAAATGGTATAACTACATTTGTGCTTAATCCAATTATCATAATCCGTCCAAGCTATATCTGTTGTGTATTTCTTGCCATCCAAATCATCCAAAACCGAAGGCATTTCTACAACATTAAACGTTTTTTCGGCGCTTACACTTGGATTATCTTTTGAAGTAGCAACAACAGTAATTTCACCAGCTGTAGTTCCTGCAACAAGATAGTCACCATCGGTTTTAGCACCTTCAGAAGTGGTTTCTTTAATAGAATAAGTTACTCCACTATCTTTTAGGCCAACTTCAGGCAGAACTGTTGCTTTTAACTCTAATCTCTCATTTGTTAATAAATCTGTTTTTAGACTTGGGTCAAACTCAACACTTGTAGCAGTAACATATTTCGCTACTAAAGTTATTGTTTTAGTAACGTTTTTGGTTTTAATTGTTATTGTGGCTTCACCTTCATCGTTAAAGACAAATTGTTTATTTGAATCATAAACACTTAAAATCGAAGAATCTTCAGTTGATATAGTATAAGGGTCTAAATCTTCCATAGCTGAACTTGGAGCGACATTTTCTAATCCAAGATAGTAATTTTGACCAACTATAACTTCAAATTTATCTTTGCTAACTTCTTCAACCTTGCCTTCACTTAAACCTATATCGGTATAAATAGCTGCATCAAAGTCTGAATAGAAGTAATCATCAAGATCAAATAATGGTTGCTCTTCTTCTAACTTCTCTTGATACGTTAAATCAATATCATATTTATCCAAACGATATGACGTTTCTGCGGTGATTTCTTCATCTTCACTGCTTAAATCATAATCAACTCTTTCATAACTTGCACTAACTAATTTGTCTTCATCAAAGTAGTCAAAAGTAAATTTCATAGTGATTTGAGTTTCAGTATAGAAATTTCCAAAAACATTATATCTATCTTGACTGTAAACTTCGAATTCGACTCCATTAGTTGTGGTGGTAGTTTTAGCAAATACTTCTTCATCTTCATAGAACGAATCATCACCAAAAACATTTTGATACATAAAGTCAATAACGCCACTATATTCTTCGTTCATATCAAATTCAATAGCGCCAAAGCTATTAACTTTTGTTTGATACTCTTCTCTATTCTCATCAGTAATAGCGACAGGTTTATTGCCATTAGCAATCGTTGTATTTCCTAAACCATCTTTCTTTAAAGCGTAGAATGTATCATCAACTATCGCACGATAATAATTTGTAGTTACTCCGTTACTATCAGTTACTTTAGTAATCGAATGTCCATCACTATAATTTTCAAAATTATAATTTGTTGTCACAGCATCTTCGTTAAGTGATTCCTTAAGTTCAGTAGTAAGATGCGTTTTATTCGCTTCATTAACTTCAAAAACTTGAGCCTTGAGAAGCTTATTCTTTAAAGTCTCTACTGTTATTTGAGTAGGCTTAACAACTCTTAAAGTTAAGCTATCCGATACACCTTCATTGTTTTCTAAAGTTGCATAAACAGTAACGCTTTGTCCAGGGTTAGCTTTTAAACCAGTAAGAACTCCATCTTCGCTAACTTCTATGAATTCACCATCCCAAGTGCCAACACTCCAAATGATATTATCGAAGCTTCCTTCAGGAGACAAAACAGTCTTTAATTCATAGCTTTGACCTTCGGCGATATAATAGTAACCTCCGTCTGCACTAAGGCTACTTTCATGATAAATCCATTCTTCATCAGGAATAATTTCAATGCCTTCAGCTACCGACATAACTTCAACGCTAATAACATTTAAACCTTCACTAACTTTAAATGTATAACTATTTTCTATTTCTTCTATTTCTACACCATTAACAGTTACACTTTTTACAACGAAATTTGGTTTTGGTGTGACTGTGATTGTAATCTCTTCGTCAGCATCATAATATTTGCCAACTTCTTTATCGATTGAAAAATCGCAATATTCTGGATTAGGTTCGCTGTCTAATTTTACTAAACCTTGACCAGGATGAATCAAGCCAAAAGAACCACTAATGTAATTCCTTCCTTCAACAACTTCAAAACTAAATTTGCCATCAACCGCCTCTAAAACAGTATCATTTAGTATGATTTCTTTTAATTCGTAGCATTCATCTTGAGGCAAAACTTCTAAGATTACCTTAGTTCCTACAGGTAATCTTCTATTTTCGCTCGTAATTGTAGTTCCATCTTCAAGTTTAGCTTTAATTGTTCCGTTTGTTACTTCATCGCTTAAAACTTGAACACTACCAAATTTAACTTCTGGTGGTAGTTCAACAAAAGTTGCACTAATTTCGTTTTTACCCGAAACAACATTAAAAAGAGAACCTTCAAGTTCAACATCATTTAAAAAATACTTATCTACTCGATAGCCATCATTAGGTATAGCAATTATTTCTACTTCAGTACCTATTTCTAGTTTACCTGTTTTTGATGGTTTAACGGTTCCGTTTACTATCCCATCTTTAACAGTAACTGTTGCTGTTTCAATAGGTTCTGTTTTATTTTCTAACGTAACTATAATTACAATGTCTTCGTTTCCAATTTTGAAACTATAACTACCATCTGTTTTTGGAGTTAAAAGTGTGTCTTTAGCTTTTACTTCCTTAATCTGCTTATTTGAATCAGTGACTGTGACAGTAAAATTGACAGTATCTCCTGGGTTATAACCATCTTCGTCAAGACCACTAATAGTGTACCCTTCACCTTGAGAAACGGTTACAAATTTAAGAGAATTGTTTAAATTACTACCCCCCCCCGTCTCACATGATGAAAGGGAAGCAACACTTCCTAAGCAAAGGAGCGAAGCTATGCTTAAAGTAAGAATAAATTTTCTTTTCATTTTTTTCTTGTCCCTTCCTTTTTTTGATTAATTTGCGGAAACGACTTTTCCGCTTTCAACTTATTAAAATTATCATACAAAAGAAAATAGAGAAATAGAAGCGACAAAAAATTAATACTAACTTAAAAAGTACGATAACTGTAGCTATTTTTATGTCTAAATATTAATATCGGTTTTTTAGAGATTAAAGAAATTGACATTCTAGGGTGTGTTTGGGGTGTGCATGGCGCACCTCCTTTATACCCCCTATTTTCCTAATTAGGATTATTCTTATTTAAAAAATTGTCTATTCCCCACAATAAATGCTATATAATAATATTAACAAGGGAAAACTAACAATGATTTACGATTTACAAAGCTTAAAAATAAGATACAAAGATTACACCAATATAAATCAAAAGATAAGTCTTGAATGCAAAAATGGTAAATTAACAAGAATAAAAAGAGGTCTATATAGCGATGATTTAATAGGTGATATAGAAATCATCGCGAACCTTTGCTATGCTCCTTCATATATTTCTTTTGAATATGCTTTAAGCTACTATGGTCTTATCCCCGAATATGTTTCTACTTTAACTTCTGCAATATATGGAAAGAAAAATAATAAAGTATATAAATTAGATAACGCTATTTTTGGATACAACTCTATTCCAAATAAAGTTTTTTCAAAAGGGATTCTTTTAAAAGAGAATCAAAAAGGATTAAATTATAAAATCGCTTCAAAAGAGAAAGCCTTGTGCGACATGCTCTATTTAAAATATCCAGTAAGAAGTATTAAAGATCTTAAATATTTATTATTTGAAGATTTAAGAATTGATGAAGATGAATTATTTTCACTCGATAAAGATTTCATCAATGAAATTGCACCGCTTTATCACTCTAATACTTTGAATACATTTTTGAAATTTATAAATAAGGAAGGAAAATAAATGGAAACTATATTTGAAAGTTTAATTAATTCATTTAATGTCAAAAGTCCAAATGAAGCTAAACTAGCCATAAGAGAAATTTTACAAAATCTTATTTTAATTGGTCTAAGTAGAGCTAATTTTTTTAATTATGCGTCATTTTATGGCGGAACAGCCTTAAGAATTTTTTACGGCTTAAATCGTTATTCTGAAGATTTAGACTTCACTTTAAATAAGCAAGATCCTTCATTTTCCTTAAAACCTTTTATGAAATCCATTATCGATACTTGCGCTTCTTATGGTCTAGAAGTTACTGTTGATATAAAAAATAAAAAGGTTAATACACCAATTGAAAGCGCGTTTGAAAAGTTAAATACTTACATAACTTTTATAAGTGCAAAGTTAGATGGTGAATTAACAAAACACATCCATAAGGACGAACGTTTAAAAGTTAAATTTAAAGTTGATTGTAGTCCTTCTCTTTCTTTTAATGTTGAAAATAAATGGATTACCTATCCTGAAATTGCTTCAATAAATGTTTTAGATTTAGAAAGTTTATTTGCAGGAAAA
>CALVMF010000086.1 GCA_944342125.1 uncultured Bacilli bacterium | reverse complement strand
TAAGGGTTTATATAACATCGAAATTAATGAAAACGCTGAAGAAGTAATCTTTTCAAAAATTATTGAGATTAAGTAGTTCGAACATCAATTTATTGCTTGATTCGAGAACTTGATTTTGATAATTTATATAGGCTACTTTAAACGCTGCTAAGCGAATCTCCAACGCTAAGCGATGTTTAAAGCATATTGAAGAAAAAGGAGAAACAAAAAATGGCATTAGACAAAAAATTAAAAGCTGAAGTTGTTAAAAAGTTTGGCAAAAATGAAAAAGACACTGGTTCTGTTCAAGTTCAAGTTGCTTTACTCACAAAAAGAATTGCAGATTTAACTGCACACTTAAAAGCAAATGATAAGGATCATACAGCTAGAAGAAGTTTACTTATCTTAGTTGGACAAAGAAAGTCATTACTTGCTTATCTTGAAAGAGAAGATAGAGACGCTTACATTAAACTTATTGCTGAACTTGGCTTAAGAAAATAGTCGATAGAATCAACTTTTAAATGAAAATCAGTGAAGAAGACCTTATAATTTAATAGGTCTTCTTTTTTTATTATGATCAATGCATATTCTTATATAAGATATTTTAAAAAAGAGTTCATCTTAGGTCCAACATTTAAGATGCTTGAAGTGGCATTTGAATTGATAATGCCATTTTTAATGTCTTATGTGATTGATGTTGGAATAGAAGCAGCTCAAAATTATGGAAATTATAATCAAATAATTATTCCAGGACTTTTGATATTTTTATTAGCTGTTTTAGGCTTATGTTCGACATTAGTTTGTCAACATTACGCTTCAATTGCTAGTCAAGGATATGGAACAAAATTACGTGACGCTTTATATTCAAAAATTATGAATATGTCATTAAGAAATGTTGAGCTAATTGGTAAAGGCAATTTAAATACTGTTCTTAGCAATGATGTTAATCGTTTACAGGTTTCGGTAGCAATGATGATTAGACTCGTTTTAAGAGCACCAACAATCGTTATTGGCTCCTTAATTTGTGCCTTTATTATCGATTGGCATTCCGCTTTAATTTTTCTAGGAGTAGTAATTTTAATTTCTTTAATTTTGTTTTTTATTTTAAAAGTATCATCTAAAAAAGTAATTACAACTCAAAAAAAGGTCGATAAAATTGTAACTTTAACAAATGATTCTTTAAATGGAATCCGCGTAATAAAAGCTTTTAATAATGAAAAGCATGAAGTGAATAAGTTTAAAGAGAAAACCCAAGATTACTATAAAGAGATGAAAACAGTTAGTTTCATTAATGCTTTAACAAATCCCTTAACCTTTTTAATAATCAATGTTGCAATTGTTTTAGTTGTCTATTTTTCTAGTAATGAAATTATAAGTGAAAGCGGATTAACAACAGGAGAGTTAACGAGTTTAATCCAATATTTAAACCAATGCTTTGTCGCTTTAATAGCAGTGAGCAATTTAGTTATTATTTTTACAAGAGCTTTTGCAAGTAAAAAAAGAGTTGAAGAATTGCTTAATCTCAATGAAGATTTAGAAAATAATGGCACTTTTGCGGACTTATTTATCGAAAATGGTCAAAATTTGTTTGAATTTAAAGATGTAAGTTTTAAATATAATGAAGGTGAAAATAACGTTGTTAAAGACTTAAATTTTACTATCAAAAAAGGTGAAAGAGTCGGAATTATTGGGGGAACAGGAAGTGGAAAAACTACCTTAATAAAATTAATTGAACGTTTTTTTGACCGTAGCGAAGGGGAAATTTTATATAAAGGTCACGATATAAAAGATTATAATCTTAACTCGCTTCATCACGAAATAAGTTTGGTAAATCAAAAAGCTGTTTTATTTAAGGGAACAATTAAATCTAATCTTTTGATTGGGAAAAAAGATGCTAGCGAAAGCGAAATGATTAAGGCTTTAAAAGATGCCTGTGCTTATGATTTTGTTAAAAAATATGATGATTTTTTAGATCATCAAGTTGAAGAAAACGGTAGAAATTTTAGTGGAGGTCAAAAACAAAGACTTTCAATTGCTCGCGCTTTAATTAAAAATAGTGAAACCTTAATTCTTGATGATTCAACCAGTGCTCTTGATTATTTAACTGAAAAAGAACTAAAACGACATATCTTTGAAAACAAAAATTTAACAATAATTATCATAGCTCAAAGGGTCTCATCTTTATTAAATTGCGACAAAATTATTGTTATGTATCATGGTCAAGTTGAAAGCATTGGCACTCACGAAGAACTTTTAAAAAATAGCAAGGTCTATAAAGAAATTTATTCATCGCAATATGGAGAAGGTTATGAAACCAATTAGTAGACTATTTTTTTACATAAAGAAATACCCTCTAAGTTTATTTCTTTCTTTAATTTGTGCCTTAGTTTTCGTTGTTTCGATGTGTTTAACTCCAATGCTTTTTGGAAAGGCGATTGATGAAATAACCTTAGTTATAACTAGTGGAGTTAATATTCTTGACACAAATTTCTTCTTTTATTTAATAGTTGCTTCCGTTTTAATTGTTTTAGTTTTGATTTTTGAATTTTTCTTTGAGTATTTGAATTCACTATTTGTAGAAAAAATAACTAAAGATCTTAGAAACGACGTTTTTATTAAATTAAATAATGTTCCAATTTCTTATATAGATTCTCATCCACATGGTGATTTAGTTTCTCGAGTAATTAACGATACTGATAATGTCAATGTCGCTTTAATTAGTGGTTTTAAGCAGTTTTATCAAGGTTCAATTCAAATTATTGTAACTTTAATAATTATGTTTATTTTTAACTGGATATTAGGACTTGTTGTAGTCTTTTTAACTCCGTTTGGATTTTTAATTTCTTATACTTTAGCTAAAAAAACTAGTAAATACTTTAAAGGGCAAGCTAAAATTGTTGGCGATATGGGTGCAATCAGCTTAGAAAGCATCAACAACATCGATCTTATTAAATCCTTTAACTATGAAGAAGAAGCAATCAATTCATTTAAAGAAGAAAATTCAAAATTATATGAAGTAGGGCGAAAAGCACAATTTGCAGGTAGCTTAACTAATCCTTTGACTAGACTTGTAAATAATTCAACCTACGCAATTGTCGGTATGGTGGCGGCTGTTTTATGCGCACTTTCTTTTAATAGCGGTAACATTATTTTAGGAGCAAGTTGTACTGTAGGTACGATTTTAACTTTTATTCAATATTCAAACCAATTTGCTAAGCCATTTAACGAAATTTCTAGTTGCATAACTGAAATTCAAACTGGTTTTTCATCATTAAAAAGATTAAATACTATTTTAAATGAAGAAAATGATATTGATTTAGGAAAAGAAAAAATTGAATCTTCGATTAAAGAAATAAGTTTTAACAAGGTTGATTTTTCTTATGAGCCTTCTAAAAAGATTATCAATGATTTTTCTTTAGATGTAAAAGAAGGTGAACATATTGCAATCGTTGGACCAACGGGATGTGGAAAAACAACAATTATTAACCTTCTTTTAAGATTTTATGATCCAAATAATGGCGAAATATCTTTTGACAAGACGAACACAAAAGACATATTAAAGGAAAGTTTAAGAAGATCTTTTGGGATGGTTTTACAAGACACTTGGATTTTTTCAGGAACTGTTAGAGAAAATATAATCTATGGAAAAGAAGATGCTAGTGAAGAAGAAATTAAAGAAGCATGCATTAAAGCTAATTGCTTAGATTTTATTAATCGTTTGCCTAATGGTTTTGATACTTATATCGATGATTATTCGGGATTAAGTGTCGGTCAAAAACAATTAATTTCTATTGCTCGAGTTATGCTCATTAATCCAAAAATTATGATATTAGATGAAGCAACAAGTAACATTGATACCCGTACAGAAATGAAAATTTCAAACGCCTTCAACATTTTAATGAAAGGCAAAACATCATTTGTAATTGCTCATAGATTATCGACTATTGTAAATAGCGATCTCATTTTAGTTATGAAAGATGGGAAGATAATTGAAAGAGGGAAGCATAAAGAACTCCTTGACAAGCATGGTTTCTATTTTGAACTATTTAATGCCCAATATGCTAGAAAATAGTTGAGTTTTGCGGAGATAATTTTTAAAAAAGTTCGAAAAATTGCAAAAATATATTTAATTTTTTGCTCATTATGATAAAATAATATTTAATGGAGATTTTTGTAGTAATTTTACAAGCTCTTCTATATGGTGTGGTAGAAGGAATTACTGAATGGCTTCCAATTTCATCAACTGGTCATTTGATAATTTTGGATGATATTTTTCAGGTACAAGCAAAATATCCAGAGTTCTGGGATTTCTTTTTAGTTGCTATTCAACTTGGAGCAATACTAGCCGTCGTTTTAAGATTCTTTAAAGAATTAAATCCAATTAACCCTAAAATTAGTAAAAAAGAGAGAGGGGATATCTATAGAGTCTGGCTAAAAATTATTATTGGAATTTTGCCAGTTGGATTTATTGCCTTAGCGATGGAATTAACAGGTCTTTCAGATTTAATTGACAATACTTTAGTTGTCGCTTTTGCACTTATTGTTTATGGTTTAATATTTATTGTTTTAGAAGCCAGAATTAAAAAAGATCAAGTTAATTTTATCTCATGTCAAGAGCTAGGTTTAATAGGAAAAAAAGAAACCTATTTTAAGTACGAATCAACAAAAGATTTACCTTATAAAATTGTTTTGTTAATTGGAATTTCTCAAATTCTTAGTTTAATTCCAGGAACTTCGAGAAGCGGTGTGACAATTGTTACTGCGCTTTTACTTGGCTGTTCGAGAACTTGTGGCGCTGAGTTTAGTTTCTATCTTTCAATCCCAGTCATGGCTGGAGCAAGCCTTGTTAAACTTATATCTTTTGTTAATGAAGGTGTCGCTTGGAATCTAGACATGACTTTATATATGATCTTTGGTCTTGGTGCCGCTTTTATAACATCTTTAATCATTAT
>CALVMF010000085.1 GCA_944342125.1 uncultured Bacilli bacterium | reverse complement strand
GCCGTGTAATGGGTCAGTCTTTCCTTTAATTGCAGCATCTGTAAGAACACGAGTTGTTTCTTGGAAGGATGCAGCTGATAAGAATGAATCAGTTTCAAGAGCAGCTTTAGTAATACCAAGAACAAGTGGTCTAGCAACTGCTGGACGTTTACCAGCAAGTAAAGCAGCCTTGTTGTTTCTTGTGAATTCTGGAAGTGAAACTCTAGTTCCAGGAATCATATCTGTGTCACCACCATCAATAATGACAACTTTTCTTAACATTTGACGGACGATAACTTCAATATGTTTATCGCTAATTGCGATACCTTGAACTCTATAAACTTTTTGAACTTCTTTAATAATATAGCTTTGAACTGAAGTAACATCGCTAACTTCAAGAAGTTTCTTAGGTGAAATAGCACCTTCGGTGATTTTTCCACCATTTTTGATTTCATCGCCAACTTTAACTCTAAGTCTAGCACCGAAATTGGTTGTGTATGTCTTTTCTTCAAGATCATTAGTAACTGTAACAACATTGATACCATTCTTTTCTTCAATGTTAGTAATTTTACCACTGATTTCAGAAATTGTAGCTTCACCTTTTGGATTTCTAGCTTCGAAAAGTTCTTGGACTCTTGGGAGACCTTGGGTAATATCTTCGCTAGTTGCAACACCGCCAGAGTGGAAAGTTCTCATGGTAAGTTGGGTACCTGGTTCACCGATTGATTGAGCAGCCATAATACCAACAGCTTCACCAATTTCAACAGGTTTACCAGTTGCAAGGTTACGTCCATAACAATGTTGACAGACGCCATCTTTAGTTTGACATCCAAATAAGGATCTAATTTCAACTTCTTTAATACCGGCATTAACGATATCTTTAGCGAGTTTTTCATCAATCATGGTATTACCTTTTACGATAACTTCACCAGTTTCAGGATTTAAGATATCGTGGCAAGAATAACGACCAATTAATCTATCCTCTAAAGAAACGATAACTTGGTTTTGTGCAGTGTTAATAATATCTTTGACGATTGTTCCATGATCAGTATGGCAATCTTCTTCTCTTACGATAACATCTTGAGAAACGTCAACAAGTCTTCTTGTTAAGTATCCTGAGTCAGCGGTCTTTAATGCAGTATCAGCACCACCTTTTCTAGCGCCGTGTGTACCAGTGAAGAATTCAGCGACGTTAAGACCTTCACGGAAACAAGATTTAACTGGAAGTTCGATTGTATCACCACTTGTAGAAGCCATAAGACCTCTCATACCCATAAGTTGAGCGAAGTTAGACTTCGAACCTCTAGCGCCAGAGTTCCACATGATAAAGAGTGGATTTCGCTTGTCTTTTGATAATGTATCTTGAACATCATCAGCAACCATACCATTAACTTGGTTCCATACATCAACGACTTTTAAGTGTCTTTCAGCATCAGTTAAGAAGCCTTTTTCGTAAAGTTTTTCAATTTGAGCAACTCTTTCGTCTCCCTTTTTGATCATGTCATTCTTTTCTTTGACGACATAAATATCACTGATTGCAACAGTTAAGCCACTAATTGTTGAGAATTTATAACCTTGGTCTTTGATCTTATCAAGAACAGCACTAGTTTTAGTAGTTCCATAAACTTGATAGACTTCGTTAATAATTGAAGTAATTTGTTTTTTACCAATTGGTTCTTTAATTGGTAAAGAAGCGATATATTCAGGAATATTTGTTCCTTTCTTAACGAAGAATTCTTCTTTGTTTCGTTTTAAGTTTTCGCTAGAAACATCGTTAATATATGGGAAATCTGATGGGAAAGCAAAGTTAAAGATAACTTTACCAACAGTTGTGATGAGATAAGAATTATTCATTTCTTCGGTGAATGAACTTCTCTTCATTTCTCTTCCTGGAATAGCGATTCTATTGTGTAAATGAATATTACCTAATTCATAGGATTTATAGCATTCATTGATATCTTTAAATACCTTACCTTCCATAAGAGCGAATTTACGATATTGTTCAGCTCTTTCGGTGTCGCCTACACTTTCAAACTTATCAGCTTGCTTTAAGAAGTCTTCTTTGGAAGCTTCCATAGTGAGGTAATAGTTACCAATTAAGATATCTTGAGATGGGGTAACGATAGGTTTTCCATCTTTTGGAGCAAGAATATTGTTACTTGCTAGCATTAAATCCAAAGCTTCTTCTTGAGCAGCTTTAGAAAGTGGAACGTGGACAGCCATTTGGTCACCATCGAAGTCGGCGTTAAATCCAGTACAAACGAGTGGGTGAAGTCTAATAGCTCTTCCTTCAACAAGGATTGGTTGGAAAGCTTGAATACCAAGTCTATGTAAGGTAGGAGCACGGTTTAATAAAACTGGGTGTTCAGAAATAATCTTTTCAACAACATCGTAGACATCGCTATCTTTAGCATCAATCTTCTTATCAGCTTGTCTATGTAATAAACATTTACCTTCTTTAATTAAAACGGCAGCAATATATGGTCTTAAAAGATTAATTGCCATTTCTCTAGGAAGACCACATTGATACATTTTTAAAGTTGGTCCAATAGCGATGACTGAACGACCAGAGTAGTCGACTCTCTTACCGAGTAAGTTTTGTCTAAATCTACCTTGTTTACCTTTTAAAGCACCACTAAGTGATTTAAGAGGACGTCCATTAGGACCAGTGACTGGTTTACCATTTCTTCTACCATTATCGATTAAAGCATCAACTGCTTCTTGGAGCATTCTCTTTTCGTTCATTAAGATAACGTAAGGAGCACCAAGATCAATTAATTTCTTTAAACGATTGTTACGAGTAATGATTCTTCTATATAAATCATTTAAATCGCTAGTTGCAAATCTACCACCATCAAGTTGAAGCATTGGTCTTAAATCTGGTGGTATAACTGGAAGAGCATCTAAAATCATCCATTCAGGTTTGTTGTTGGATTTTCTAAATGCATCCAAAATTTCGAGTCTTTTGATCAATTTTTGAAGTTTTTGACCGCTAGCACCTTTAATTTCCTTACTAACTTTAGTGAATTCACCTTCAATTAAAACATCATTTCCTTCATCGTCTTTTGTTTTAACGTCGTTAATTTGAACTTCTTTTAAAAGTCTTTTAATAGCTTCAGCACCTTCACCAAATTCAGCCCCAGTATGATCTGAAATAAATTCAGCACAAGCGAAGAAATCAAATGGATCTTGTGGATTAGCAAGTCTACTTAAAAGTTCGGTTGCTTTTGTATGTTCAAAAGAATCTTTATCTAAGTCGGCATCGATTTCTTTGATTGCAATTGTAAAGGTTTCTCTACCGATTCTATCATCTAAAAATTGTTTGTAATATAAGGCTTTACAAGTACCTGGATTTAAACAGATATGAGCGCTAAAATAGATAACTTCTTCAAGAGCTTTAGGAGAAACATCAAGAACAAGACCCATTCTAGAAGGTATACCTTTTAAATACCAAATGTGAGAGCAAGGTGAAGCAAGTTCAATGTGACCCATTCTCTCTCTTCTAACTTCTTTTGAGATGACTTCAACGCCACATTTTTCACAAACAACACCAGCATATCTAATTTTCTTATATTTTCCGCAATGACATTCATAGTCCTTACTAGGACCAAAAATCTTTTCGCAGAATAAGCCATCCATTTCTGGCTTTTGGCTACGGTAATTGATGGTTTCAGGTTTTGTTACTTCACCATGAGACCATTCTCTAATTTTATCAGGAGAAGCTAGACCAACTTTAATGCTAGCTAATTTTTCAACATCAAACACAAACTTGTCCTCCCTAATTAGTTAAATAAGTCATCTAATGTATCATCTGAGAAACTGCCAGAGTCGTCAGCATCCATAAGGAGAGCATTTCTTTCACTGCTTGACTCAGAGCCAATGTTTCTAAGAGAGTTCATAGAGCGTTGTTCTTCTTGTTGAGTTTGTCTAGCTAAGCTATCCATATCAACAACGTGTCCATCTTTGGAGAATAATTCAACATCCATTCCTAGACCCATAAGTTCTTTAGTTAAAACTTTAAATGCTTCTGGAATTGATGGTTTAGGAAGTGGATTGCCTTTGATAATTGATTCGTAAGCCTTTCTTCTTCCAACTCTATCATCTGATTTAATAGTCATCATTTCTTGGAGAATGTTAGCAGCACCATAAGCTTCAAGTGCCCAAACTTCCATTTCACCAAATCTTTGTCCACCATTTTGTGCCTTACCTCCAAGAGGTTGTTGAGTAACCATTGAATATGGTCCAGTAGCACGAGCGTGAAGTTTATCATCGACCATGTGGACAAGTTTAATCATATACATGACGCCAACGTTAATTCTATCATCGAATTTTTCACCAGTTCTGCCATCATATAAGGTATATTTACCATCTTTTGGCATCTTAGCTTCATTCATCATTTCATTGATTTCATCATTTGAAATGCCATCAAAAACTGGGGTTGCTATTTTTAAGCCACCTAAAGCCTTACAAGCCATACCCAAATGAACTTCAAGAATTTGTCCGATGTTCATACGGCTAGGAACACCTTGTGGGTTTAAAAGAATATCGACTGGTGTACCATCTGGTAAGAATGGCATATCTTCAACTGGAACGATACGGGAAATAACACCTTTATTTCCGTGTCTTCCTGACATCTTATCACCTTCAGAAATCTTTCTCTTTTGAGCGACATAAACCCTTACTTTAATATTTACGCCCGCAGAAAGCTCATCTTTATTCTCTCTTGTGAAGACTTTAACATCTAAAACTGTACCAGCTCCACCATGAGGAACTCTTAAAGATGAATCCTTTCCATCTTTGGATTTATCGCCAAAAATAGCATCGAGTAATTTTTGATCTGGAGAAGGTTCACTTGCTCCCTTTGGAGTAACTTTACCAACGAGAATATCGCCTTCTTTAACATCAGTTCCTGGGAAAACAATTCCTCTATCGTCGAGATGTTGTTTTGCTTCAAGTCCAATATTAGGAACATCTGGAGTTAAATATTCTTTACCATTTTTAGTGTCGCGACATTCAATTTCATAGCTTTCGAT
>CALVMF010000084.1 GCA_944342125.1 uncultured Bacilli bacterium | reverse complement strand
CAGGAACAAATATTGGAAGGAGAACTGAACTAATGACTGCAGAAGATTTAGTCTATCAAGCTATTGAAGCGCGTGAAATGTCCTATTCACCATATTCAAAATTTGCTGTCGGAGCTGCTTTATTAACTAAAAATGATGAAGTTTATTTAGGGACTAATATAGAAAATGCAGCTTTTGGCTTATCGATGTGCGCTGAAAGAAATGCTCTCTATAATGCTTATTGTCATGGCATTAGCCAAGAAGACATTGAAGCTATAGCTATAGTAGCAGATACCGAATTACCTGTATCACCTTGTGGCAGCTGTAGGCAAGTTTTAAGCGAACTTTTTCCAAAAAGTGGCAAAATTTATCTTGCAAACATGCATGGCGATATAAAAGAAACAACCATTGACGAATTATTGCCTTACTCATTTGATAGTGATGATTTATGAGAAGTGGATTTGTTTCATTAGTTGGTAGATCAAATGTAGGTAAATCTACTATTTTAAATGCGATAATTGGCAAAAAAATATCGATTGTTACGCCAAAAAAGCAAACAACCAGAAATTCAATTCAAGGAATTTATAACGATGATGATTGTCAAATCGTCTTCGTTGATACCCCAGGTATTCATAAGCCAATAAATGAGCTTGGTCAAAAGATGGATAAGGCGAGTTATTCAGCCATTAGAGATTGTGATATTGCAGTATTAGTAGTTGATGCTAGCAAAAAGTTTGGTGAAGGTGACCAATTTTTATTAGATCATTTAAAATTTGATTGTAAATTAATTATTGTTTTCAACAAAATTGACTTAACAAATATTGAACTAATAAGTAGTTTAAAGAAAATTTATCAAGAGCATTACAAACCATTAAAAATTGTCGAATGTAGTGCCATAGAAAAATTTGGTATTGATGATATTGTTAAAGCTATCAAGGAAAATCTTGAAGAAGGTCCTCAATATTATGATTTAGAAACTTTAACGAATGTTGATATCAAATTTCGAATCCAAGAAATTATTAGAGAAAAAATGCTGTTACTCTTAAAAGAAGAAGTTCCTCATGCTGTGGCAGTACAATGTACGGATATTTTAACTGATGAAAGCCCAATCGAGGTTTACGCAAAGATTATTGTTGAACGTGAAAGCCAAAAAGGTATAGTAATAGGGGCAAAAGGTAGAATGATAAAAAAGATCGGAATCAATGCTAGAAGAGATATTGAAAATTTAATCGGAAGACACATTAATTTGAATTTAAATGTACAAGTGGTAGAAAATTGGCGTAATTCTAGTAGATTTCTAGTAGATTTTTAGTAGTGAATTAGTAGTAGATGGAAGTTTATAACGGGATAATTATATCCACAAGCGTTTATAAGGATAATAATTTAATTGTAAATTTACTTACACAAAATAGCATTGTTACTTTTGAAGTACTATCTTTGCATAATAAAAATCGATATTTAATCAACGATATCCAAGTACTGAATTATGGAGAATTCGAATTATATAAAGGGAATACTAAATATTTCAAATTGAAAGCATGTAAAATAGAGAAATCTCTTTATAAAGGGTGTTTTGAAGATAGCAAACTTCTATTTTCATATGAATTCTTAAAAGAAATAATTTTAAAAAACCAACCATACGAAGATTTTGAAAAGTATTTTAAATTGCTATTAATTACTAGCAAATATTTAATTGAAAACTCAGATAAATGGTATATATATGATTTATTATTTATCGCTTTTTACATGAGATTCTCAGGTTATTCTTTAAAAAATGTTATTAATAATGCTGGTATTAATGTAGAAACTAGTGGGTTTTATCAAAATAGCGAAATTTTAAATATTTATCATATGTTGTTCGTAGACAAATATATGGACGCGATGACAAAAATTAATAATATAAACGTAAATATTGCAATTGAGTCCTTAAAAGAGTTGACAAAAATATACGAAAATATCGCTGATTTAAAAATAAACGCAATTAATCTTATATAGTACACTCATAGTAGGTTGACAAACATATTTTTTTCTTTATTATTTACACGTGAGGTCTTTTATGATGGATAACAAATTTGAAAAAGTAGTAACACATTTGCAAACAACTGGATATGTTTTCCAAGGTTCCCAAATTTATGGCGGATTATCAAACACTTGGGATTATGGTCCTTTAGGCAGTGAATTAAAAAACAATTTACAACAATTATGGCGGAAAAAATTCGTTAGTGAATCGCCTACTAATGTAGGTATTGATGCAGCAATTTTAATGAATCCTAAGGTTTGGGAAGCGACAGGTCATGTTACAACCTTTAATGATCCATTAATTGATTGTAAAGAATGTAGAGGCAGATTTAGAGCTGATGATTTAATTAAAGATCAATTTCCAGAAGTAGATGTTAACGGCATGACAATGGATAATTTATCATCTTTTGTCAAAGAACACCACGTAAAATGCCCTCAATGTGGAAAATCTAATTTTACTGATGTTAGACAATTTAATATGATGTTTAAAACACATATTGGTGTAACTGATGATTCAAAAAGTGTAGTTTATTTAAGACCTGAAACAGCTCAAGGTGTATTTACTAATTTTAAAAACGTTCAAAGAGCTACTAGAAAAAAACTTCCTTTAGGAATCGCAAATGTCGGAAAATCATTTAGAAATGAAATCACCCCAGGGAATTTTATTTTTAGAACAAGAGAATTTACCCAAATGGAACTTGAATTCTTTTGCAAACCTGGAACAGATTTAGAATGGTTTAACTATTGGAAAGATTATTCAATTAAATTTGTTGAATCTTTAGGAATTAAAGATGAAAACCTTAGATTTAGGGATCATGAACCAGAAGAATTAGCCTTTTATTCAAAGGCGACAACCGACATAGAATATAAATTCCCTTTTGGCTGGGGCGAAATTTGGGGAATTGCTGATAGAACTGACTACGATTTAAAAAGACATCAAGAGTATAGTGGTGAAAGTTTAGAATATCTTGATCCTGAAACAAACGAAAAATATATTCCATATTGTATTGAACCAAGTCTAGGTTTAGACAGATTATTTTTAATGATAGTCGTTGATAGTTACGATGAAGAAACTCTAGAAAATGGCGAAATAAGAAAAATTATGCATCTTAAAGCATTTTTAGCTCCATATAAAGCTAGTATTTTACCTTTAAGTAAACAACTAAATGACGAAGCAAAAAAGATTTTCGATGATTTAATTCCTTATATTAGAGTAAATTTCGATACAACAGGCAGCATTGGAAAACGCTATAGAAGAAACGATGAAATCGGTACACCTTATTGTGTGACAATCGATTTTGACTCTTTAAACGATCATTGTGTTACGGTTAGAGAAAGAGATTCAATGAAACAAGAAAGAATTCCAATTAGCGAATTAAGAAACTACTTATTAGATAGAACATTTTATAAATGACAGGTAATTTAATAGATTTAGCAAATGATATCTTAAAAAACGCAGACATAGTGGAAGTAATTTCTCACTACATTAAAGTCGAAAAGAAAGGGAGAAATTATGCTGCATTATGTCCTTTTCATAATGACCAAGAATTAGGAAATTTTTATATCAGTAAAGAAAAAGGCATATTTAAATGCTTCGCTTGTAATACTGGCGGAAACGCAATTAACTTTGTTCAAAAAATAGAGCACATCTCATATCGAGAAGCTGTCTTAAAAACTGCCGAAATAATCGGCTATAAAGATACTCGATTATATGATTTTCAAGCTAGTACTCATGTTGATCCAGAAACTAAAGCACTTCAGGACTGTTTAAAAGATATAAATGAGTTTTATCAAAATTCGCTTTTTATGAGCGAAGATGGAAAAGATGCTCTTAAATATCTTCATGATAGAGGTCTTAGTGATGAGATTATAAAGACTTTTAAAATTGGTTACGCTCAATCAAAAGGTGAAAATATTGTCGAATATCTAAAATCTAAACAATACAGTATAAAAACCATCGCTGATACTGGAATAATTAACCTAAACATTACGCCTTATAAAGATGTGAATGCAGGACGTGTAACTTTTGCAATAACTGACAAAAACAATCAAGTAGTTGGATTTAGTTGTCGTAAGTTTAAAGATGATGATTCTAAAACAGCTAAATATATAAATACTGCTTCGACAAAGCTTTTTAATAAAGGAAATCTACTATACAACTTTTATAACGCATTTAATGAGGCAAAAAAAGTTGGATATGTCTATCTTCTTGAAGGTTTTATGGATGTTATTGCCTGCTATCGAGTCGGAATAAAAGCGGCAATAGGATTAATGGGAACGGCTTTATCAAAAGATAATTTACAATCTTTAAGGTATTTTGGCTGTGAAATAAGATTATGCTTAGATTTAGATTCACCAGGTCAACTTAATATGCAAAAGATTTCTGATCTTTTTGATGAAAGTGGCATTCAATATAAAATGGTGAATAACAATGTAAATTTCAGCGAAAAAGACACCGATGAAATATTAAAAAATCATGGTGATTTAGGTTTGAAGGAGTATTTAGCTAATTTACTTAGCAAAGGTGAATGGTTATTTAATTATTACCAAAAGAAATTGGACTTAAACACTCTAGATGGTAAAAAGCGCTTTATTTTAAATTTATTACCATTTTTAGTCGGTATAGATAACGATTTAGATCAAGATTATTATGTAAATAAAATAGCTTCTTTGACTGGTTATTCAAGCGAAGTTATATTTTCTACAATTCGAAAATATAAGGCAAAGCATGACAAAAAAGATGTTAATGATGAAATTTTGCTAAAAAAACCAAACAAATCGGAAGCCCAAATTGTATTAAGTAGGCTTCAATTAGCAGAAAAGCAGATTTTGAGATACATGTTGGACAATAGAGACATGGTTAGTCAATATGATTTAAAGCTTGGGTATTTTTCTACGCCGATTTATCGAGAAATTGCAAATGTAATCCAAGATTACATTTATACATTGCACGATAAAGAGAATTATGATGTAAAAGGCTTAATGTCATACTTAACAAGTGAACTGTGTACCAGTCAAAACAAAGATAAAATT
>CALVMF010000083.1 GCA_944342125.1 uncultured Bacilli bacterium | reverse complement strand
AATAGAAATAGTGGAATGCTCGATTTATTTGGTTCAATTATTGGCTATGTTCCTGAATTTGGACTTTTAACCGATGAAGGAAGAAAAGCAACCTGGATTATCGAAGTTAAAACCACAAATCTTCCTGAAGCGCAAATTTTAGGAAGTGCAATTGGAATGAAAGTAATGGAAGAAGTTTCTTATGTTTATGGTTTAGATAAATTTTTAGGAAATGAAATCGATGATAAAGTCGAAGCTTATTTAAAAGATTTTGGAGCAGCCAGTGCATCAAATGGTGCGGTTGGTTTATTCCATATCGATAAATTAACTCCAGAAGCTAAGGAATTTAAAGATAAGTTAATAAAAGAAGGCGCTAAAACTTACGTTATCGATGATGAAGAGCTTGAAAGAGTATATCGTTCTTATCCAATTATGTGGAAAGATAAAGAAGCAGAGCCTAAAATGTGCTTTATTGGATGCCCACATTTAAATTATTATCAACTTAATAAGTGGTATGAAGATATTAAAGAGGCTTTAAAAAATAATAATAAAGAAAAAGTTGTCTGTAACTGCGTTTTAAATACTCCTCCAAAAGTATTAAATCGCTTTATTAAAGAAGAGCCACAAAAATATCAAGAGCTCTACAAGATGGGTGTTACTATCTCTTCGATTTGTCCATTAATGTATACAAATAATCCATTAACTCATTCTAAACCTATTATGACTAACTCAAATAAGCTTAGAACTTATTCGATGGCTCGTTATTTTAAAGATGAAGAAATTTTAGCTATCCTTGCTGGAAAGAAGGTGTATTGATTATGAAAGAATTTAAAGGTCGAGTAATTGCAAAAGGTAATTTTATTGGTGAAGCTGCCGTAACTCATCAAGGTTTTAATACTTTAGCCAGCTTTCAAAAATCTGCTTTGATGAATAAAAAAGAAGTTTATGTAAGCGATCAAAATAATAAAGATTTATATAATAAAAATATTACTGGAAAGATTCTTTGTCTTCCTATAACAATTGGCTCTACAACTGGTGGACTTGTAATTCAAACAGTCTGCGATATGAAGATTAATCCACGAGCATTTCTTTTTAGTGAAGAAATTGACTCATTAGCAGCTAGTGGAATAATTTTAGCTAAGGTTTGGCAAAATAGTGATGTCATCTGTATCGACAAATTAGGAAAGGAATTTTTAGAGACTGTTAAAAGCGGCGATAAGCTTGAAATTAAAGAAGACGGGACTGTAAAAATTCTCTAAAAATATAATTTTTGCAATGAATTTATGGAAAAACGGGGTATTATCTCCGTTTTTTTGTATACTTATTTCCTCTAAAATTGTTGGAAAAAATCTAATGAAAGCGCTATCAAAATTTATTTTTAAATTTCTCTTTACAATTAAAATTAGATGGCTAAAATATTAGTACGGAAACGGACTAATTTGTATGGGACGATATGTTTTAGAGGATTTAAGAGTATTAACTTATTACATTAGAAGAGCCTTAAATGCTGGAGCAAATCAACTAGATTTGACTAATATTCAGATGGCAATTCTAAACTTTGTTGCACTAAGAAATTATGAGCACATCGATACTTGTCAAAAAGAAGTTGAAGATGCTTTCAATATTTCTAAAAGTTCGATGAGTGATTCACTTCAATCGTTAGAAAACAAAGGCTTAATCGTAAGAAGTATCTGCCAAGATGGTGATTCAAGGCGAAAAATGATTACCCTTACTGAAAAAGGAAAGAAAACTAATGAAAAAAGTTTCAAGTTTCTTGCTGAAGTTAATGAAAAAGTCTTAAGTCCACTAGATGAAAATGAAATTAAATCCCTTTCCGATATATTAGATAAATTAATAAAGAATTTAGGAGGTCAAAAAATATGAGTGCAGAAATGGAAAATGTACAAGCTGTATCTGACGCTTATGTTGATCCACCAAAATTTAAGTATAGGGAGATGGTTCGCGCATTTTTAACTGCAGTACGTGAATACAAAAAACCTACATTTATCGCCATTATTTTCATCGCTCTTGAAACTCTTCTTGAGTGTATGATTCCTTTTGTAATGGCTTTACTTATCGACTTACTTGGTAAGTATGAAACTGGTGTATCATCGTCTAGCGAAATCTTAAATACAGTTTTAATTTTCGCAGCGATTTTAGTTGCACTTGCTACTTGTTCGCTTATTTGTGGCATTACTTCTGGTAGATTTGCCGCTAGAGCTTCAATTGGCTTTTCAACAAACATTAGAAGAGATTTATTTAAAAAGACAACTGAATTTTCTTTCAATAACATCGATAAATTCAGCGTTTCTTCTTTAGTTACAAGACAAACAACCGATGTTTTCTACATTCAAATGGCTTACATGATGTGCATTCGTATCGCATTAAGAGCTCCTTTGATGCTTATTTTCTCTATTGTTATGGCGGTTGTTCAAAGTCCACAAATTAGCTGGGTTTATGCAATTACTATCCCATTCTTACTAGCTGGACTTATTGCAATTATCTGGGTTGTTATGCCTATTTTCATTAAAGTTTTCAAAAAATACGATGCTTTAAATGAATCTATTGAAGAAAACGTTAGAGGCATTAGAGTTGTTAAAACCTATGCCCGTGAAAATTACGAAAAGAAAAAATTCAAAGCAAGAAGTGCTGAAATAAAACAAGGATTCACTAAAGCTGAAAGAATCATGGCTTTATCAAATCCAATCATGATGTTTTCAATGTACCTATCAATGGCACTTTTAATCTTCATTGGTTCATACATGATTCTTGATGGAATTGACTTTACTACTGATTCAAGCGGTAAAGAAGTACTTGATTTTGCTGGCTTGACTATCGGTCAATTATCTTCTTTAATCACTTATGGTGCTCAAATCTTATCTAGTTTGATGATGATTTCAATGGTCTTCGTCATGATTTCAATGTCAACAGCATCTATGCGAAGAGTTTATGAAGTTATGATTGAAGAACCAACAATTAAAAACTGTGAAAATCCACTTTATGAAATTGCTGATGGTTCTATTGAATTCAACGACGTTAACTTTAAATATAAAGCTAACGCTCAAAAATTCGCTTTAAGCAACATTAATTTAAAGATTAAAAGCGGTGAAATGGTTGGTATTGTTGGAGGAACTGGTTCTTCTAAATCAACTTTAGTTAACCTTATTTCTAGATTTTACGATACCACAACTGGAGAAGTTCTTGTTGGTGGCAAAAACGTTAAAGAATATGATCTTGAAACCTTAAGAAACGGAGTTTCTATGGTCTTGCAAAAGAATGTTTTGTTTAGCGGAACAATAAATGAAAACCTTAGATGGGGAAATAAAAACGCAACCGACGATGAAATTAAAGAAGCTTGTAAGATAGCTCAAGCTGATTCATTTGTCGAATCTTTCCCTGATAAATATGAAACATATATTCAACAAGGTGGAACTAACGTAAGTGGTGGTCAAAAACAAAGACTTTGTATCGCTAGAGCTATACTTAAAAAACCTAAAATCTTAATTCTTGATGACTCAACTAGTGCTGTCGATACTAAAACTGACGCTTATATTAGAAAAGGATTAAGAGAAACCCTTCCAGATGTAACAAAAATCATTATTGCCCAAAGAGTTTCTTCAGTTCAAGATGCCGACTTAATCATTGTCATGGATAATGGCACAATTAATGGCATGGGAACACACGAAGAACTCCTTAAGACAAATAAGATTTATCGCGAAATATACGATATGCAAAACAGAATAGGAGGTGGACAAAATGATCAAAAATAAGAAACTTCCTGCTATTTTAAGAATCATCTTTGGGTATATTCGTTTACATAAGACAGCCTTTATTTGTTCACTTATCTGCGTTTTATTTACCGCTTTTGGCAATATCGCAGCTCCTTTAGTTCTTAACAATGTTACAAACATTATTACCGATACAATCGATAAAATGGCTGGAGATATCAGCTTAAAGTTTATTGATTGGGATCAAATCATATTTAACGGGTGCTTACTTGTCGGAGCTTATGTTATCTCAGTTGTCGCTGGCGTTACTTATTCACAAATTAACGCAGTTGCTGGTCAAAAATACATGGATGATTTAAGAAGAGAACTCTTCGATCACATGCAAGATTTACCAGTTAGATATTTTGATCAAAACGATAAAGGCGATATCATGTCGGTTTATATCAACGATGTTGATACGATTAGACAACTTATCATTAACTCAATTAGTGAAGTCGAATTCTTCATTTGTACCTTTGTTTCCGTTATGGTCATGATGATTATGTTTAGTGTTTGGCTTTGCTTAATCACTATTGCCGCTGGTATTGCGATGGTTCTTGCAACAAAACATATCGGTGGTCATTCCGCTAAAAACTTCCTTGTTCAACAAGTTAACATTGGTAAACAAGAAGGTTATGTTGAAGAAATGATGAATGGTTTAAAAGTTATTAAATCGTTCTGCCATGAACAAGAATCCATTAATGGATACCATGAAATTACTGAAGTTTTCCGCAAAACTGGTACAAAAGCTAATAGTTATGCAAACATCTTAATGCCTGTTTTAGGGAATATCGGAAATATTACCTATGTTATTGTTGCAGTTGTTGGTACAGTTTTTGCTTTAACTGATGTTTATAACTTCTCAGGAATGAGTGGATTCTCACCATTTACAATTGCTGTTATCGTTGCCTTCCTTCCCGTTGTTAGACAATTTACAAACTCAGCCTCCCAAATGGCAAACCAAGTTAATACTGTTGCTTTAGCCGCTGCTGGTAGTAAGAGAATTTGTAATCTTCTCGATGAAGAAGTCGAAAAAGATGAAGGTTATGTTACTCTTGTTAGAGGGAAATACGATGCAAATGGAAACATCGTTGAATGTGAAGAAAAAGAAGCTACTTTATGGGCTTGGAAACATCCTCACACAGCTGATGGAAGTGTAACTTATACCTTACTTCAAGGCGATATTAGAATGTTTGATGTCGACTTTGGTTATGTTCCAGAAAAAATCGTTTTACATAACATCACACTTTATGCTAAACCAGGTCAAAAAGTTGCTTTTGTTGGAGCAACTGGTGCTGGTAAAACAACAATTACTAACTTA
>CALVMF010000082.1 GCA_944342125.1 uncultured Bacilli bacterium | reverse complement strand
AATTACGGAAGAAAGGGGATTTTTACCCCCCCCCCCCGCTTTTTTTCCGATTTTACCAAAGTTTCCTTTAGTTGCCTCTATGATACATATGTTGACCTCAAAAGGCAAGATTGAGAAAGTGGTATTTTTCTTTTAAAATTCAAAAAGTCTGCAAAAATAGGCTAAAATTAAAATATTGTGTGGGAATCTTAATTCAATATAGACCATTTTTTGACACTTTCGTTCCACTTTTAAAAATTTTTATTGGTAGACACTAGCCCGATTAGGAAAGATTTTCAGCACAAAATCGGCTCTAAAAATATTTAATGTCGAAAATTGTCACTGTAAAAATATTTATATTGACAATATCTGTCAAAAAATTTAAACTATCTTCGAGGCGAAGAAAAATGCTAGAAAAATGAGGCACTTTCTGGTAAAACTAAATATGGTTAATTTAAACGACGGTTAAATAACCATAAAAATTGATGAATATTTACGCAAAAGTTAAATATTTATGAAAAATTTAAGATAAGATTAACTTATTTTAACAACAGCAAATCCAAATGGAAGCAAGCGATTATTCTCAAATTTATTGCTTAAAATCACTTCGCCATTTGGTACGAAATCTTTAACTTCATTGGTGTTATTGATAACGATTGTGAAGTTTTCGTTATCATTACTTCTTTCGATAAGTAAAAGTTCGTTAAAAGAAGAGAGTTTCATCTCACCTTCTTTAAAAGCATTTAGCTTTCTTAAAGCATAAATCTTTTTAATTAATACGAATTCTTGAGAGTTAAAAACTTTAGAATTCCATTCCATTCCACGGCGATTGAATGGATCGTTTCCTCCTTCCATGAATATCTCATCTCCATAATAAACCATTGGACAGCCAATAAAGCTTATTAAAAAGAGCTCACTTAATAAGTAAAGATTTTTATTTGGTTTGACATATTCATAGAAACGAGAAACATCGTGGGAATCAAGTAAATTGATTAAGGTACGATTTGTTTGTTCACGATAGCGAACTAATTCAAGATTTAATTTATTGACAAAATTTTGAGTACTTAATGTTCTATCGGCAAAATATTCTTTAGCTGAAAAAGAAAAAGCATAGTTCATCGTTGAGTCCCATTCGTAAGGAGACAAAAACGAATAAGCGTTGTACCAACATTCTCCAATTAAAAAGATATCTTCTTTCTTTTCTTTGAGTTGACTTTTAAATTCCATCCAGAAGGAATGAGGAAGCTCATTAGAAACATCAAGTCGATAGCCATCAACATTACATTTTTCAAGGTAATATAAGGCAACATCAGAGCAATATTTTCTTACTTTAGGATTATTGCCATTTAATTTAGGCATAAGCCAACCTTCGGAGAAGGTCATATAATTTCTTAGTTTTAAATCAGGTTTATCGCCATCAATCATATAAAAATCATAGTAAGGTGATTCTTTCCCTTTACTTATGACATCTTGAAAAAATGGATGAAAATAGGAAGTATGATTAAAGACTAAATCCAAAAAGATTAAGATTTCGCGTTTATGAGCTTCTTCTACTAATTCTTTTAAAAGCTCAACATCTCCAAACATATTATCGATTTGGAAATAATCGATTGTGTCATATTTATGATTAGTCATCGCTTTAAAAATTGGGGTAAGATAAACCGCTCCAATTCCTAAATCTTTTAAATAATCTAATTTATTTAAAACTCCCTTTAAATCGCCACCAAGAAAAACTGGATCATATTTTTTATCCTTAAAAACCTCTAAATCATTAGAATCCCAAGAGCGTGTTATATGGTTTTTATCTCCATAACCGCCATTAGCGAAACTATCAACAAAGATTTGATAAAAAATTCTACCTTCAATCTTCTTATTAACCTTGAAAAGATCGTCATCATTTATAAAAGCGTAACGAAATGCGCTCACTTGAGAAAGCGCAAAGTCATAGTTATTAGTGATACCTTCATCGCTAATAAAGTAAACCTTATTGTCAGCATCAACGATTTTAAAAAGATAAGAGAAAGATGGAAATTTATTATGAAGGCGAGCTTCATAATAATTAAAATCAAAATCCGAATATTTGATTTCCATTTTTACTACTTGTTGAGTTTTAATTAATCTCATAGCTGGATTAAACAAACATTCAACGGATTTAAAATTATCTCGCTTTGAAACTCTTAAACGAACAACAAGCGTTTCCTTGTCGAGAGGATAAGCATATTCTGAATCTATTCTGTGCAAAATTCCTTCTTGAATCATAAAATGGACTCCCTAAAAACTTTTTAAATTATAGACCATATATTTATAAATAAAAATGGTTTTATTAACAATTTTAAAAGGGTCAATTTATTCGAAATTTTCAAAAAATATAGGAGATTTGCTGGAAAAGACGTGAATTTTAAGATGTTTCATAAATTTCTATTCGCTCGGCTTTTAAAACAATTAATACATATTTTTTAGACTAGTTATAGTCATAGTAATTATGACTATTAAAAGTGACTATTAATCAAAAAGTTGCAATTAAAAAGAGAAATAAATGACTACTTAACTTTATTGAACAAAGAACCAAGTCAATTTACTCAATTAATCCAGCTAATATTAAGATAGCATTAAGAAATTGTAAATTTTTAAAAGTTTTTTATTTATTTTTTAAAATTTTTGATCACTAACAACCTTCTAAATAGTGAAAGGGAAAATTATTAGTTTCGAAAACCAAGAAAATAATAATTTCCTCTTATCGAAAGGAGGCTAATA
This sequence comes from uncultured Bacilli bacterium, assembly GCA_944342125.1. GTDB lineage: Bacteria > Bacillota_I > Bacilli_A > RFN20 > CAG-826 > Onthovivens. The sequence continues at coordinate 2,431 of CALVMF010000082.1, read as the reverse complement.
TTTAACTTAAAATATTTTTAAAAGCTATAAGCAAAAGCATTTTAAGTGTACCTTACGCTTTTTCGTTTATATCTTCGATGGTTGGGGATATAAACTCGATCGAGAAAGAAGCTATATTTATAGCAAAGGATAAGAGCGCTAACCATGTAGTAAGGTTGGATACACCTGAATTTATGTTCACGGAGGGAACATACTGCTTAAAGCAGACCCGTTGAAGTGAAAATGCGATAGGATAACAATTAAACTTTTATGTTTTCAAACGTTATACTATCGCAACGCTTCTTATAGTTGTTGAACTCTTCTTTGTTGCGTATAGTCCAACACAGCATGAGTTTCTTCTTCTTAGCTTTAGCAAACTTTTCCTTGTCTAATAAACAATATTCAAGGTCAAGTCCTTCAAAAAGATGGCGAAGAAGAAAAGTCCACGTATTTTCTTTATTAATTAATAAAGCGCGAATGAATTTCTTCTTATCCATATGCATTAAACATTGTGGATAAAAGGAAATAATGATGAAATTAGAACTATCTTTAACTTTACTTAAAACTTTAGATAAAGCAAGAGCTAAAACTTTATAATTTTTAGTCTTAGTATAAGGTTTTAACTCGATAACCATCGGTACTTTTTCATTATTTAATGCTAGCACTTCTTCTAAAGTAGGTACTTCTTCATTATTTAATAATCGATAGTTTTCTTTAATTTCTTTTAACGATAGTTCTTCAATAATTCCTTCTTTATTAGTTGTTCTTTTTAAGGAAGAATCGTGAGAAACAATTAAATGATTATCTTTTGAAAGATGGACATCTAGCTCAAAAGCATAGTTAGAGTCAATCGCTTTTTTAAAAGCTCCAAGGCTATTTTCGGTAATAGTTTCATCGTGATAGCCTCGATGCATAACACCTTTTAAAAATAAAGGATTTATTCTATTTAAAATTTCTTGTTTTCTCATATTAATCATTGTCCATTGATTCTAAGCCTTTTTTAAAACTTGTCTTAAGAGTTTTAACGTTTTTAATAAAGAAAAACACTGCTAAAGCACCAGCAAGACAGATAAAAGCATATATAGGTAAAATGCTAAAAGTAAAATTAGGAATTAACATCAATGCTCCAAGAGCAATTGGCGTTATTGTTTGAGCGGCCATTGAAGCTGCATAATAATAACCTGTATATCTTCCAATTTTCTTGCTATTACATAACTCGACTACCATTGGATAAGAGTTAACATGTACTAAACTCATACCAAAGCCTTTGAAGAACCAAATAAAGTATAAGAATAAAGGGAACTCTCCACTTCCTTGTGCGAAATGATCAAGAGTGAAATTAAAGATTGCCCAAATTAAATATGCAGTTAAAGTTAAACTTAATCCGCCGATAATAGTCCATTTTCTTCCAAGCTTACCAGCGATTATTCCACCAACCGCAAACCCAATGACTGATCCAACACCACCAACAATGGTATTAATCATATTAGAACTTGATTTTGCTCCAAGGTAATAAATCGTATAATTGCCCATAAAAGTTCCAATTCCATTGTCAGCCATAAACCATAAGAATACTGCGACTAATATTAAAATTAGCATTACTTTATTTGCTTTAGTAAGAGGCTTATCATCGACTACTTTTTCTTTTAACTCGCTCATTTCTTCTCCGAGTTTCATATCAGCCTCAACTTCTTTTGCTATTTTATTTTCTTTAATAGTAAAGAAAAGGACTAAACAAGAAGCAATCATCAAAACTGAAGCCATTAAAAAAGGGATTTCAATAACCCAAATGTTGTGTGAAGCCCGTCCACCTGTTCCGTCGATGTCAAGGTAGTCGCTTAAAACAAAGAAGATACCAACAACTGTTGCGAAAGCACCACCGATATAACCCATTATGTTAATAATTCCATTAGCTTTACTTCTTAATGGTTTTGGAGTTAGATCAGGCATTAAGCTAACCGCTGGATTTCTATACATCATCATGAAAACAACAACTATAAGCATCATAGATATTACGCCTGCTATGTTGTTGTGATGGAAAAATACTGGTATAAAAGGGAAAGCAACTGCGCACACAAAAGTACCAAATAAAATGTATGGCATTCTTTTCCCAATAGGAGACTTCGTTTTATCAGACAAAGCTCCAAAAATTGGTAGCATTATTAAAGCTGCCAAATTATCAAGCGCCATTATAATTCCAACTAAATATTGAACCTCTTCGGCATTTTGAATGTGTGGAAAAGCGGTCTTAAATAATTCAGTTAAGAAAGTTGGACACCAAGAGTCATAGACTTGCCAAAGTAAAAGGATGCCAAAAAATGCAAACCCAATTATAGCTGTACGCTTATAATTTAGTTTTAATTTTCTTCCTTCATTAGCGTTATTAATTTCTTCCATAAAACCCTCCAATTTTATTTAAAAAGTCAACTTTTGCGGACTTTTTCTATTAAAT
>CALVMF010000081.1 GCA_944342125.1 uncultured Bacilli bacterium | reverse complement strand
ACTTTAATCAAGGGAATTATTAAAGAAATTCCTTTAAAAGAAGGTGAAGTTCGCTATTTAAGAGACATAAAAATTGGATATATTAAACAAAATGATTATGAATTTGAATCTAAAGATACTTGCTTAGATTACTTAATGAAAAAATATCCAGCAAAGTTAGAAAGAGAACTTCGAACTGCTTTAGGACGCTTCTTATTCAAAAAAGAAGACGTCTTTAAAAACTGCACACTTTTATCAAATGGCGAAAGAATGCGACTTGTTTTATGCGACCTTTCTCTCTCTGATTATGATGTTTTGATTTTAGATGAACCTACAAACCATTTAGATATGGTTACTAAAGAGTGCCTTCTTGAAGCTTTAAAAGAGTATAAAGGTGCGATAATTTTTATATCTCATGATCGTTATTTTATTAATTCTTTAGCCGATTATGTTTTATATCTTTCTAGAGATTTAAGCCTTGTAAATGAAGGAAGTTATGATGATTTAAAAGAATTACTCGAAGAGAAAAGAAGTAGTTCTGAAATCGGAAGCATTAAAGAAAGTAGCAAAAAAGAGGAACTCGTTTTTGATAAAATCGAGAAAAAAGAGAAGTTATCAAATAACAAAATTAAAGAATTAGAAAAGCAAGCTAAAGAAATTGAAGATGAGTTAACTTTTATAGATGAAGAACTTTCTCAAGATTTTGAAGACTATAAAAAGATAGAAGAATTAACTGATAGAAAGAGTGAACTCGAAAGCGAATATTTCAAGATATTAAATACTCTTGAAAACAACAAATAATTTCTATTTTTTTAATAATAGTTGAGTTTTGCAGACTTTTTATAGTAAAAATCCCACTTTTTAAGCGGGATTTATGAAGAAACATAACTATAAACAAGTTAAAAATTAGATTTGCTTTAAACCTAAGGCTGTTAAATATTTAACTAATTCTTCTTTATGATGACCAAGAATAATTAATTCGTGATTTCCTAAAGGAGTGGTTAAAATTTTGTTTAAATTATGGAAAGTACAAACGATTTGTGTACGGCATAATTTATTTTCGTAAAGATTTTTATTGATTGTTCCTTCTTCAACAAAGAATTCAGTCAAAGCAGAATTTAATCTGAAGATAGTTGCGTTACCTTCTTTAACTTCGCCATGAATTCCTACGCCAATACCTGATTCATAGTGAGTGTCAAGATTGAAAGAAGAGCAAAGTTTTAAAGGAATTGTGCAGTGCGCAAGTGTGATTTCGTTTTTTGAAGTGTCAATTCTAGAAGGATTGCATTGGAAACTTGTTTCTTTTAAAACTTTATTAACAAGATACATGCCAATCATCGAAGGGACATCACCTTCACAAGTTGCAATAATACCATCATCGTTAAAGTGAGATAGTGCTAAACAAGCAGTTGTTTTTAAAGTTCCTAATAAATCAAAGCAACGAATTGCAAAACCATTTAGATGATATTTTTTAACAAGATTATTGATTGCAGTATATAGATGTTCAGCTTTAGAAACTTCGTTTTGATCGAATTTTTGTTCTTTCATAGCTTTCATGATGTCGAAAGTTTTGATGCTATTATATTCATCGATTAATTCTTGAATTGATATATGAACTAAGTTAATTTTGAATTTTTCTAAAGCAACATTTTCATCAACATTTGAAGAAATTAGCCAATCGGATGGTTCGCCGATTAAACCAAGATTTGCTTCAGCTTTTACATCAGGCTTTTTATTTACTAAGGCTTCTAATCTAGAGCGTAAATATTCGTTATTTCCGTGCAAAACTTCACCTTTTAAGTTGTGATTTTTTAAGAATGCAAGAATTTCTAAAGAAGCGGCAAGGGAGTTATTAACACCATATGTTAATAAATAATATGGTTCTTTAAACTTAGCAAAGTTTTTAATAAATAAGCCCTCGCTACCACCAGATTGAACGAGAATGAGTGATAAATCTGCATCAAGATATAATTTATTAATGTCGTATTCGATACTAATTGATAAATCTTCATTTGATAAACTGTTAATTAGCTTTTCAGTCGATTCATTTAAAACATTTTGATTATGAAGGTGTGATTGAATTGGATAAATTTTTACTTTCATTTGTCTATTCTCCTCTAACACAGCAATTTTAATCTTTTGAAGCCTAATTTTCTATCTTATTTTCTGTTTTTATGGCTTGTTGAATTATCTTTAATGCGAAATTAATTTTTTGATTAACCTTTGATCTTTTTCTACCTCTTTAGTAGCAAATTTAAAGTAAAAAAATACCGATTAATAAGGTATAATAAAGGAAATTAAGGAGAATTCAGATGGATTACGAAAAGAAAATTTATAATCTTCTTTCGAGTTATGATTCCTGGTGGGATAAAGGTTTTGAAACGCCAAAAATGGACAACAAACTTTATCCATATAATTCTATTTTTACACCAATTCAAATAAATAATTGTACTGTGAAAAATAGAATTGTCATGGCACCAATGGGAAACATTGACATGGCTGAAGAGACAGGACGTCCAAACGAGATGATGCTTAAATATTTTGAAGCTCGTGCTAGAGGAGGCGTAGGACTTATTACAACTGGATTAGTCCCAGTAAGTTATGGAATTGATAAGTCTTTGATTGAACTTGGTGATTTAACATATTTTCCACGTATAGATAGAAGTAGAACGGTTTATCCTGGCTGGAGAGATTTAGCAATGCTTTGCCATGCTCACGATGCTAAAGTATTTGTTCAATTAACTCCTGGTCTTGGTCGAGTTGGAAACCCACAATGTTTAATTACTCAACATTCATTCCCTCGCTCAGCTTCATTTAATCCTAACTGGTATATGAGCGCTGTTCCTTGCTTAAGATTAAGCGATCACTCATTAAAAAAGATAATTAAAAAGGTCGGACAAGCTAGTGCAGATGCTAAAGCTTTAAATTTAGATGGCGTATATCTACATGGTCATGAAGGATATTTATTAGAGCAAGTTTCAAATAGTGCCTTTAACCATCGTAAACTTGGTCGATATGCAAATAAAGAAAACTTCGCATGCGACATGGTGAGAGAAATTCGTAAAAGAGTAGGACCAGATTATCCTATCATGTATCGTATCGACTTAACTTTAGCTTTAAACGCTACATATAAAGAAAAAATGAGAAAAGTTAAGCCGCTAAAACGCTTTAAAAAAGAAAGACAAGTTCATGAAACTTTGCGTTTTATGGAACATCTTGTTAAATGTGGCGTCGATATTTTTGATGTTGATATGGGGTGCTATGATAACTGGTTCTTACCACATCCTCCAATGAGCATGCCAAGTGGTTGTTTCCTTGAATTAAGTAAGCTTGTAAAGGATTACTTTAAGGAAAAAGGAATTAGAAGTAATAAAGGCTTAGAAGTTCCTATCGTTGCGGTTGGTAAACTTGGCTATCCTGATTTAGCCGAAAGTGCATTGCGCGAAGAAAAATGCGACATGGTCATGCTTGGAAGACCATTGCTTGCTGATCCTGATTGGGTTAATAAAGCATTTAAAGGCGATACGATGTCTATTAGACCATGTATCGGTTGCCAAGAAGGTTGCTTAAATGAGTTTGTCGAAGGCGGACATCCTCAATGTGCAGTCAATCCTTTAACTGCTTTTGAATATGAATTCCCAAATGAAGTAACTAAAGCTGAAGTTAAAAAGAATTGCTTAGTTGTTGGCAGTGGCCCTGGCGGAGTAATGATGGCAAAAACTCTTTTAAGAAGAGGTCACACAGTAACTATTGTTGAAAAAGAAGACCATCTAGGCGGACAAGTAAACGAAGCTAGTATTGCTCGTATAAAATATGAGATGAAAAATTATCTTTATTATTTAGAGCACGAAGTTAATGAAATGAAGAAAAATCCAAACTTTACTTTAGTCTTAAATAAAGAAGTTAAAGCTGAAGAAGTGAAGGATAAATACGATGTTATAGTTTGCGCAACAGGAGCAAAAGAAAGTAAAATTAATATCCCATGTATCGATAACGAAAATGTGTTTTTTGCTCAAGAAATTTTAAAAAACCCTGCAAAACTCAATGATTTTAATGAAATTCTTGTTGCAGGAGGTGGAATGGTTGGTTGCGAAACTGCATACTTTTTAAGATACGAACTCAATAAAAATGTTAGTGTTATCGAAATGGATAAATATTTTATGAATCATATGTGCACTGCAAATAGGTCGCATCTTATTCATTATCTTGATGAAGGAAAAGTGAAGCTATTTAACATGACAAAACTTTTAGAAATCAAAAAAGATTCTATAGTTGTCGATGTTAATGTTTCGAAAAATAAACCTAATCCTTATGTTTGCTGGGCGCCAATTCTTCCAGAAAACATTGAAAATCCAATGGATAAACTTAAACCAATTAAAGATGTTTGGAAAAGAGAAGAAATTAAGGCTGATGCTATTGTTCTTGCGCTTGGTTCAAGAAGTGAAACGAGTTTATATGATGAACTTGTTAAAACCCAAGCTGCAAAAGAAATATATAGAGTAGGCGATGCAATAAAACCAGCTAGAGTTTGGGAAGCAACTCGTAGTGCATTTAGAAAAGGAGCCAAGATTTAATATGATTGAATATAAAATGGAATTAAATGACGAATTAAAATCCATTCTTGAAGGGAAAGAAGGTGAAACAAAACAAAAAATCCTAGAAACTTTAGTTCTTTTTGGTGACATATTTGGCGCTAAAAGGATGGTTAAAGTAACTCATAATGAAGGTCATCTTGTCACATCTTTTGGAATCCCACTTTTAAAACCTTTATTTAAAACGATGAGTGAAATAAATAATGAAGGAATTAAAGCTACTGGTGGATTTACTTGTGATCCTAGACCACTTGATTATAAAAACGTTAAGTGTAGCTTCTTAGAAAAGATTGTCTTCAATAAAATCTTATATGGAAAGCAAGAATACTATGAAGATCAACTTTTAAAAGCTGGTTTAACTGATAAAGATTCTTTTTCTTGCGCATCATATTTAAAAGAATGCGGAAATAGACCTAAAAAAGGCGATATTTTAAGCTGGGCTGAAAGTAGCGCTGTTGTTTTTGCTAACTCTGTTTTAGGTGCAAGATGCAATAGAAATAGTGGAATGCTCGATTTATTTGGCTCGATTATTGGCTATGTTCCTGAATTTGGTCTTTTAACTGATGAAGGAAGAAAAGCAACCTGGATTATCGAAGTTAAAA
>CALVMF010000080.1 GCA_944342125.1 uncultured Bacilli bacterium | reverse complement strand
ACAAAATTATTTTTAATTGTTGCATTACTATTATACAAGTAAATATTAAAATAAGGAGGAATAAAAAAGTCGCACCTGTCCCAATTAAATGAAAAAGTTGCTTTAATTTGAAAAAGTCCCAAATCAGCTATAACATATTCAATATTACTAAGAGTTGGTGTATTTACACTTAAATTCTTACAATTGTAAATTTCATATGAAAATTTTTCATATACTATGCTCTGCACTGTTTCTGTTTCACTATTAATTGTATCTTTGTCCGCACTAGGTGACCAATAATCATCCCATAATGGTTTTCTAAAAATATAACTATAGCTATCACATAATGATGTGTCAAACATAAAATCACCGCCATTACCAATAATGTTTAACTCCATATCACCATAATTGGCATTTTTATCTCCTCCAAAATCTAATCTCAGATAGCCCTTTAATGTTCCTCCATTTTTCACTTTTAATGGTGCGTTTAAATATGGCATCCTATACATCTTAAAAGGTGCATCACCGTACGCATAGGCAATAGGAATAGAAGTTTCATGATAATGATCTTCAATAACGAAAGTAGATTTTACTGTTCCGCCATTTTCGACAATTACTTCACCATTTTTTTCCTCTGAAGAATCAATTAAGGACCCCCAAAGTTCTAGGGTTGCATAATTCCCAATAAAAAGTTTATGCCCATTTAAATCAAGTTCGCAATATGAACCATTGATATATCCTTGATAAGAAAATTGAGACCAACTACCACCTCCATAGAATCCTGTTCTAGCACCTACACCAAGCCAAGCTTGGCTATTTTCTGATTCGCCTATTAAGTATGTATCGCATTCGAGTTTTAACCTAGTCACAAGAGGATTTGATGAATCACTTGTGCTTCCTGCTTTTGGTTTATAAATATCTTTAGGAGAATTTGGATCTTCAAGACCAATAGTTTGATCGCTTGAATGCTGAGTAGCACCAGTATCTCCTAAATCTTGTTTTATGCTTTGTCCACCACTTTCTGGTCCATCTTCAGTTGCGGTTTTAAAGTTCAAATCAAAATCAACTTCTTTTAAAATAGGTTCTTCCATTGATATCACTGAACCTTTATTATTTCCCTGATTTATAGCGACCGAACCAGTATCAACATTTACAGTGCTATCGCCCTTATTCTCACCTTCTACAGGTTTAAAATTATCGCTACTTGGTGCTGTTTGTGTTGCAGAAGAACCAATATCATTTGCCTTTAAAGTATATTCCTTATCAACTACCAAGCCTTCAGAAAATGAGTTTTGAGCAAGAGAAAATTTAGTTTGGTTCGTTGAAGTATCAATCCATTCATAACTTGCACTTTGATAATCTAAAGGGAAATCATCTATTTCAAGTTTATCATTGGTTTTAATATACATTTTTTTAAGAAGATTATTGTCATCATCTAATAATTCAACTTTTTTATAATCATTTTTATTTTCAGTCGTTTCAACTCTTATATCATCGCTAAAATCATTGATATGCAAATTAGCAATAATATAATCCCCTAATGCAATTGAAATAGAAGAAATAATTAAAAATATGAGTGTAAAAATAATCTTTTTCTTCATATTAATTACCTATAATCTTCAAATAGTAGAGTTATTTCAACTCCATTTAAATCAGATTTTTGAAATAAAGTAGAATAACCTAAATTTTGATCAACTATTCCAAAATCAAAGTTCATAGTAAAAGTCCATACATTTATAATGACTTGACCACCAGAAACACTTGAACTCTCAGTCAAATTATTGTCTTCAGCTATTTTCTGGATATAAAAATCATTGTTAGAATGTTCTTTACTAAGAGAAATATGGAAATTACAAACTCGAGAGGAATCATCAAAACTCATACATTGTTCATCATTAGCTTTATAATTAGTGCCTTCTTTCATCGACAATAAATAATCACCATAGTTAAAAGAAACAAAATTGTTTGATGCATTCTTTTTTACTGAATTATATAAATCAGTAGATGGAAATTTAATAATTGCACCAATTCCAGAATTTGCACTTAAATCATTATTGTCCTTATTATATTCTTGCTGATTTAAAGAAAAATTAATTGAAAACTTATCATCGATAATGTCATCGCCATAAATTGTTATATTTTTGTTAACACCTTTGTAGCTTAAAAAAGTTTGCTTCAGTTCGTTAACTTCTATTTGAGACGCATTAACTGAAATATTTTTATTAATTTGTCCAATAATAACATAAGCTGAAAAACCTACACAAATTGTAGCTAACATTGATACTGAAAGTGCTATGCCAATAATAAGTTTTCTTTTTATCATTAAATTTCCTCGTAATAAGCATAGAAAATAGTATCGCGATAAATAGGAGTTAAATCAGTTAGTTTCCCAGAAAGAGGATTTAAAGGTCCTTCTTTAGTTGTATAATAACCAGCAAAAGTAAAACCATCTTTTGAACATAGTGGGATGCTCGCTAAATTAATTGTACTCCCTGCATCTACTTGAATTTTCCCAATAGTTTCACTAATAAATCCGCCTCCATTTGGGTCAAAAGTTACAGTATATTTATTTGTAACTTTATTGTTTTCAGTTAAATTGATAACTTCAATAAAATCGCTACCATCATAAAAATAGATAATATAGTTTTCTTGGTCAAAATAATAGTCGCCTTCAATTGCTTGATTTTCTATAAGACTATTTGGGGCTCCAAGTCCACTTAACCATTTAGTTGCTTGAGGTAATACAATTGGATTTAAATCCTCGATTGAACCATCGCTATATTGAATAGAAATATAAAAGAGATTGTCAATTTGATTTGTGATTATTGAGTAAATTCCCTTCCCATCCTTTCCATCTTCACCTACTTTATAAGGCAAAGTAATAACGCTATCTTCTATACTTTCATCAGTGTAGCTAATAGTTATCACATAATCGCCATTAGGGAGTTGCTCTTGTTTTACTTCTTTAATCCCAACCCCATCAACACCATCTTTAATAATGATTTGTTCTTCATCTTCTTTAGGTAAGATAGTTCCATCGCTCATTTCAAATTTTAAAGAGTTTGTCTTTGTGTCTGGATCATAATCAGTGTAAACCATTTTAACACTTACTCCATTATTAACTTCAAAAGTTTGAGTAGGCATATCTGGAGAAGTAAATGTAATAGTTAAAATAGTTTTTGTGCCGTCAGCACTCTCTGAGCTAGTAATACTTGCTATTCCTGGACCAACTGCACCAATTGCTCCAACTTCACCTTTTTCGCCCTTTGGTATTTCAAAAGTGAGCGGCTCCATATCTTCATCTTCAAAATACATCGTGACAATAGTTGTTCCATTTTCATCGGTCGAAGATTCAACACGCTCAATTGAAGCCCCGCTTGTTTCACTTCCAAAAATCGAACAAGAAGATGAAAAAATAAGGGTCGTAATAAATGATAAAGATAAAAATAACTTTTTAAATCTCATGATGTTCATCTCCTAAATCTACTGCAAAAATATTATAAATCCACGCAAAAGTGCCATTTTTTCTATGAATTATTTCGTATCTAGCACCACAACGATGGCAGAAAGTATCTTCGTTTTCATTTCGACAAAGTGGGCAGATATTTTCTGGAGTTTTTAAAGTTAAAGTAAGAGAAGATAAAAACTCTAAAATATAATTTAAGTTTTTAACATCAAAACTATATTCTTGACCTTCAAAATAAACGATCATCTTTTTAACGAAAAGATTAATCTTAAAATCAAGAAGATATTCATAAAACTTATTGATTTCTTTATTAAGAACGTCTATTAAAAGACGCTCGTTATTTTTTAAAGAAAAAACAAAGTGTCCATTTCTAAAAGACAAGTAATCTGGCTTATTAAAAATAAGGTTATCCTTATTTTTATCTTTTAAAAGCTTAAAAAGATCATCGATAATTTCTTGCTTTAGATTTTCATTATTTTGTTTATTTTTAAGATAGTAATAATAACAAAAAGAATAATCTTTATCGTTTATTAAGACATTAGTTGCGTAAACTTCATTAAAGCGAACTCTTTTAACTCGTTTAAAGAATTCGCTTTTAAGAAGATTATTGATGCGCCTAAGTAAAGAAAGAAGATAAATATGATTTTCATATTGTTCTTCTTGTTCTTTTTTTAGATTCATTTCATAGCGTGATAATAAAGAATACGTTCCATAATCGCCATAGGATATTCCAGCTTTTAAAAATGGAAGTTTTTCTCTTTCTTTTAAGCGATAGCTATCAACTATATCATCTTTTAAAGAATAAAGAATATAAGCAATGAAGCGATTTTCATAAGTATCGACATCTTCTTCATAATTATATTGATATAGACTTTTTAATTTTGCAGATTCATTTTCAAGCGTATACATTCTTGAATCAGAAATTGTTTTATTTATTAAAGATTTGTCGTAAAGTTTAAAGTTTTCAACCCTAACTAAAACTTCTTCTTTTTTTAGATCAACCTTATGAGTTGAAACAATATTTAAAACATGCTCTAAAAGAAGAGATATATTATCAAGTAGACTAAAGGAAAAATTAGTCTTATTTTCTTTTAAACTCAAAGAAATCACTAAATAGCTCTCCTTAGATATTTGTTGATGATGGTTCGTGAATAGCTGAATGAATCGCGACCATATAATTCATCAAGAAGTTTATTAAGTTTATTTAAGCCATTTCTTAAGCTTGAATCGTAGCGACTTTCTAGTTTTCTTAATATCTTATTAGCAAAGACATTATCTAAACACTCTTCATAATTTATTTCCATAGCTAGATAAACTGGAACCATATCGTCGAGTTGACGAATGATACGATTACCAATTGTGATATCTAGTTCACTAGACATAAATTCTAAAACTTTCAAGAATTTAGCCTTGTCGCTTGGTTTAAATTTATAGGCTTCCTTAGCTTCAATGAATAATTCAGTTAAACGCGAATAACTTAAAGAGATTGGATTAAATTCACCATCATAATGGACTTCTTTTTGAGTATCTTCAAAATCGATTACAATCGCTCTATCGATAACTTTATCGGTGATAGTAAAGGTTGAATCATCTTTATTAGCGGTCCCGATAAAATAGGTGTTAGGCGAAATAATAAGTTGACCTTTTTCGAGATTTTCAGGAGCATCGTAATCATCAGGAAGAAGCATTAAAGAGATTTTGCGCTCATTTTCAGGAAATTCCATGACCG
>CALVMF010000079.1 GCA_944342125.1 uncultured Bacilli bacterium | reverse complement strand
AGAGGCTTTAAAACTAATTGTTGAAGCAAACGGGAAGTTTGAGACTGTTATAGATATTTTTGAAGAAATTAAAAATGATCAGCAAGAACTAAATGAAAAATTCTCAACTAACGTTTTAAATATGCTAGATGAGCTAAGTCTTGAAAAAAATATTGAACGTATCGATAAAGTAATTAATAGAAATGAAAGATTAAAAGACTATATTATTTTTAAGAATCAAATAGCAATTGTTGAAAATCTAAATGTTGGTAACCTAATTGAATTAAATTTAAAAGGAACGATTAACGACTTTGATTTAATAAATGTTTATAAGAAAAATGTTTCTTACAATTTAGCCTTAGAACATATTGAAGAAGATAGCGAACTAAATATGTTTTCGGGTCGCTCTCAAAATGAAAAGATTGAAGAATATCGTCATTTAATCGATGAATACAATGAATTAACGATTAAAGAAGTCGCTTATCGACTATCAAAAGGAACATCTTCTTTCTTTTCTAAAGATGATGAAAGTAGTGAAAAAGCTAAAGAGTTTGTTTTACTTAAAAAAGCGATTTCTAATAATGGTCGAGGAATCAGCTTAAGAAATTTATTTGATTCAACACCAAATATTTTAACGACAATTTGTCCATGTTTTTTAATGTCGCCACTTAGTGTTGCGCAATACTTAAATCCAACTCATAAAAAATTCGATATTGTAATCTTTGATGAAGCTAGTCAAATTACAACTAGTGATGCAGTTGGGGCTATAGCTAGAGGAAAAAGTGCTGTCATTGTTGGCGATGAAAAACAACTACCTCCAACAAGATTTTTTGAAGCAGACACAAGCGATGAAGATGATTTCTTTATTGAAGACGGGGAAAGCGTTTTGCTCGATTGTTTAAATATCTCGATGCCTAAAAAATATCTTACTTGGCATTATAGAAGCAAAGATGAAAGTTTAATCGCTTTCTCAAATGTCGAATATTATGACAATAAACTTCTAACTTTCCCTTCTCCAAGGGCGATTAATAGCTCAATTGTTTTTAATTATTGCCAAAATGGCGTATACGAAGACCGCAAAAATAAAGTTGAAGCTAAAGCTATCGTTAACGAAATAATTCGTAGACTTAGCGATGAAGAGCTTTCTAAAAAGAGTATTGGGGTCGTCACATTCTCTATTTCTCAACAAACTTTAATTCTTGATATGCTTCAAGATGCATTCAAAAGTAAGCCTGAACTCGAATTAAAGGCTTATAGTGGGAAAGAAGAGTTATTTGTTAAAAATCTTGAAAGTGTACAAGGCGATGAAAGAGATGTAATTATCTTCTCTATTTGTTATGGACCAAATAAAGATGGAAAAATAAGCTTTAATTTTGGACCACTCTCTAATGCAGGCGGTGAAAAAAGATTAAATGTTGCTGTTTCTAGAGCTAGAGAAGAAATGATTGTTTATTCTTCCTTACTTGCTAGTCAAATTGATACAAATCGTGCGCAAGGAAAAGGGTCAAGAGGCTTAAAAGAATTCTTAGATTATGCTTATAATGGTAGAAACTTTATTATCATTAAAAATGGTGAGCAAAAAGAATATAAAGGCGGAATTGAAAAATATATTGCTCGCGATTTAGAAAAACGTGGTTATAAAGTCCATACTAATATTGGAACAAGCGAATTTAGAGTTGACATTGGCGTTGTAGACCCACAAGATGAAAATCATTATCTGCTTGGTATACTTTGCGATTCAAGAAGTTATATTAACTCCAAAACAAGTAAAGACCGCAATATTGTTCAAACAGATGTTTTAAATCAACTTGGTTGGAGACTTATTAGAATTTGGTCTTTAGATTATTTTGATTCACCAAATCTTGTAATCGATAAAATTGTTGAAGAGATTAACCATCCAAAAAACGATGCTAGTAGTAGCAACTTAGTTAAAAAGAAAATTGTTTTTGAAAAAGAAGACAGCAGAGACGATTTTAATCATTCAGTTGACTATAAACCATCTGGATATCAGACTATAGAAGAAGACCCTGATACATTTTTTGAAGAAAAAGATACTAAAACAAAAGAAGTGATTGAATTTTTCATTCGTAATGAAAGTCCAATCAGTGAAAGACTATTAATCAAAAAAGTTCTTTATCAATTTTCAATTCCAAAAAATACCAAGGCAACTAAACAGGTTTTCAACGAGCTTTTGATTGGTAAGCCTGCAAATTATACTAATGAAATGAAATTTTATTGGAATAAAGAAGAAGATAAAGAAAGGTTAAACTTCTATCGAGTAGGAAGTAAATATCGTGAATTTGTCGATATTCCAAAAGAAGAAATTATTGTCGCTATTAAAGACATTATGAAAATTAAACTTTCTTTAAGCCGAGACGAATTGATAAAATATATTGTTTCTGCTTTCGGGTTTAATAAGGTTGGAGACACTATTAAAGAAATTATTAATGTTTCGATTGACTACGCAGTTGTTAAAAATCTTATTAGAGTTGAAGGAAATTATATCTTTTTTCTAGCTTAGTTAAAGGAGTTCACTATGAGAGTAATGTGCCCAAAATGTGGTAAATTAATAGATACAGATGGAACAAAGCCAACAATTTTTTGTTCTGAATGTGGTAATAATTTTGCATTAGAACAAGGCAAAAAACTTTTTGATAGACAATATGGAGCGATTGCAAATCAAGCTTTTTTAGATTTAACTCAACGTGGAGCTTATGATCATGCGATTAAGCTATATAAAAATTGTTTGGAAATTAAGCCAAACGACTTATCTTCGATTGTTGGTATCGCTTTAGCAACCCTTTATAAACAAGATTTCTTAAATATTAACTTTAATAAAATTAAACCAATAATAGATGAATATGATATCTATTTAGATGAAGAAAATACTTTTTTATTCCTTTCTTTTGTTGAAGATGTAATCAAAGAAACAAGAAAGTTTTTAAGGGAAGCTAAAGAAAGATTATTTAAAGATGGAAAATGTATCGCAAAAAAATATTTAGATAGTTACCTTAATGGATTAAAAGATATTGTCGATTTATATAACTATTTTGATGAAACATTTACTATTTGTAGTGAAGAAGAGAAGAAAATATTTTTTTCAGACCACGATTTAAGCGTTGATATAAACGAGATAAGAAGCGAAGCAAATGAACTGATGAGTAAAGATTATGAAATTTTAAATCCAGAAGAAGAATTAGAGGACAACCGAATAATCATAATCGATAAAAAACCATTAAAAATATATCGATATGTTTTGAGTTTTGAACTCCTTATGGGTGTTTTACTTATTGTATTTTTAATTTTAGGAGCTTCTTTAGGCGATTCGGTTTATTACTATTTAGTAATTATTCCAGCTGGTTTGGCTGCTATTGTCTATTTACTTTACTATCAACTTTATTTAAAAAAGCGTTAATTTTAATAAAAAAAATCCGCAAATCAAAGGTATTTTTCTTTAATTAAATAATCAAGCATAGCTTTTGAAGCTTTATAACGGTGGGAAATTTTATTCTTTTCTTCGGCTGATAAAGATGCAACAGTGCACTCATATCCTTCAGGAACAAAGATAGGGTCATAGCCAAATCCACCATTACCATAAACAGAATTTGCAATGTGACCATTCATAATTCCCTCAAAATCATTTCTTGAATTTGGTGTTAAATTTAACAGAACAAAATGAGCTGTAAAATGAGCTTTGGAATTAGGATAATTTTTAACTAAAAAGTTATTTGTTTTTTCTTGACCGCCAAAAGCTTCGGCGAAACGATGTGAATGAACTCCTGGAAGTCCACCAATAGCATCAATTTTTATACCAGAGTCATCGCTTAAAACAGGGAGCGAAGTAAATTTAGCGACTTCATTTGCTTTAATAAAGGCATTTTCAGCATAAGTTTCGCCATTTTCTTCAGGATCAGCTTTTATGTTTAAGTCTTTTAACGAACAAAGTTCAATATTGTATCCTTTAAATATATTTCTTAATTCACCCATTTTATGTTCGTTATTGGTTGCAACGCAAATTTTTAAAGTTTCTTTCATATTAATTTCCTCACAAAGAATATTTTTATACTTATTAATGAAAAAACTCAAGTTTTCTCTTTAATTTGTTATAATTTTGGAATGGATTTTCTTAGTTATTTTGAAAGCAAGATAGTGTCAAGAGGACGTGCTTATTATAGAAGTGGAAACGCAAGAATTACTTCGGTAGATGGAAACGTTGTTTATGGGGAAGTTGAAGGCTCTGATGGGCATGTTTATGATGTGCAAATTGACCTAGAAAAGCCTTATAATTCTTATTGCGACTGCCCATATGCCTCGGGCGATGAGGATATGTGCAAACATGAAGTAGCTCTTTATTATGAATATCTAGAACATAAGGATGAATATGTTAAATCGACTGCATCTTCTAATGTAAAATTTGATAGCGTCGAAGAAGCAGTAGAATCTTATATAAAGAACTTAAATAATAGTCAAAAAGAAGAGATTCTTAAAACCTTAATCATTGAATCTCCTGAGTGGCTTAGGGAAAAATATTTGCCTAAATATAAAGAAGATATTATCGATAAACTGAAATAGAAAATTAACTTTTATGTAAAAAGTGAAATTTCTTAAAATTTAGTATTGATTATTTACCTTACCTGTAATACTATATTCAAGCACGCGGGTGTAGTTTAATGGTAGAGCATCAGCCTTCCAAGCTGATTACGTGGGTTCGATTCCCATCACCCGCTCCAGTTGACGAATAATGCGATAACTATCGCATTTTTTTTATTTTTGGGTTTGCTTTTGAGGACTATTTGGATAAAAAAATATATTCACAAAAGTTTCATATATCTTTTTCATTTCATTTTAAAAATCAGATGGAATCATAGGATATAAGTATTAAATATTTTCAAAAAAAGTTGAGTTTTGCAAGGATTTCTTATAATTTTCAAGATAATTCTTAAAGATAAATTACTCTTTATAAGTATTTTTAGCCATTAATTCAATCATCGCCTTACGCAATTCTCTTTCTTGTTCCTTATGTTCAAGTCGTGATAAATCGGTTTGTAGTTTCTTTTGAGCTTCTTCTTGAAGTTTTCTGCTCTTATCGATATCAATATTTTCAACTGCAATGATTCCATTTAAAACAAGAAAAGCCGTGTTAGTGCTTTCAATAAAATGAATTGCACCTCCTCCAACAGCATAATGTTTATCTTTGCCATCTTTAGTGATGGTCAAAACAGATATTTCTACATTAGCTAAATACTCAATATGATGAGGCAAAATAGAAACTTC
>CALVMF010000078.1 GCA_944342125.1 uncultured Bacilli bacterium | reverse complement strand
ACATCGTTTCGTATTTATCGCTTTCAGCAAATTCAGCAAGTCCATCTAAAACCATTTCAAAATTTAATAAGCGATATGAGCTAATATCGTTAGGATCTTGATTTGTATACCATACATAACCTAAAATTCGCCCAAAAGTTTCATAAAGTGTAAAATCTTTATTTGATTGAAGAATTATTCCTTTAGCATTTGTTAATTTTTCGTTGTTAACCCTTTTTGCTTCATTTCCCCACGCTTCTTCATCGACTCCACCTGGTCCATGATCAACTTCAGGAGTATCAATCATCAAATAACGAACTCTATCGGAATTATTTAAGCCACTATCTTCAGGATAATAAAAATAAGTTGTATCTCCATCACCTAAAGTTTGAATGGTTACATTTATATAGCCACCTTTCCCGTCTCTATTTTCAAAAAATGGACTATTACCATATAAAGTTTCATCTAATCTAGGTCCACTCATTAATTCTTCTAAACTAATTGGAGCATTAATATTTCCTAGATAGCTCGTAATTCCACTTCTTACTGCTACGTAATTTAAAGGATCGTATTTTCCATTTGGCGTCATTTTTTCTTCAAGGCGAACAAGGCTTTGATTGTTGACAAATTCAATATCAAAACCTTTATAGCCTAAACAATCAATGACTTTATCATTAGAATCAACTAGCTCAACATAATAACTTCCATAAAGATAGTTATCATCAAGAGCTATATAATCTGTTGATAATAAATCGACACTTGCATCTTTATTAGCGAAGATAATTGGAGCATCTTTAGAAATAACATCATTTTCATTAAAAGTATAAGAATGAGTGATTTCTTGCCCACTATAAAAGTTAACTTTTAAACCTTCTAAAGGATATTCTGCACTAGAAGTTGAACCAAGTTCCACCATTGCATCATTTGCATCTTTTCCTTGATAAAATTCGCTAAAGAAAACACTAAAAGTTTTGTTTTCTTCACAGCTACAAGAAGCAAGCGAAAAAGAAGCAAGTAATAAACAAGGTAAAGCAAATAAAGTTAACTTTTTACTCTTCATAATTAGATAATTCTTACTAAATCGCTACTATCTCTTAAAACGATTTGATAATCAGTTGTTCCATCAGTTCTATTATGGAAGCTATAAATACCACTAACTCTAAAGGTTTGTCCAAGATATTCTTTATAAGTAGTATATTTATCTAGTTTGTTATCTTCATCTGGAGTGTACAAGAATGGAACGTAGATATTAACAGGAATTTCTCTTCCGTTTTCTCCACCAACCTTACCATAAAGAGTTACTTCTTTTGGAGTGTTGTTTGAATCGTATCCGTCATAAATATAGATATCTTGTTCAAGTTCAACCCAGTTAAATAAATAGTCAAAATGATTCTCATTATTTTCTGAATCTAAATCAAAAGCATCGACAACTCGAGCATCAATCTTATATTCTTCTGGAATTTCATCAGCTGAATTAATAATTACAGTATCATTTTCATCAGTTCCACTTCTTACTGGCCAACTATAAACATCAGTCATTTGGAAGCCAAAGTTTTCACTAGTTAAAGCTAAGCCAGAAAGCTCTAAGAAAGTATTAATCTTAGTATATTTTGATGGAATAGGTTGCATACCAGTAAAAATATTAATACCAGCATATTCAATTTCACCAGTATCTTCGTTTTCAAAAGCTTGCTCCAAATAGAGAATGTTATTTGTATATCCAGCAACCGTACCTCTAACACGGATACGTGCATTTTCATATTTATTTACATGATTCTTATCTTTTAAAGTTTCAACAACTTCGTTTTTAATATCAAGTAAAGAAACTACTTGATAATCTCCATAGTTATAATTTGGATCATCTTCACCTGAAAACATAACTAATTTATGATCTCTAGCTTGCATTTCAGCGCTTGTAAAAGTGTCTTTAAATTCTGGAAAGTCATCAAGATTTTTAACTTGACTATAACCATTTTGAACGAGCATCAAATTAAGTAAATATAGTTCATCATATGGAGCATCTTTGGTGGTTTCATTAATCCAAACCATACAAAGATATCTACCATTTGAATCAACGGAAGGAGCAGCATCACTTGTTAAGTTTAAAGAAGAGATGACAACTGTTCCATTTTCATAAGCATTTTGAATTTTGCTTTTGGTGTATTCAGCAGCTGCTTTTCCATAAGGTTCAACCGCACCAGTTGATTCAGGAGTGTCAACTCCATAATAACGAGCTTTAATTAAAGTTTTGTTATCCGAATCATTTAATCTAAAGTGAGTTGTATCTCCATCGATATAATAAACAGGAGTTACTTCTCCAATTCCTTGAGTGAAGAAATCTTTATTGCTTCCATCAGCATTTTTATAATCATTTTTTAATCTAATATTGGTGTCAGTCATTGCATAGTCAATAAAGTCACTTCCATCATCTCCACAGCCAATAAGAGATGATAAAGAAACAAAAGACAACGCAAAAACGCCACTAAATTTTAAAAATCTAATATTCATACTATTTAACAAACTTAAGTGTTTCAACTTCAGCAACTTCTAAATTTGAAGCAGCTGTGCCATTTCCAAGAAGAGTGTTTTTAACTGCGCCTTCAACTTGGGTTCTAGCTTGGTCACTTCCTTCAAAAACAGGGAAATTATAATAATTTCCGTTAATATCATTAACGACAGCATCGAAAACTTTTACCATATAATCATCTTCGTTAGCCATAAATTCAGTAAACATTGGATCTTCATAACAAGATTCTCTAACTGGAACATAACCTTGGCTTGATAAACAAATATCGGTATTGTTTTCAGTATTTAATAAATATTTAACAAATTCCCAGCCGTATTTAACTTTTTTATCGTTAACTTCGGCAGTATCTTTTTGGTTATTTAACAAGGCTAAAGTGACACCTTGAGAAACATATTTTGCTCTCTCTTCACTTACTCCTTTATAGGTAGGGAATTTACAAACTCCGACTTCAAAACTAACACCTGGGTCACTATATCCACTACCACCAGTTGAACCAACTGTAAAAGCGCATTGTAAAGATTTGAAGAAATCGCTTCCGTATTTATTTTCAACGCCTTTTGTCGTTAAAATCTTGTCATCATGAAGTCCTTTGAATTCATTAATTAATTCAACAGCTTTAGGATTATTAAAGTCAATGCTTCCTTTTCCATCTTCACTCATCGAAATATATGGAATATCTCTTTGATAACATTGGGTAATGAAGAAATTAGCATCACTATCATAATATAATGGATAAGCTTTATTTGCAGATGTATCTAAATAATCATCCGCATGATCTTTGATATATTCGCAAAGTTCCATTAATTCATCCCAAGTGATGTTTTCCATATAACGCTCATAGCCTTCGCTAATACCAAGTTTAGATAAAACATCTTCAACAATTTCAGCGTTATACAGCATGATTTCACTTGACTTCATAAATGGCATTGAATAGGTGCCTTCATATTTATAGTGACGTCCTTCATCGATAAATGAAGCGACAAAATCATCAGTACCTAATGAATTTGGATTTAAAAATTCATCAGCACCAAAGCCGAGTTTTTCATCAGTAAAGAAATCATCAAGTTTAACAACAAAATCACCTGGATTGCTTTCAAGTCCAAAATAATAAGCGATATTATCAGGATAAGCAACGGTGATTGTTGGAGTTGTTCCAACTGCATAGCCCTTAATAATTTTATCAGCTAAAGCATCATAGTCACCTTGAGAGTCTTGTTTAATCTCAATATCGACACCATCTCTTTCTTTGATGTATTTTTCAAACTCAGTAGCTCTTCTTTCGATGATTGTTTGAGTTGATTTAGAAAAAGTGTGCCAAAAAGAAATGACATTACTTTCATCAACATTGTTAGTGCCTTCTCCACAGCCAGTAAGGGCTGCAAGAGAAAGTAAACCACTAACTAAAATTCCTTTAAATTTAATATTTTTCATAATTTAGAGAATTCTAATTCTTATAAGAAATTATTTAATATCCTTTGAAGCATTGGTAAATGCAGTATTAAATAATTCATTAATTCTTGAATCGCTTAATGTACCACCACTTGTTCCTTCTTTGACGGCAGTTCCAAGTAAAGTATCGACTTCATCTCTACAAGAGTTACTTCCTGGGAAAGCTGGTGAAGTGAAATAGCTGTCATTTAAATCAGCAGCAAGTTCAGCAATTCTACAGCAAGCGATTTCATAAGTTGAGTTTTCAGAATATTGCGATTCATCATAGATTTCTTTATAATCATCGCTTTCATAAATTGATCTTAAAACAGGTAAATAGTTGGTTTGGAATGACCATTCAGCAGCATTATAACCATTTTCTGTTTTTCCAGTAATCATGTGTTTATAGAATAGCCATGAAGCAAGTTGTCTATCAGTATCGATTTTTCCATCATTCTTTTGATGGCTTAAGAACGCCATTGAAGGACCTTGGAGAATAACTTTTTCATCTTTTCCTTCAGCGTGAGGAAGTTTCATAATTCCCATATCGATTGGGTTAGCTGTATCGACTTGATAGGTAGCTCCTGCAGTTGAACCAACAGAGAATAAAACTTGATTTGTTTTAAAGTAATCATTAGCTCTCTTACCAGTTGATTTTTGAGTAAGAATATAATGTTTATTAGCATATGTAGAAAGATCTTTAATTAACCCTTTCATACCATCATTAACAAAATCAGCGCTTCCTTTACCAGTATTTTGGTCAACGCTAGTATAGTCATAACCATATTGTTCAGCTAAAGTAATGAAGAAGTTAGCATCACTATCATAACCCATGATTGCATAATCAGGTTGAGTTGTATCTAAAATGCCTTCTTCTGGATGTTCAGCTACATATTTCATAATAGCTGGACATAATTCACCCCAGAATTCTTCCCAAGTAAGGTTATTTAAATAATTTTCTGTAATTGGGTTGCCATTGTTGATTCCTGGCCATGCCCTTAAGATAACATCCTTATTATAGTAAACAACTTCAGTTGATTTAGAGAATGGTAAGGAATAAGTTCCTGGAATAATATATTCTTTTCCTTCTTCAAGGAAAGCTGGTACGATATCAGCAAGTTCTTCTTCGCTCCATCCATAAGTTGCGTTATTAATATAAGGATCTAAGTTGTAGCATTTTGCGTACTTAATAAAATCAGCGACAGCATCTGGATAAACCATTGCAAGATCTGGATAATTACCAACTGAAAATCCATCAAGAATATTTTGAGCAAGTGAAGAATAATCACCACTATATTGAGTAACTGTTATATTAACGTTTGGCTCAACTTTTTTAAAAGA
>CALVMF010000077.1 GCA_944342125.1 uncultured Bacilli bacterium | reverse complement strand
TTTAAAAAAGGATAAGCGTAATTAATAAATGAATCGTTAATATTATCATGCGTGGAATTAATGAATTGCTCAGGTAATAATCTTTCTTTATTAGCGATTTTAATGATAGGTACCAATGTAAACTTAACTTTATAAGGCGAAGTGGATACTCTTTTAATTGCAATAACTTTTTCACTTTTTCCTTTCAAGACAGCTTTTAAAGCAACGCTTGAAACTTTCATAGCTTCCTTTATATCAATTAAAGAAGGTAAAACCGCATTTGAGCGTTGAAGAAGCGATAATTCAATGTAACGTGTTTTAATATTTAATTTGTCGCATACTAATTTAGATAAATAAACCGACACTCCTCCAAGTTGGGTGTGTCCAAATGTGTCGATTTCTTCTTTCATTGTGCCAATCAAACGACCATTTTCATCGCGAATTCCTTCGCTAACTACAACTAAACAATGCCCTTTTTTGTCATAGATTTCTTTAACTTTGGTTAAAAATGAAGAAATTGAAAAAGGTGATTCAGGAACGTAGATTAAATCTACATATGCCCCATTTAAGCAGGCAAGTTTAGAAGAAGCGGTGAGCCATCCTGCATTGCGCCCCATAATCTCTATTATATTAACGCGACCTTTTTTATAGCTTGCATCGTCAAAATATATTTGACTAACTGAATTTGCAATATAGCGACAAGCACTTGGATACCCAGGTGAATGATCAAGTTCGTTTAAATCATTATCGATAGTTTTTGGTATGCCAATAGCGTTAAGTTCATATCCAACTTTTTTAGCGTATCGAGAAATTTTTAAAATTGTTTCCATCGAGTCGTTTCCGCCATTATAGAAAAAATAGCGGATATTATATTTTTTAAGAATCGAAATTATATGGTCATATTTTTCTTTGTCGCTTTCTTCATCTAAAAGTTTATACCTATTTGAACCAAAAGCAGCGCCAGGAGTTGATAAAAGTAACTTTAGCTCTTTTTCACTTTTATTTGTGAGGTCAATAATATCTTCATTTAGTAAACCTTCAATGCCATAATGCATAGCATAAATTTTATCGATTTTATCTAAATGTTTATGAGCTTCTTTAAATAAGCCAAAAGCCGAAGAGTTAATTACAGAAGTTGGTCCTCCGCTTTGACCATATATTAATGAGTATTTTTCTTTTCTTTCCATGGTAAGATTTTACCAAGTTTTATCGCTGCTTACAAAAAAATATCTACTAGTTTACTACTAATATTGGCTTTTTTGAGTATTAGAAATTTTTCAAGATTTTATTAAGCAAGATATTTGATAAGATTAAGCGAAAGGAATTTAAAGATGAGCGATATTATTAAAAAAAGAGATGGTCAAGTTGAAGAGTTTAAAAGTGAAAAAATTGAAAAAGCAATTTCTAAAGCTTTTAAATCAGTCAACCAAAAAGTAGAAGATAGTGAGATCAAAAGAATTGTTGAAAGAGTGATTTCTTTAATTAGTAAAGAAGAAGTACCTTCCGTTGAAGATATTCAAGATTTAGTTGAAAAAAGTTTAATGGAATTAGGCTATTTTGAATGTGCTAAAAGTTATATTCTTTATCGTAACGTAAGAAAAGAAAAAAGAGAGTATCGAAATGAATTAGTTTCTTTAATTAGCTCTTTAGATTTACGTTCTATTTTAAAAGGTATCGAAAGAGATTTTTCTGAAGATCAATATTCTTTAAGGATACTTTTAAACAAGTTTAAAAGTTTTTTAACTAGTGACATGAAAGAAGAGCAAAAGGTTCGTGCTTTAATTCGTGCTGCTAGTGAATTAACAAGTTTAGAAGCACCTAAATGGGAATACATTGCTTCTAGACTCTATAATTTTTCATTTTTAACACGTTTAAAAAATACACAAAAAGAACTTGGAATCACAAATCTATATTCAAAAATCAAATATTTAGTTGATCATGATATTTATGGAACATTTCTTTTAGAAAAATATACTAAAGAAGAAATCGATGAATGCGAAAAGTTTATTAATAAATCGCGCGATAAATTAGTTAATTATTCTTCTTTTGAATTGTTACTTAAAAGATACCTCGCTAAAGACCATAATGGTGTAGTTTTAGAAAGCATTCAAGAGATGTGGCTTACCATTTCTATGCATCTAGCGATGAATGAAAAAGATAAGCTCCACTGGGTAAAAAGATTTTATGATTCGCTTTCTAAATTTGAATTTACGCTTGCTACTCCAACAATGGGAAATGCAAGAAAACCATTTCATCAACTTTCAAGTTGCTTCATCGACACTGTAGATGACTCCTTAGATGGCATTTTTAAATCCATTACAAATTTTGCCACTGTTTCTAAGTATGGTGGAGGAATGGGCCTATATTTTGGAAAAGTTCGTGCTAATGGATCAACGATTAGAGGATTTAAGGGTGCTGCAGGTGGAATTATTCGCTGGATTAGAATAGTTAATGATGTCGCAGTAGCTGTTGATCAACTTGGAGTTAGGTCAGGCGCGGTCGCTTGCTATTTAGATGTTTGGCATAAAGACTTACCAGAATTTCTACAAATTAGAACAAATAATGGCGATGATAGGATGAAAGCGCATGATGTCTTTCCAGCTATTTGCTATCCAAACTATTTTTGGAAATTGGCTAGAGACAATATAAGTGCCATGTGGTACTTAATGGATCCTAAAGAAATTTATGAAGTAAGAGGATACCATTTAGAAGATTATTTTGGTCAAGAATGGGAAAATAAGTACTTTGAATGCGTAAACGACGAAAGAATTCATAAAAGAGAGATTCCAGTTAAAGAAATTGTTAGATTAATTATTAAATCAGCTGTTGAAACTGGAACGCCATTTGCCTTTAATAGAGATCTTGTTAATGAAATGAATCCTAATAAACATCGTGGAATTATTTATTGCTCTAATTTATGTACTGAAATCGCTCAAAATACATCTTCGATTTCTGATATAAAAACAAAGGTCGTTAAAACTAAAGATGGAGATGATGTAGTAGTTGAAGAAGCAAAATCCGGAGATTTTGTTGTTTGCAACCTTGCTTCTCTCTGTTTAGGAAATATTGATGTTGATGATAATGCAAAACTTGAAACTACAATTGAAACAGCAATTCGTGCTTTAGATAATGTAATCGATATTAATATGTATCCTTTAGAATATGCATCATTAACAACTAAAAAATATCGTTCAATCGGTCTTGGTGTAAGTGGCTACAATCATTTGTTAGCCAAAAAGAGAATTAGATGGGAAAGTGAAGAGCATATTCAATATGCTGATAAACTTTTTGAAAAAATTAATTTTTATTCGATTAAGGCAAGTAATGAACTAGCAAAAGAAAAAGGTAAATATTCATTATTTGAAGGAAGCGATTGGCAAAACGGAAATTATTTTAGCTTACGCGGATATACATCTAGTGAATGGATTGATTTGATGAGAAGCGTTCAAGAATATGGAATTCGTAATGGCTATATTTTAGCTATTGCACCAACTTCATCAACATCGATTATCGCTGGAACAAGTGCTGGCGTTGATCCGATAATGAAACCATTCTTTTATGAAGAGAAAAAAGGTGAAATGATTCCTCGTGTTGCTCCTGAACTAAGTCAAGATAATTTATCTTTTTATAAAAGCGCACATGAAGTCGATCAAATTTATAGCGTTAGGGCAGCTGGTGCTAGACAACGACACATCGACCAAGCTCAAAGCGTTAACTTATACATAACGACCGAATTTTCAATGCGTCAAATTTTAGATCTTTATATCAAAGCGTGGGAAAACGGAGTTAAAACGATTTATTATGTTAGAAGTAAGTCTTTAGAAGTAGAAGAATGTGAAGGATGCGCAAGTTAATCAACTTGTAATGTACTTGAAACATACTTATAAACTACTAAATATTTACTAGAAAACTACTAATTTATGAAAGGAAACAAATATGTCAATTAAATTAGATGAATTAATGCCTAAAAAACAACTATTTAATCCAAACGGAGATATTGAAATTAGCAAAAGAAGAATGATTGGTGGAAATACTACTAATCTTAATGATTTTAACAATATGAAATATCCTTGGGTTTCTAATTGGTATCGTCAAGCCATGAATAATTTCTGGATTCCAGAAGAAATTAACATGAATCAAGATGTTAAGGATTATCGTAAAGCTTTAACCCCAGCCGAAAAAAGAGCCTACGATAAAATTCTTTCATTTTTAATCTTCCTTGATTCACTTCAAACAGCAAATTTACCAAATATTGGTGAATATATAACAGCTAACGAAGTTAATATGTGCTTAAATATTCAATGTTTCCAAGAAACAATTCATTCTCAAGCCTATTCTTATATGCTTGATACCATTTGTTCACCATTTGAAAGAAACGAAATCCTTTATCAATGGAAAGATGATAAACATCTTTTAAAAAGAAATGAGTTTATTGGTAATGCCTATAATTCATTTTTAGAAGATAAACATCCTTTTAATTTCTTAAAAGTACTAATTGCAAATTATATTTTAGAAGGGATTTATTTCTATAGTGGTTTTATGTTCTTTTATAATTTAGCACGAAATAACAAAATGAGTGGTTCAGTACAAAATATTCGTTATATAAATAGAGATGAAAATACTCATTTACGGTTATTTAGATCAATTATTTTAGAATTAAGAAAAGAAGAACCAGAATTATTTACTAAGGAAAACGAACAAATCTTAAAAGATATGCTTATTGAAGGTTGTAATCAAGAAATTGAACGGGGAATGTATATTATTGGAAATGAAATCCCTGGATTAAACGAAACTATGGTTAAAGACTATATTAAATATTTAGGTAATCTTAGAAGTACATCAATTGGACTTGATAAATTATTTGATGGATATGATCATGAGCCAGAAAGTATGAGTTGGGTTTCTAAATATAGTGATGCAAACATGATAAAAACCGATTTCTTTGAAGCTAGAAATACTGCATATGCAAAATCTAGTACAATTAAAGACGATTTATGATATCGTTGAAACTTTACTTTTTTAAGAATTAGTACATTTTTTGACTTCAACGCTTGATTTTTTAAGAAATCTGGTGTAAAAAATAAGTACATAGAGATAAAGAAATCTCGAATTAAAGAAGGTAGCGAAAATATAATTAAAGCTACAAGAAAAAGAGAATAAGTTGCGAGCTTATTAACGTCACTAAAGTTTAGGTGATAGAAAAAAAGGGTTGTGTAAAGAAACAACTCTTTTTTGTGTGACAGGCATGTTACATATCTAATCGGTGAAAGTCCGTAGAGGTGGTCTCGTAAAGAAACCTCATAGTCAAATCCAAGTTGTACTTAGTAATAAG
>CALVMF010000076.1 GCA_944342125.1 uncultured Bacilli bacterium | reverse complement strand
ATTCCGATTAGTCCGGAATTTTATAGTTTAATTATTCTAAAAAAGTGAACACCAATCTGATAGCCATCGCATCAAAAATGATATCAAATTATGGTGGCTCCTATCGGACTCGAACCGATACGGTATCACTACCAGTAGATTTTGAGTCTACCTTGTCTACCAATTTCAACAAGGAGCCGCGAAAATTATTTTATAAGAAATCGAGTAAAAATGATAGACTTTTTTGCTTCACTTTGATTTTCAAGTGCTAAAATATAAGTACATAGAAATGAAACATAATCATTCCTAAATAATTCGTTTTTCTAAATATAATAAGGAGGAAAAGTAGTTATGGAAAAACAATATAAGATAGGAACTGATGAACAACAAGCCTACTTTAAAGATTATAATATTGCTCCAAAAGGGTATGGTTTTTTAGAACCAGGCGTTGTTGCTAAAGATGCAAAAGAATTTGTAGCTTTTAACATTGCAAAGTCTTTTTATCAGGTCTATCCAGAAGTTTTTAACCTTTCTTTTATCTCTAAAAAGGTTGGTTTAAGTGAAGATGAAGTTAAAAAAAGAATCAAAAGAATGTATGATGAAAAACTCATAATGCTAGTTTCAAATTCATATGTTGGAATAATGGGCTTCGGACTTTACTATTGGATAGTTAAATTAAAAGAAGGAACTAGTAAAGAGGAAAGAGAAGAACGGACTAAATGGTTCCAAGAAAACGACCAAATTTGTACTGGGTACATGATGGAAGAAGGCGGTGATTTTGATTATTTTAATGGCAACCATATGAGGAATCTCGATAATTTAATTTATGGCGTTTTAGACAAATTTAGATTTAATAAATGCGTTGAATACGTTCATATTTTACCAATTAGACGCTTAGTTAGAGAATCGCATGTCAATATGTTTGATTGCAAAGAAAACTATCGCCATTATTTTTGGAGCGATGAACAAATGAAAAATGTTCTTAAGATTCAAAAAGTAATGGATAAATATGATTTTGCAATAATTGATGCCATTAATAACGCTGGTAGCGTAGGTGATATGTTTGACTATGATGTTCTTGCAAAACTTTCAGGATTAGATGCAAAAGAAATGAAAGCGGATATTATGAAAATCGTTGATGAACAAAAAACAATCATTCCAATGATTTATTTTAATTACGCTAAGTTAGGTTTAAAGCAACATTTCTTCCTAGTCTCATTATTCCAAAATACGCCTACTTATAGAGCGGAACAAATCTGTGATGAATTAGCTAAAGATCCATCTTTTGAAAACATATTTGATTGTGCTGATGGACATCATAATTTTGTTTTATCTGCCTACGAAGGTATCACTGATCTAAACAAAATTAGAGAAAAAATATTGGGGTTTGGCGAAGTTATTGAAGTATTAGAAGCAAATTCACCAAGACAATTTAGAAGATGGACATGTAGACTTGATGACAAAAATGGACTTTATGAAGAGTGCATTTTTACAGATGATGTCTTGCTTGACCGCAGTAAAGAATAGTGGAGGGAAAAGCCATGAAAATTAATGAAACAAGAGAATATGTTGTTAATAATTTAAAGTATGCTTTAAATCCATCTTCAATCGCTGTAGTTGGTGCAAGTAGATATAACAGCAAAGTTGGAAATAAAGTTGTCTATGAACTTATGAAATGGGGATACAAAGGAAAAATTTATCCTGTGAATCCACGTGCTGATGAAATTCTTGGTCTTAAATGCTATCACACATTAACCGACATTAAAGATCCAGTTGATTTAGTATTTGTTGCTGTTCCAGCTCATACTGTTACTCAAATAGTTAACGATGCAATTAAGATTAAAGCTAAAGTTTTAGTTATCGCAACTAGTGCATTTAAAGAAATTGGTAGAGAAAAATTACAAAACGACATTGTCGAAACCTGTCGAAAGAATAAATTACCTTTAATTGGACCAAACTTAGTTGGCTTAGGCTCTCCATATCAACATTTTAATTGCGGTTTTATTCCATATTTACCAGTTGAAGGTCCAATAGCGATGATTTCACAATCTGGTGCTAATCTTTTAGCGGCTTTAGGAACAAGCCAAGCTGATAATTTTGGGATGTCATTTTTTGTTGGCTTAGGAAATAAGGCTGATGTCGATTTTTCTGAGTTTATTGAATACGCTGGGAAAGATCCTCATACCAAAGTTTTATCTATCTATATTGAAGGTCTTGATTCACCTGAAGCATTTATTTCTAGCTGTAAAAAAGTCAATAAACCTATCGTTGTTATTAAGGTTGGCGGAAGTAAGATTGGTGTAAAAGCTGCTTTTGCCCATACAGCTAGTGAAAATCCTAATGGTGATGAATATTACGATAAAGTCATCAAAGAAGCTGGTGCTATAAGAGCTCAAACATGGCAAGAATTTTTAGATGTTAGTTTATCTTTAGGTTATATGCCACCTTTAAAAGGAGATCATGTCGTACTTATTACAAACGGTGGCGGTGCAGGTTTATTAAGTTGCGACCATTTCGAAAGACTTGGAATGCCTTTACATGAACTAAAGGAAATTTCACCAATGCTTGCTCAAAGAATTAGAGCATACATGCCAATGTTTGGTTCTCCATTAAACCCAATTGATATTTCTGGAACTGCAACAGTTATTCAATATAAAGGTGCTTTCCAGCAAGCTTTAAGAGATCCTAATGTTGATGGTGTTTTAGGTGCTATTTGTCCTACAGCAGTTACCGATGTTCTAGGTGTTGCAAAAGCTGCAATAGAAGTTTATAAATCAACCAAGAAGTTAAATAAACCTTTCTTAATGATTTGCCAAGGCGGTGAGGAGTGCCATCAAGCGATTAAATTATTAAGAGAAAATGGTATACCAGCTTATCCAACTGCTGAACAAGCTGTAAATGCTATGGTTGCTTTATATAAGTATGGATGTAAAAAATAATTGGACTAAAAAATGCTGAGCTAGTCTACACGACTAGCTCTTTTTTGTGTAATATAAAAATATGAATAAACCAGGTGCACTATTTTTAGTAATTATGACTGTTATCGAAGCGATTATTTTACCTTTATTTTTACTTTTTGTAATTTGCCCACTTGCTGCTATTCAAGGATTAGGAGTTATTGATATCAATCTAGGTGAAATTTTAGTATTCTTAATTTTCGGTTTATGTATATTGCTTCCAATATTTTTTATAACAACAATACTTTTTGTAATTGCTTTAATTTATACATTCGTTAGTAATAAAAAACATCAAAGAATAAATAATTAAGTTTGAAAAATGTCTAAATATTTTCCTTATTTAATAGTTTTTAATTTGTCTTTTATGGCAATTGATAAAATAAGCGCAATTTGAATTGGAATCATTAAAATAAATAATGGCCAAATGTTATATTCAATAAATTGGACATAGCAAGCTACAACTAGCGTCCAAAAGAAAGCGCTTCTAGTTACAAGCGTATAAATTTTGTTTTTCCAAATTTTTGTAAAGATTAAACAAACAGCTGAACAAGCTGGCAATCCCCATAAAAATATTTGCCAAAAGTTAAACTCGCTTATAAAAAGTAAATAAGTATATATGATAGCAGCAAGTAT
Organism: uncultured Bacilli bacterium; assembly: GCA_944342125.1. Lineage (GTDB taxonomy): Bacteria > Bacillota_I > Bacilli_A > RFN20 > CAG-826 > Onthovivens. Next base: position 1,758 of record CALVMF010000076.1, on the reverse strand, counting down.
CCAAACAAATGAGCAATAAAGTAGTTCAATGCAAGCATTGTTTATGATGATCGCTTTATTCATATTTTTTACATATTTAAACTTGTTTTCGAAACTATCATCGCTTACTAAAAAGTCGAGCGAAACATTATAAAATGTGGCTAATTTATAAAGAGTGTCGATATCTGGAAGTGTATCGGCATTTTCCCGTTTACTAACCGCTTTATCGCTATAACCCATGATCTGAGCGAGCTCAATTTGGGTTATTTTTTTATTTTTCCTTAGTTCTGCAAGGTTTTTTGCTACAATTTCACGAATATTCTTGTTTTCTTCCATGTAAAAATCCTATCATAACTGGCTTAAAAAGGCAAATTCTCTTAAAAAGAGAGTTATAGAAACATATCTCTTAAAAGTTCTTGTGCCTTATAGTGACTTATTTCTCAATGTTATTTAAAGTTTATATGGCTCAAGTGGTGAGCTAATATTATGGAAAATAACATTAAAACAGAAAAAAAGAAGATTTTCAAAAAGCCATCTAAAAGAACTTTATGCACCATCTTAGGTGTTGTTTTTTCTATTTCAATTGGCACTTTAATCGGCTATTTAGTGGCGGTAGAAGTTTCTCCTAAAGGTAACGATTATTCAAATTTAAATGAAAATACATTAACTGATGATGTTAGTAAACTTTATCAAGATTATATTGACAAGCCAAAAGACATTTTGTCTTATTCACCTAACGACCTTGCTAATATCGCAATTTATAAATACTCTCAACAAAGTTATACGGAAAGCATAATTACGGGAAGCGCGAATGCGATGGGAGTAACTCAAAAAACTTATGGACATTCATATAAAAATAAAGATACTGCTTTTAACGAATCGATATCTGAATCTTCATTTGTAAAAGTCGCAAAAAGATTTTATGGAAATGGTGATGAAGTTGATATCTATAATGGCAATATAGAAAAAAACGATCAAGGAATTAGCGCTTCATATCAAGATAAAGAAGAATTTACTAGTGAAAGTTACAAAGATACTTGGGGCAAATCGTTTAAAGAACCTGTCATTTACATAATTTCCGAAAAAACCACTCTTGAAACTTCTAAAGTTACAAAAGAAGAAGATGGAAATTATCTAATTAGTTTAGATTTAGATCCACAAACAAGTGTTGTTAATTATGTTAAGCAAATGGTTCAAATGTCTGGACTTGATGAAGCACCTGAATTTTTAGATGTGCATCTAGAGTTTACTATAGACTCTTCACTTAATTTAATTGAACTAAATGTTAAAGAAATTTACTACGTTTGGATGGTTGTAAAAAGTAAAACTGAAGCAACCTTAAAAGAAGAATATAAGGTTTTAGATAAGGAATTAAAAATCCCTTCTATTGATGAAAAAATATATTATTGAGGTAATTTATGAAATCGATTTATAAACAAATTATGTTATGGGCTGGAACGTTAACTCTTTCAACTGGTGTGGCTTTTGCGGCTTTTTTTGATTATTCTAGCTTAAATAAGAATAGCAATCCTGGTAGTGGAAATGACTCAAATAACACTATAACTAATCCAGTTGTCGAAACACCTTCCCAAAAATTACTTGCAAGCATTATGAATATTAATAAAGCTTCAATTGATGGGGGAATATCTATTAAACAAGATAATTCTGAAATCAATTTAGATGTTGATGGTGCCTTGCTTTTAGACATTAACAATCTTGACAACATCAGATTTGAAGGTGATTTAGTAGCGGATATTGATGGAATTAACGCTAAAGGTA
>CALVMF010000075.1 GCA_944342125.1 uncultured Bacilli bacterium | reverse complement strand
ACACTTTTTATACCAGCATTTTTTGCGGCTAAAGCATCAAAACCAGTGTCGCCTATCATCAAGGCTTCTTCTTTTTTAATTTTATATGTTTCCATAATTTTAAGAAGTGATGCTGGATCTGGTTTATGAGGTAAAGGTTCCGAAGAAGTTATCATCATTGAAAAAAGGTTTTTAACACCTAAAATTTCAAGGCATTTTAAAGCCATAGGTCTATTTTTGCTAGTCGAAATAGTTAAAATTAGCCCTTCTTTATATAAAGCTTCTAATATTTCCTTCTCGTGAGGAAAAAATGTCAAATCTGAGTCGTAATATTTAGCAGTTCTTTTTCGATATTCTTTTAATATAAAATCAGGATCTTTTTCAGGAAAAGCTCTATGAATTGATTCTTCAACAGGTGGGCCACTAAAACCTCTAATCATTTCGCGGTCAATAACATAGTCTTTTGGTTTATAAAGTCTAAATAATTCAGACCATGTTTTAAAAAGAACTTCATCGGTATCGATTAAAGTTCCATCCATATCAAAAATTAATAATTTTACCATTTAATAAAACAAATAATTATGAAAACAATGAATACAAATATTACAGTTCCTAGAATCGCAATATTTCTATAAAGTTGTTCCTTGCTCATCGATTCATCGACCATTGTCATATCTTTAAAGGTTGAATTTTTAAATAACAAAAGTTTTTTCTCTCTTAATATTTTTAAGGCAACAAAAACAATGACGATCGCTAATCCACCTCCAAGCATGACATAACTTGTAACAACACTAGCTTCATATTCAAATTCACCATATCTTAAAGGTTCAAGTAATGCTCTAGTTAAACCATACCAAGCAAGATACCAGCCAACCGCACTCCCTTCGGCGTGATATTTCCCTAAACCCTTAACTATTCCAAAGTAAATTAAGAAATAGCCAAATAAATTAGTTAAAGTTTCAATTGTTGAAAGTGGTAAATAAACCATCCCTGGATCAGAAATAAAGCGATTATAGTTATATTGATAATTAAGCTTCATAAATGTTGGCATCCAAGCTAAAGAATCAATAGGAATTTCATTTCCATGGACTTCTGCGTTGAAAAAGTTACCAAATCGACCGATTGCCTGAGCAATTAAGATGGCTGGAACTATAAAATCAGCAAGTCTAAGGTAACTCATTTTTGTATAGTCTGGGTTTTTACGAATATATTTAAAATAAAGCATTACTCCAACACCAGAAATAATACCTAAAATAGCTCCTCCCATTATTCCTAATCCGCCTTCAGTAAAATTAATTATGCTAATTGGATTGGTAATAAAATGCGATGCATTGCCTAATTTTGTTATGTCTAAAACAACATACCATAAACGTGCACCAATTAATCCCATTGGGAAAGCAATTAAAAAGCAGGTAGTTCCAAGTCCGTGCTTTCCATAATGTTTATAAATTAAATGATCTGTTATAGCTAAAACAAGAAGAGCACCACTTAAAATGAAAATTGCATAAAAAGCGATGACAAATCCGCCATCTAAAGCCCTAACTCCGCTCTCATTTAAAGCGTAATATGGTTCAGGTTTGACATAGGAATTAATAAATTTAATTCCATGACTTCCGATATATAAAGAATTACAAAGTGGATAACTTAAATAAGGTGCGTTGCCTTCACTCATTGCAAAAAAGGAAATCAAAAGTAAAGGAACAGAAAAAATCATTATATATTTAAAGAATTTTCTTATTTTTAAATCCAAGTTATCTAAATAGAAATAATAGAAAAAAGCGGTGAGAAAACTCATTCCAAATAAAGCAAAAAGGATTACAAAAAAGTAAGATAAGAATTGATGCTGAGCATCTAGCACTAATCCATTAGCGCTTATTAAATCTAAAGTCACTGGATCTAGATAAAAAGCCAATGTAAAAAGCATTAAAGAAATGGCTATTCCAAGAGAAAAACCCTGCAAAACTAAGGTATTTTTCAAAAATAACTGTTTTAAATCGAGGCGTAATTTGTTTTTAATAGTTAGAGTCAAAAAGACGCCATAGCCTATTGCTGATAGTAAAAATAAAACCATCGCAATATAGTAGATTGCTTCACTCATTGATGATTTTCTCCTTTCTCTTTTTGTCTTCTTCTAGGACTCTTTTTAAATATTGTCCCGTAAAAGATTCTTTTACTTTAGCGACCTCTTCAGGAGTACCTTTAGCAATAATATTGCCACCTTTATTTCCTCCTCCAGGTCCTAAATCTATAATATAATCCGCTACTTTAATGACATCTAAATTATGTTCAATAACTAGCACGGTATCACCATTATTGACTATTCTATCTAAAACTTCGAGTAATTTTTTTACATCATTAACATGCAAACCAGTCGTTGGCTCATCGAGAATGTAAAGAGTTTTGCCTGTTGGTCGTCTTTGTAAATAATAAGCTAGCTTTACTCTTTGAGCTTCGCCACCTGATAAAGTTGTAGCTGGTTGCCCTACTTTAATATAACCTAACCCGACATCAATTAATGTTTTAAGTTTTCTAGCCAAAGAGACATGTGGTTTAAAAAATTCGTATGCATCTTCAATAGTCATTTCTAAAACATCATAGATGTTTTTACCTTTATAAGTGACTTGTAAGGTTTCTTCGTTATATCTTTTTCCATCGCATTCATCACATTTAACGTAAACATCAGGTAAAAAATTCATTGGTATTCGAGTAACACCTGCACCTTGGCAGTGTTCACATCTTCCTCCAGGTACATTAAAAGAAAATCTGCCTTTATCGAAACCTTTAGCTTTTGCATCAAGAGTTTGCGCAAAAATGTCACGAATATCATCAAAAGCTTTTACATATGTTGCAGGATTGCTTCTTGGCGTTTTTCCAATTGGTTCTTGAGAAATATTGATAACTTTATCAACATTTTCAAGACCTTTAAGCGATTTATATGGTCCATGATCAACATCTTTATGCTCCATCAAACCATAAATTGAATTATATAAAGTTTCATTAACGAGTGAAGATTTGCCACTTCCACTAACTCCTGTGACACAAATAAAGCATCCTAAAGGAAATTTGGCGCTTATGTTATTTAAATTATTGACTGTACAACCACTAATTTCTAAGAAATTGCCATTACCTTTCCTTCTAGAATAAGGGACTGGGATATATTTTCTACCAGCTAAATAATCGCCAGTTATCGAGTTTTTTGCATTTTTGATATCTTCTAAACTTCCAGCTGCTACAACTTCACCACCATGAACTCCAGCATTTGGTCCAATATCTACAATGTAATCGGCTGCTTTTATCATCTCATCATCGTGTTCAACAACAATTAAAGTATTTCCAAGGTCGCGCATCTCTTTTAAAGTCATAATGAGTTTTTCACTGTCTTTTTGATGTAAACCAATCGAAGGCTCATCTAAAACATACAAAACTCCAGAAAGCTTACTACCAATTTGGGTTGCTAAACGAATTCGTTGTGATTCTCCACCACTTAAGGTCATCGACATTCTCGCTAATGTTAGATAATCCAAACCGACATCGATTAAAAATTTTGTTCTATTTTCAATTTCAGTGATAATCATCCCTGAAACTGCTAAATCATATGGTGTTAATTTCTGCCTTAATCCATGAATAAAATCATATAATTTGTCTAAAGATAAGCATGTAGCTTCATAAATATTTAAGCCATCAATACGAACACTTAAAACTTCATCATTTAATCTAGCCCCGTGGCAACGTGTACACTCTTTATCTTTAAGAAAAGAACCATACCATTCTCGATAAAATTCACTAGTTGTTTCTTTATATAATCTTTCAATGCGGGTTTTTATTCCTTCAATAAAGCCATCCCTATGTTGAATATTTCCGCTTGAAGATCTTAATTTGAAATGTAAAGGTTCTTTGCTTCCGTTTAAAATGATATCGATTTCATCTTTTGTTAATTCTTTAAAAGGCTTATCACAATCAATGTGATAATAATCCATCAAATATTTAAATTGTTGCCAGTCAAGATTTTGAGTTCCAACAATATTTTTATAATAAACAATCGCACCATCGTTTATTGATTTACTTTTATCTGGCACCAATAAATTAATATCAACTTCTTGAGAAATTCCTAAACCCCCACAAACTGGGCAGCATCCTAAAGGTGAATTAAAAGAAAATAATCGTGGCTCTAATTTAGGAACAGTAAAGCCACAAATTGGACAAGCATTATGTTCGCTATATAATGTTTCTTCATCGTTTGCTAAAACTAAAACAAAGCCATTTGCCCATTCGCTTGCTAACTCGACAGCTTCAAAAATTCTACTTTTGTTTTCAGGTTTTAAAACTATTCTATCAATAACAATATCAATATTGTGCCTTTTGTTTTTATCTAAACTTGGAGCCTCTTCGATTAAAAACATTTCTCCATCAACGCGAATTCTAGTAAAACCATTAGCTTTAATTTTACTTAACGTATCTTTAAATGTACCTTTTTCATTTCGAACAATAGGAGATAAAATTTGTATTCGAGAATTTAAAGGATTTTTCATGATACAATCGGTTATTTTTTGATTAGAAAAAGCCACAATTGGTATCTTATGAGTTGGGCAAAAAGGTGTTCCTACTCGAGCATATAAAAGACGAAGATAATCATAAATTTCAGTAACTGTTCCAACAGTAGAACGTGGATTATGTGAAACACTTTTTTGGTCTATTGCAATTGCTGGCGACAATCCTTCAATTGACTCAACATCGGGTTTTTCAAAGTTTCCCAAAAATTGTCTAGCATAGCTAGACAAAGATTCAACGTATCTTCTTTGACCTTCAGCAAAAATAGTATCAAAAGCTAAAGTGGATTTCCCGCTTCCACTAACCCCAGTGAATACTATTAATTTATCCTTTGGTAAAGTAAGATCAATATCTTTAAGGTTATTTACTTTCGCACCTTTAATCGTAATTTCGTTAATTGCCATACGCGAATTATTATATAAATATATAATAATTTTTAAAAGAAAATTGAACTTCTCAGTCCACTCAATAAAAATAAAATTTTTAATTTTGCTAACTGAAACAAATTTTTGATTAATTTCACATCAAAGTTTCCTTTAATAAAGAAAACGCTTTCATATAATACAAGTCAAATTTAAACACTTTGAGATTAAATTATTAAATTGAATTTGAAAAATAATGGCTTTTTGCAGGCTTTTTCTTAAAAATATCATCTTTCGATGCGAAAAATTGAATTCACTTCTTAAGACTTTAAAACATTATTTCAGAATTTTTTCTGTCCAGTTTAAATATAAAATATTTAAACAACCTTTCATATGTGGTATTTTTATATTTGCGTTTTTTGGAGGTTGTAATTTATGAAAATGAGAAATGTCGCTATTATCGCTCACGTAGACCATGGAAAAACTACTCTCGTCAATCAACTT
>CALVMF010000074.1 GCA_944342125.1 uncultured Bacilli bacterium | reverse complement strand
GCTTTAAATCTATTCATTAAAAATATGCGAACAATAAGAGCTGGTCAAATCGCTAATACTCCAATTAGAAACGAGAAAAACTTATTTATCGTTAGCGTTACTTTAATTTCTAGGGAAGCTATTAAAGCTGGAGTAAATCCAGAAGACGCCTTAAGAATGAGCGATGCTTTTATAATGAAACTAGAAACTTTAAATTCGGTTGAAGAAATCACCAATTTGAATTTAGAATGTATCACCGCTTACACTAAAAAAGTATCTTTATATAAAGGAAATAATAATAGTGAGATAGCTAATAAGGTAACAACTTACATTTTAGAAAACCTTTCTAAAAATATAACACTTGATGAGTTAGCTTCTTATTTTTATATGTCTAAAAGCAATCTTTCTTTTAAATTTAAAAAAGAAACAGGTGAGTCTTTAACTCAGTTTATTTTAGAAAAGAAAATTCAAATAAGTTTAGAACTTTTAAAAGACAAGAAAAAATCGATTGCTTACATCAGCGAATATCTAGGTTTTTCTTCTTCACCTCACTTTACAAAGACCTTTTTAAAGGTGATGAAAAAGACTCCGAGTGAATATCGTGTGGAGTTAAAAAGTAGTTAAATTATTGATAATTTTCTAAAAATAGTTGAGTTTTGCGGGAAAAAGATCTATTTGCGTTATAATTTTGTTTCAAAATCATATTCAAATAATTATTAACGTCTCTTAAAAAACTTTTAAATTGGATATAAAATCAAATTAATCCAACATCCCTAATTCTCTCATTTTTTCTTCTCTTTACTCTCCTAAAGTTTTTTTGCTGTTTATTAATTTCATAGTTGAATAAATTTGAATTGCTTTCCAACCAGTTACCAAGCAACCAAATCTATGCGCAGCCATAAGTTTGCCTTTATACTCAACATGGTTACCATCAACTATCGTAGCAACTTCTTCAGGATGTGATATGACGCAAATTTTATCACCTACATTAACGATGCCTTATTCTAACATCCAGTCTAATTTAAGGAATGATGTATAACTTCTTTTAGCTCTTATTTCTTCTGCTTCTTCCTCATCTTTAATTTGCTTATCAGATGGTTAAACCATAACTAGATAATCTTCAGGACCATTAATCTGAGCGATTGTTTCGAAAATAGAATAGGCGTCGCTTGAAGACATATTATAAAATTCACGTTTTCTTGTTTTCCCATCAAATTCTTCAATACTTCTCAAATTAGGGTCTAATTTATCGATCATTTGATGAAGCTTCATATCAGTGAGTCTTTTAGGAACTTTGTAATAGGCATAAAGCCTAAAAGCAAAAAGTATGCATTCACTCCTATTTAATTTATTTAAGTCTTTTATTTACATCATACGCATAACCAATTTTTACGTAATTTGTAAATGATGGGTTTGTAAGAATATAAATCACTCCTTGTGTATTCTCCATAAATTAATCCTTCTCCTTTATTAAAAGCATTTGTTATGTTAAAATTTACATTCTCTTTTCGATTTCGTTTATTAAAGTATTTATTTGAATACTATTGAAAAGTGCTCCAAAATTTAGTTCTTCTCTTAATAAATCTTCCCTAGAAAATTTACCATTTTCAGAAATAAATACTAATAATTCCTTAGTATAACTAATTTGGTCATCATTAAATCCACCTGTTTTTAAATACTCTAAAAATTCATTCAACGCCACAGGATTGAACGGTACATTCTTTCTAACAAAGATAATTAATGAGTTATCGTCTGGAAAAACAGAATTATATTCGTCAGCAGAACGCGTCATTTTTATTACTTCGTTTTTAAACTTACAGAAGGCATCAGTGGTCGGTTTAATCATCAGCGATACTTCTTTTACAAGTAAGTCATTTGAATGATTATTTATGTAAAACTTCACTTTTTCCTCTAAAGTTTGAAACTCATTTGGATCCACACTAAATTTGACAGGCGTTTCATCAGCATCTTCAAAAGAACTTATCTTGTCTTTAAAATCAGTGATAAGTGGCTCAAATGCCGAAGGGTCAATAAACCTAATGAGATTCCTAATTTCATCTCTTATTTCGTCAACTTTAGTAACTGTCGAGTCATTTAAAAAGTCTTTGCTAATCATATATTCAAGTGTTGCTTTATGTTGGGATACTTCATAAATATGACTTTTATAGTTTATTAAATAAGCACCTAATCGGTAGATTGTTTGAGCAACCTTTTTAAAGTCATTACTTGAATAGAATTTCGTGAATGCAAAACGGTAGCACAAATAATCAAACATCCTGGCGCTTTCTAAATCAATTTCTCCACTCAAGTTCGGAGCAATGTACTTCTTAATTTCGGCAAACTCGGTTTGAGTAAAATCACTCCGTGCAGATAACTCAGAATATTTATGTACATATTTCAGAGCTTTTTGAACTCCAATATAATTCTTATTCATTTCCCTTATTTCGGCTATTAATTGCTCTCTAAATCTTTCGAAATATTTTTTATCTTCAATATTAAGTTTTCCGTAATTATTTTGCATAACTTTATATAGAGCTACTTTTTCGACAAATATCTTCTGATATAAAGAAAGTGAAGCATCTGATCTATCAGTTCTACCATCAGGATTTTGTTTAAAATACGGGAACACATTACAAATGTCAAATATTAGAAAACCCTGTTTACTATTATAAAGTTGCCTATCCTTATCATTTATTACTCTTTCGAAATAAGATTTTGATGGTGATATAACTTTAAGATTATCGCACAATCTTGTACCTCGACCTATCATCTGCCAAAATTTAATCTTTGATAAAACTTTTTTGAAAAATACAAGGTTAACAACTTCAGGAATATCGACCCCTGTGTCCATCATATCAACCGATACAACAATTCTAATCGATTGTTTTTCTTTAAATTCTCTTTGCAGATGTTCGTTATATTTAATTTTGTTATCAATTACAACAAGATAATCTACGCCGTTTTGCCCATTAGGATTGCATAAATCTGGATACAGTCTTCTAAATTCTTCTTGAATCATTAAAGCGTGGTTATGGTCTCTAGCAAAAATAATAGTTTTACCTAGTTCATCACCATTATTAACTTTTAATCCTTCTTCCATTAAATCTTGGAGGACTGTACGAATTGTGTCTTTGTTAGTAATGATACTATAAAACTTTTTCCCCTCTATTTTTTCAGGAATATTGCCATCATCATCTGTAAACTTATCCTCATATTCCTCTTGCTCTTCAGGGGATAAATCAGCATAAGTTACGCCATCTTTCAAAATATCAGGGGTTCTATCCAAAGCCCTATAATAAGTTAAATATCCATCTTTAACGCCTTTTACCAAGTCGTATTCATAATTTGGCATTTCAGTATCTAAGTTAAAAACTTTATATGTTGACTTATGAATATCATTACGAGGTGTAGCGGTTAAGCCAATCATTAAAGCATCAAAATAATCAAATATTTCAGCATACTTATTAAACAAACTTCTATGGGCTTCATCGACAATAATTAAATCAAAATGCCCAATACCATATGGACAAGTTGAGCTATCTTTAATAATTGATAACATGGATTGATATGTCGCAAAAACTATTCTCGCCTTACTTTCATCACCTTCCTTTTGCCCTTCAACGATAACCATCATTGAAGTATCAGGTAAGAACTTTTCAAAAGTCTCTTCTTTTGCTTGCTTAACAAGATTTTTTCTGTCTGCCAAAAAAAGAATTCTTTTAACATAGTTATTTCTTAAAAAAATGTCACTTATGGCACATGAAACCCTTGTCTTACCAGTCCCTGTAGCTAAAACTATAAGTGATCTCGAATGACGAGACTTAAAATGTTTGATAACTTCTTCGATTGCATCTTTTTGATAATATCTATCGCAAATCTCAATTTTAGGGTAAGTATCATCTAATTTAAAATTTCGTTTTTGAATTATATATTCAAGTTCGTCTTTTTTATGAAAGCCAAATATAGTTCTAGGTGGATATAGACCATCAATAATTTTTATTTCATATCCGTTTGTATAATAAATGATTGGTCTAACACCATATTGTTTTTCTAAGCAATCAGCATATAAACATGCTTGTACCTTACCCTGTTCTTCGTTGAGTAATGATTTCTTAGCTTCAATTAAAGCTAAAGGTTTACCATCATCTCCAAAAAGGACATAATCGACAAACCCATTTCCAGTTGTATTTTCTGAAGTTTTAGGCATCCCAACTACAGGCGTCTCGATACATGCTTTACTTTTTTCAATGATATTTTTATCAGTTAAAATAGTCCATCCTGCTCTTCTTAATTTGGGATCGATTAATTTTAGCCTAGTTTCTTTTTCGCTCATCGACATACGTTTAACCTCATTTTATCCAAAATATTCATCCATTTTTTTATCTAAAAGCTCTTGGTAAAGTTTTATTCGTTGTTGGCAGTTAAATTTCAATTTATCGATCTGATTTACAAAAGTTTCAAATTGATTTTGTTCATTTATTGAAGGTATTGGATAAAGATAATTTTCGAGTGGTTTTTGAGTAATTTTAGGTTGAGCTACAATGTCATTAAATCTATTAAATTCAATTTGCTCAAAAAGAAACAATAAGTAAGTTAAATTTAAGTTAGAGTTCTTAAACTCTTTAATGTATAATGCGTTATCTGTTATCCAGCATTTTTCTTTTACTAGTCGCACATTCCCGCAATATGCGCCAACTCGACCTATAACGATTGTTGGATATTCTATAAGTGATTCATTAGTATACCAGGCTATTCCATTGCCGCCATAAACCGGAATGCCTTCATTAAGTCGCTTGTTAACTTCAAGGAATTTTCCACTACTAAATTTAAATAATTTGTCTCCCTTTACTGTTAATAAAGCTTTTGAATTAGATTTAACATCTCCAAACATTTCATTAAATCGTGATTTAATCAAACAGTCTAGAGAATTAATACTTTGTTTCTCTCTTTCTATATTTTTTTCGATTAGAACAAGTTTTTTTACTATTTCATTCTGACTAAAATGTTGGTTATATTTATAATCAATGTTTTGAATGTATGATTTACTAACATTCTTTATTCCAATGCCTTTAAAACCATCATTTAGAATCTGATAATTGTCTTTTTCTAGAAAATATTTAACAGATAATGCGTTGGTTTGACTTTTAGGTTTAAGAACATAATTGTGGTCAGATACAGAAAACTTGCCATTATAATGTTTACAATTACCTGTCCCACCATCCCCTATAATAAGAAATTCTCCATCATAAATAAAATCGTCACAATATTTATCTATTGTGTTAGATGAAGTAAAAAATGGATAGTTACCTTTATCAGAACCATATGAGGCACTGAATTTTGACTTCGGCATAAATTCAAATAAGTCCATTAACTTCATACAGTCGTCACTCCTTTAGCATCTTTTCTAAATCAGCTAGCAAAGTTTCGGCTTCTTCATAGTATTTTTTAATATCAGCTAAAATTTCACTAGTAGGTCTATAGTTAACTTGAACTTTCTCGATTTGCTTATATTTATTA
>CALVMF010000073.1 GCA_944342125.1 uncultured Bacilli bacterium | reverse complement strand
CTTTACCACTTATATTGTCTATCGCCATTTTTAATCGATTATTTTTGTCTCTTCCGATTTTACCGATTATTTTTCCATTATTAACATCAATAACGCCATCCACTAAAGCGATATATTCACGATGCATAGAGTGACTTTCTAGCTGTTTAGCTATTTCTTTATGTGTAAAATCATCTTTGCAAATGAGAAGCAATCCGCTTGTGTCTTTATCGATACGATGAACAATCCCAACGCGTTCAACTCCATTTATTGATGAAAGTTTAATATTTGCATAAATTAGAGCATTTACAAGCGTATCATTAAAGTGCCCATTTCCAGGATGAACCACCAAACCTTTTGGTTTATTAATAACTAAAACATTATCATCTTCATAAACAACATCTAATTTAAAATCGTATGGTTCTAAATCTTTATCCTTGTCTTTTTTAACATAGTTAATGGTTATTTTATCGCCTGTCTTTACTTTGTATGATGGAGAGACCTTTTGACCATTTACCAGAACATCTCCGTTTTTAATTAGATTTGAAAAATATACACGTGAATATTTTGAATCTAAAAGAGATAAGGCTTTATCAAGCCTCAAAGTATTGATATTGTCTTTAACGATAAATTCACTACTTGTCATTTTCGTTAGTTGATGAAGATATTGTTTCGGAATTATTAAGATTTGATTGCTCTTTTTCTTCTAACTTTTTAATGTTTTCTTTATGTTCTTTATCTTCTTTGCTAGTTTTAATTTCATCGTAAATTAAATATCCAAGAAGCATTAAAACTCCAACTACTAAACAAGCATCGGCAATATTAAAAATGCCAAAATTAGGAAACCAAGATTGTATAGAAATAAAATCAACTACTCCTCTATCAAAAAAGAATGTCCTGTCAATTAAATTTCCAACATCTCCACCTAAAACAAGAGCAAGAGAAATCCCGAAAAAAGTATTTATAGATTTATTTTTAGTCATTAAGTAAACAATATAAATAGGAACAGCAAACATTACTAGCCAAGATAAAATAACAAAAATTACTCTAATCCAAAGCGTATCATCGCCCATTCCAAAGGCTGCGCCAGTATTATAAACAAGCGTAAATTCTATAAAGTTAGGAATAAAAGTAACAGGCGTTGCATACTCCAAAAAATTCATAGCAATTACTTTTGTTACTTGGTCAATAACAATAGCTAATACTACAATCGCAGAAAAATAAATAAGAAACTTAATATATTTTTTAATTTCTATTCTTTTAAGGCTTTCGAGCATCTTGGACATATATGTGTTCCTTCTACTTCTTGAATTAGTTCTTTATCGAAATAATTCCAACATCTATCGCATTTAACACCATTATGATGTGAAACTTTTGAGTAAGTTAATTTTGATTCGTTATCCTTTAAGTTAGCATCAAATTTAACTTCGCTAACAATGAATAATCTAGCTAGCTCAACATCACTAAATTTTGTTAATTCTTCTTTCAATAATGGATCTTTGATATTTAAAGTTACCAAAGCTTCTTGTGCACTTCCAATTACACCAGCACTTCTATTATCTTCAAGAGTTTTAAAAATCTCGTTTCTCATTTCTTTAACAAGAGAATATTTATTAAGTATATCCTTATCGAAATTATTACTCTTTTCAGGGTATGAATAGTACATAACGTTTTCTTTTGTCTTAAGAGGATAATTTTGATTAACTTCATCCATTGTAAAAGGAATAATTGGATTTAATAGTCTCATTAAAACAAAACAGCATTCATTTAAAACAGTTTGAACTTGTTTTCTTCTTAAACTATCCTTACTTTCACAATACAAAATATCTTTAGCAACGTCTAAATAGAAACTACTTAAATCATCGCTCATAAACTTAAGTATCTCACCGATAGCATTAATAAAGTTATATTCGTTCATTGAATCGATAACTTTATTTTTAACTTCTTCTAATCTAGCTAAAATAAATTTATCTATTTCCTCAAATTCACTGACTTTATCGCTTTCTTTAAATCTATCCTCAACACTACCATTAGATAAATTTCCCAAAATAAATCTAAATGTATTACGAATTTTACGATATTGTTCACTTATTGTTTTAATAATATTTTCAGAAATTCTAACATCTTGTTGATAATCTGTTAAAGCAGCCCATAAACGCAAAACATCAGCACCATAGACATTCATGATTTTCATCGGATCAAGACCATTACCTTTTGATTTTGACATCTTGTCCCAATGTTCATCCATAACAAAACCATGTGAAACACAGGTTTTATATGGCGATTTACCAGTAACTGCTAAGGAAACGATTAAGGAGCTATTAAACCAGCCCCTATATTGGTCACTACCTTCTAAATATAAATCAGCTGGATACTTTAAGCCTCTTTCTTTTAAAACTCCAGCCCAACTAGAACCGCTATCGAACCAAACATCCATAATGTCGGTTTCTTTTTTAAATATTCCATTAGGCGAGTGTTCATTTTTATACCCATCTGGTAAGAGTTCTTTTTCACTAAGTTTATACCAAATGTTGCTACCATTTTTGCGAACAAGTTCTTCAATATGATCAAAAACTGCTTTTTCAAGTATTGGTGTACCATCTTCACAATAAATAACAGGAATTGGAACTCCCCAAATTCTTTGCCTACTTATACACCAATCCGCTCTGTCTTTAATCATATTAACCATTCTAGTTTCACCCCAGGAAGGACTCCGCTTAACTTCGTGAATGGCTTTAATCAAATCTTCTTTAATAGGATTAATTGAGCAGAACCATTGAGGTGTAGCTCTAAAAATAACTGGTTTATGTGTTCTCCAATCGTGAGGATAAGAGTGAACAATAGTCGTTTCTTTTAATAAGTGATGATTTTCGGCCAAGATTTTAATGACTTCCTTATTAGCATCTTCATAAAATTTACCAGCTAATCTTGGTCCACAATCATCCATCATATAGCCATGTTCATCTACTGGGCAATAAGGTTTTATATTGTATTTTAAACAAACTAAATAGTCGTCTGTACCATGACCAGGTGCTATGTGGACTAAGCCAGTACCGCTATCAGCAGTGACATAATCCCCAAGAATCATCAATGATTCTCTATCATAGAATGGATGCTTTAAGACGATTCCTTCAAGTTCTTTGCCTTTAAATGTTTTAATTAATTCGCATTTAGATAAGCCAAGTTCTACTGATAAAGTACTAGATAAGTACTGAAGAAATACTAGTTTACCACTAGAAGTATCATATAACCCATATTCTAACTCAGGATTAGCACAAACAGCTAAATTAGCAGGAAGCGTCCATGGAGTTGTTGTCCAAATTAAAATTTTAGTATCTTTGTCAAGTAAACCTTTACCATCTATAACGTCAAAAGTTACATAAATTGTATAAGCTTCTACATCAGCATATTCAATTTCAGCCTCAGCAAGAGCACTTTCACTACTTGGCGACCAATACACAGGTTTAAGTCCTTTATAGATAAGACCTTTTTCTGCCATTGTGGCAAAACAATGAATTTCGTTTGCTTCAAATTCAGGAAGCAGGGTTAAGTAAGGATGTTCGTAATCTCCAAGAATACCAAGCCTTTTAATATCAGATTTTTGTCTTTCAACTTGACTTAATGCGTATTCTTTACACTTCTCTCTAAACTCAAAGACTGGTGTAGTTTTTCTATTAACTCCACTTTTTGTAACCATATTTTCGATAGGTAAACCATGTGTATCCCATCCAAAAATAAAAGGAGTTTTATATCCACTCATATTTTTGAATCTAACAACGAAGTCTTTTAAAACTCTGTTCAGCATATGACCACAGTGCATCGCACCATTTGCATATGGTGGACCATCATGAAGCATAAACTCAAGATCTTTATTTTCGTTCATTTTATTATAAACATTATCAGCTAACCATTTCTTTACCAAAATTGGTTCTTTATTCGCTAAATTTCCTCTCATTTCGAAATTAGTTTTTGGCATTAATAATGAGTTCTTTAACTCCATACAGAACAACCTCCATTTCACAAAAAACGTCCTTAGCTAAGCTAAGGACGATATTAACCGCGGTACCACCTTAATTCGCATAATTAATGCGCACTTGTTAAATGCATAAATAGCAGAAAGTGATAATCGTTAAAATAAACTGTTGTCTTACACCTCACACAACTCGCTGTAAGCTTAAAAAATAACGATCGTGTCTTTCAACTAAATTATGTTAAGGTATTTTGATTCAAAAATCAATGACTATCTGGTTACCGAACTTAGCTAAGCATTAAAAGGTTGTCAATTTCTTGCGTCGTTGGTTTAAACGTTTTAAACGTTCACTAATATAACCTCAGCAAGCATGGATTCGATAAATTTCTTATCTACTCAAAAATTAAATAATTAATTCTGGAATACAATCAATACGCTGACAACGTTTTAACTTTTAATCCATGGTTTAAAAGTTCGCTGTCATTATATTGAGTATTTCCTATTGCTTGAAAATAATAAATGATTCTATTTTTAATGCAATCATTTACCAATTTATCAAGTTCAATAGGCGTAAATTTGGATGTGCCCCATCCTATTTTTTTCTTCATATATTTAAAGAGATTACAAGCAGCATTAAAATCTCTATCGATTTCAAAGCCACAGCAAGGGCATCTATATACCCTGTCTTTTAATGATAATTCTTCCTTAATTGAACCACATTTAACACATCTTTTTGAGCTTGGATAATATCTGTCTGCAAGAACAAAAGTATGTTTAAATAAATCGGATTTAAATTTAATCTTCTTTTCAAGTTCAAAGAAAGCTAAATCATTTTCAGCTTTTGCAATCCCTTTCTTTTGTTGCATCTCTTTAATATCTAGATTTTCCATACAGATTGCTGAAAAATTTCTAGTTAAAAAAGATGCTACTTTATTTAAGTAATCATTTCTGGTTTCTTTAATTCTTTTATGTAAACTAGCGATTTTAAAAGTTTGTTTGATGTAATTATTCGATTTTAAAGTTGGATCACCTTTAAAGCGCGGATGGACTTTTCTATCTAAGGAGCGATACATTTTCTTAAGACGCTTTTCCATTTTTAGTAATGGTCTAGTTGCTTCAATGTTTAATCCTGAGCTCGTCGTTAAAAAATTCTTTATCCCTAAATCGATTCCAATCGCTTTTTGATTATCTTCTACTTTATAGTTTAAAGTCGAAAGATAACTACTTCTATTTAAGACATAAGTTAAAGAAGCGTAATACTTATTAACTTCCTTTTTAAAGGTTACAAAAAGCACCCTCTCTCCCTTAAATCTTAATTTATCAAAGATCTTTATCGGAGTAGATAAACCTGAAAAATAAATATAAGAGCGTTTTTTATAAGGCTTTTCACTTATTTTTATTTCTTTTCCACTTAAATAAAAGGATTCTTTGGTGATTGTCTTTACACTTTTAAATCGCAAAAAGTGAGATTCGCTATTTTCATTAACTTTTATTATTGCTCTATTTAAATTATCAAAGACCTTGTTTTCTAAAGAAAGCGAAGTATTGTCTAAAAATTTAAAATCTTTTTTTGACTTAAG
>CALVMF010000072.1 GCA_944342125.1 uncultured Bacilli bacterium | reverse complement strand
CATCGCTTCCTTTTAAATTCTTTTTAGCTAGTGAAATAAAATCAGGATTGATACAAACGGATTTAAAATTATATTTTTTGCTTTCTTCACATAAAGCAATGATTTGTTCCTTTGTTGCATCCGCTTTCAATAAAGTATTATCGATTAATTTGTTATATTCCATATGACCTCCTAAATGTACTAAAAATATACTAATTAATTACTAATTATCTACTATAAAACTACTAGATTTAACTTTATCTATTAATTTGAGCACTTTAATTGTCTCTGAATGTGGCATAGATACAGGTTCGATAATTTTGGATTTTATGGCCAATATGGATTCATAAAATTCATATTCCATGCCATTCACATCTTCTTTTATTCGTATACTATTCTTTAACTCCATTGCATTGGAGCCACTATTTTCATCAACTTTTCCGTAAATTTCTATTAATGATGGATTATTAATGTTATCAACTTTTAAATAGCCTCTACTTCCATAAACAAATCCGTTTCGATCTGAATTACCATTCATTGAAGTATATAAATTTGCTACGATGCCGTTTTTATAAAATATATTTATAAGCGTTGTTTCATCAACTCCCTTGCCTTTAAAAATCATGGTCGATTTTAAATTTTTATAGTCGCTTCCTAATATCATAAAAGCAAAATTAATAGGATAAACGCCACAATCGTATAAGATTCCACCACCTAAATCTTTTTTAATGAGTCGTTCAACGCCATCTATCTTATACGATAAATTGGCAGATAGCATATAGATATCACCGATTACACCACTTTGAAGAATGTTATTTATGATACCTCTTGAAGGCATATATCTAGTCCACATCGCTTCACCAACAAAGATATTTTTACTCTTCGATAGTTTAAATAACTCTTCTGCTTCTTTAGCGTTAGTTGTAAAAGGTTTTTCGACTAAGCATGGTTTATTATGCTCTAAACATAGTTTTGCATGCTCATAATGTAATGATGTAATAGTTGAAATGTAAATAAGGTCAACGTTTGGATCATTAACTAGCTCTTCATAAGAACCATAAGCGCGTTCAAAACCGTATTTATTTTTATATTCTTCCGCTTTATTTAACACTCTAGAAGCACATGCATATAATGTAGCTTCTTTATAATTCTTTATTGATGTTAAGGCTGCAACACCTATTTTCGAACAACCTAAAAAACCTATATTCATGGTAAAATTTTAACATTTTGAGCATAAAAAAACATCTCATAGTTTTGAGATGTTTTGGTAATTTATCAAATGAAATTTAATCAAAATTAGTCTTTTTTGACTACTTGTTTGCCATCATAATAACCACATTTTGGGCAAACAGTGTGTGATTTGATTGTTGCACCACAATTTGAACAAGTTGTAAGACCTGTTGCATGTAATTTGAAGTGTGTTCTTCTCATTCTTTTTGTTGTTTTACTAGTTCTTCTAAATGGGACTGCCATAATTAAAATCTCCTTTACCTCGATAATTATACCTAAATGGAATTTTATGTCAAATTTTACTTTGATAAATTTTAAAATTTACCAAAAAATAACGATGGTTATCGTATTTTAGATTTTTGACATTGTCAAAAATATTTAAAATTATCCTTAGTAAATCTAATAGTTTTAACTTTATTTGTAAGATCTTCTTGTGAGGCAAATTCACACTCCAAATAATTGGAACTATGACCTCTATAAGATTGTCTTTGAGCTATAAAATCTTCGAACAAAAATTCAATGTCCTTATTTAAAAATTTAGATATATAGTTTTCTTCTAAGTTTTTTGATAAATCTAAAAGTCTTTGTACTCTTTCTTTTTTAGTAGTTGGCGATACTTTATTATCTAATTTTGTAGCAACCGTACCTTCCCTTTCAGAATATGGAAAAACATGGATTTTAGAAAAGTTGACTTTTTTACAAAAATTATATGTATCCATAAAATCTTCTTCATTTTCACCAGGAAAGCCAACTATTACATCAGTTGTAATTGAAATATCAGGTCTGATTGAACGAATCCTATTAATTTTTTCCTCAAAAGAAAGAAGATTGTATTTACGATTCATTCTTTTAACAACCTTTTCACTTCCGCTTTGAAGAGGAATATGAAGATGATTAGCAAGGTTCTTATATTTTGAAAGTAGCATCATAAATTTATCATCGATTTGACTCTCCTCTAAAGAAGAGATTCTTAATCGATATAAACTTGGAAAATTTATTAAAATAAGTTCGATAAGGTCGCTAAAATTTACATCATCGTTTCTATCAAGGCCATAACTAGACATATCAATACCAGTTAAAACCACTTCTTTTATGCCGTTATTAATTAGATTTTTAATTTCCAATAAAATATCGTCCTTGTCTCTACTTCTTGAACGACCCCTAACATAAGGAATGAGACAATAGCTACAAAAATTATTGCATCCATCTTGAATCTTTACATATGCTCTAGTTGTTAAATAACTCGAAGTCAAAAATAATCTTTCATATTTTTTAATGTTGTTATTTTGGTCGTGTAAAGCGATTTTTTTATGATCTTTTAAAAATTGAGTTACAAGTTCAAATATTTTCTCACGATTTGAAGTGCCTATTACGATATCGGCACCATATTTTTCTTCAATTTCTTTATATCCAAATTGAGCATAGCAACCCATAACAACAAGGCATGAGGTTGGATATTTTTTTCTTAATTGTTTTATTTCTTTTTTATCTTTAGTAACGCTTGTTTTAGTAACCGCACATGTATTTAAAATAATAACTGTTGGTGAATCATCTTTTTTTTCATCAAAAAACGTAAACCCGTTTTTTAAAAAAGTTTCAGCGACAGCTTCAACTTCATAACTATTAACTTTACATCCTAAAAAACTAATTAAAATTGTCATACTTGATATAATTTACAGATTTTTCTGAAAACATAATAACTGACCAAGTCGTTTTTATATAGTAAATAGATAAAAAGACTTAGATCATTATCGTAATAAGCGTTAACTAAAGGCCTCACTTTTTCGATAATATTATACTTATGAGGATTTTTCATATGTTTATCAAATAAATAGATGATATTATCAAGTGTCCCTTGCCTATTGATAATAAAAATTGCATTAAAGTCATAATGATAAAAAGCAACGCTTGTATTGGATTCAGATATTTTTACAAGTTGTGTAAAAAGCGAATTGAATAAATCAATATTATAGGTTTCAAAAGCATCGACAAAAAAAGGTTCAAACTTTTTAAACAAACTAACGTAAGGATATTGAAACATTTTTTCACTTTCATTTGAGTAAATAATATTGGTTGCTTTATTAAAAAATGGTATGTAAATCTTAAAATTGTCGTAAGAAATATAAGGTAAGTCGCTAATTTTTTCTTTAATATCGTCTTTGATAGATTCAACGCCTACATTAGCGTTTGCAATATACATATCATTTATAATGTTATCAAGCTCATCTTTGTTGATGATGCTTTTTATAATTATATTTGCACGAATAATATCGAAATCATTATCGATTTCAAGATACTTATTAAAAATAGGGTTGCTTTTTAAAATACCCTTAAAGTTCCTAAAAAAGGTCATTTCGCTACAATTATAGATACCTTTTTTGTTTCTTTCTCTTTTTAAAATGTTATAAATTTCACCCATAATTATTAATCTAAGTATAAAGATATTAGCGAAAGAATAAAAATACAAGCGGTTTCGCTTCTTAAAATTCTTTTACCAAGGGATATTTCTTGATATTTTGTCTTTTTTGCAATCTCTAATTCGCTTTTAGAGATGCCTCCTTCTGCTCCAACTATCACATTTATCGTTTTATTTTTAAGTTTAGGGAGTAGTTCAATTAAATCTTGACTAGTAAAATTAGTATTTTCGTAGGCAATTAAAGAATAATCAGCAGAATAATTTGCTATTTCTTTAAACTCTATCACATCTTTTAACACGCAAAGTTTACTTCTTTTAGATTGTTCACTCGCTTCTTTAATGATTTTATTAAAGCGCAAAAGCTTTTTCGCCTTGTTTTCACTTGTTATTTTTGCAATCGAACGCTCACTATTTATTAAAACGATCTCGTTACAACCTAATTCGACCGCTTTTTGAATAACTAAATCAATTTTATCGCCTTTTGGTAAGCAATATAAAAGTCTTACATAACCATTTAATTCGTGCTTTTCATCTTTTTCTTCGACTACTTCAAATTTAAATGGTGATAATGATGTTAATTTAGCAATTTTTAAATCACCATCGACATTAATTTCAAATTTTTCACCTATTTTCATTCTCATAACTTTGAGAATATGAAAAATATCGTCATCGTTAATGACGATATTTTTTTCATTATCTAAAGTAGCAAAATATCTTTGCATTATCTTAAATAAACTCCGTTAGAATCTTTTTTGCCATTAATAAATAAAGATATAAATCCAATTATAAAATAAACTATAAAATTTGACCCTAAACTTATTAATATAGAATAAAGTAAACCTAAACCTGTTGGTAAAAAATATAATAGAGAAAATAAGCCAACAATATAAATGATATTGATTAAAAAGCGAACGATTCCATATTTAGCAAAACCAAGATAATAACTATCAGCCCCAAAAATTCCTAAAAACATACATAAAATAGCATTGACTACTTTGCTATGCTGTTTAAATTTTTGAACCTTTTCTTTATCGATGGTATTGATGGTTTGCGTTATATCAACAGTAAAATTTTCGACCCCATCTAAAGGTCTTTTCCCACCGCAATAAGGACACATCTCTTTGTCGAATTTTGTAATATTTTCTCCGCAAAATCTACATTTAGGCATAAAAATTTCTCTTCGTTTTATTAGTATAAAACTTATTGATTAACTTTTAAACGCTCTTTTAAATTTATCAAAAAAAGTATCGCCTTGCTTAGTTGCGTGTTTAAAATCTTCAAGGGCTTTCTTTTGATCTTTATTAAGGTAAGTTGGTGTTTTTAAGATAATGTGGACGTATTCATTTCCATATCCATTTCCTCTTAAATCTTTGACACCTTTTCCTTTTAAAGTCAAAATGTCGTTTGGTTGAGTACCTGGATTAATTTTAAGTTCAGCTTCTCCATAAACTGTTGGAACGCTGATTGTTGTTCCTAAACAAGCATCAATAAAATCTAAAGGAATATCGATATGAATATCGTTACCATCTCTAATGAAGAACTCGTGTTTAGCTACTACGACTTCAATATATAAGTCGCCGTTATTTCCACCATTTAAGCCTCTTTCACCCTTGCCTTGAACTCTAATTTGTTGACCAGATTGAATACCAGCAGGAATTTTGACTTCGATTTCTTTTTTAACTCTGTTATAGCCTTTTCCATCGCAATTTGGACATGGTGTTTTGATTTTTTTGCCACTTCCATGACAATCAGGACAGACACTTTCTTGTTGAATAATACCAAAAATACTTCTTTGTTGTGTTAAAACTCTTCCGCGTCCTTTACAAGTTGGACAGGTTGTATATTCGGTGCCGTTTAAAGCCCCAGTTCCACCACAAGAAGAACATTTTTCATCGTAAGTTAAAGGAATAGTGACAGTTTTACCATTAATTGCGTCCAT
>CALVMF010000071.1 GCA_944342125.1 uncultured Bacilli bacterium | reverse complement strand
TTCTTTGATTTTTATTATCGATACATTGCTTTATCTTTATATTCTCCTCTTAGAAGCAATCCAGATTACTTTTTTGACGAGTTTATTAAAGAAGATTTTCTTCATTCTTATCTTCCAAAAAAGTTTGAAGAAGTATCAAGAGAATTCGTATTGAAAGCTACATTTAAAGGTTTAATAAAACCACCTTTGATGGATATAGGAACTTACTTTTTTAATGACCCAAAAAATAAAATCAATCGAGAATTTGATGTCGTGACGCTTGATAGAAACGGATATATTTCTTATGAATGTAAATATAGTGATAAACCAATTGATTTAAAAGTAATCAAAGAAGAAGAGGAGCTAGTTAAGAACTTAAATATTAATTTTTATAAATTAGGATTTATATCAAAAGTAGGTTTTGATGAAGAAGTTGATCAAAGTAAGTATAACTGTTTTTCTTTAAGCGACTTCTATAAAGTCGAATCTTGATGACATTTGGAATTTCTACAAAAAATGGCTTTTTTGCAGGGTTTTAATTAAAAATCAAGGAAAAAATAAACAAAAAAACTAACACGTAATTGTGTTAGTTTAGATCTTAATTTAACTTTATTCAAAAGGTAATTTAGATAATCTTAATAATGTATCTCAACATACATATAGATGTAAAAGACAATTATGTTAAAGATTATAAGATTAGCTAAAGCTAAAAGTGGGAAAGCAATTGAATATTGATTTACTAATGTAAGTAAAAGAATTCCACCAACAAATAAAGCTATTCCAATTACCATCAAAACAATAGAGCCAATAAAAGTGACCTTGTTTTTACTCATATTCTTTTCAAAAGCTAAGTCGACTAGCATACAAGTGTTTTTGTTTAAGTTTTTTACACTCATTACAAGTAGAAGTAAAGATACAAGAATCTCTAAAGCACAACCAATCCGAGCTAAATAAAATTCTGAATCGTTATAAATGATTGAAAAAATAAATAGTGCAACCGCGCAAAGAAAAGAAATTGAGTATAAAACTAAACTCGAAACTCTAAATACTTTTAATCGCATAGTTATTTTTTAAATAAATATAATGGTTCTTTAACTTTTATAGAATGGTCTTTAATTGTGTAAGTTTTGCCACTTAAAAAATCAACATATTCGCCATCAACTAAATCATTGTCATTAATTAATTCTTCTTTTCCACTTAAAGAGAAAAGACCATAGGTTTTAGTTCCATCATTATAGGTATTTTTAAAAGCTAGGTTTGCGCCTTTTGTGAGCAATGTTTTAGTGGTGTTGAGTTTTAAATTCATTGGATTTTTCTTATATTCAATTAACTTTTTAATGAAGTTAAACCACTTTTCATCATATTCCCAGCTCATGACATCTTTATTAAAGAGATCTTGAACATGGTCGGATTTAGTTTCAAGTCCATTATAGATAAACATTGGTCCATTCATAAATGGAGCAAGAGCAGCTAGATTTCTTAAAATTGTCATATCATGAGTTAACTCGTATAACCTTTTTTGATCGTGATTTTCAAGTCCACGAATTCTAAAAGATCTAGCAGGAGTTAAGCTATCTTCAACAAAAAGAGCATATTTATAATAGTCTAGATATCTTTCTTCTTTTTTAAGCATATAATCTCTAATATTTTCTAGTGAGTTATATGGATAGAGGATATCGAAAGCGTATTCAATTAATTCTCCATCGCTTAAGCAGGTGTAATTTTCTCCTCTTAAAAATTCAACAAAGCCTGGATGAACGCTTTCAGCTAGCATTATGGTTTCAGGATATTTTTCATTTAGCATCTTTTTTAAGCTAACGAAAAATTCCTTAGGAATTAAACTAGCAACATCAAAACGATATCCATCAACTCCTAGTGAAGAATAGTAGTCGATTACATCAACCATATACTTAATAAGTTCAGGATGAGAGTAATCAAGATCATATACATCGCTCCAATCTTCGACCTTATTTGATAATTCACCTTTTTTATTATGAAACATCCACTCTGGATGATTTTCTTTAATCCAAGAATCTCTAGAAGTGTGATTAAAAACCATATCAACCATAAGTTTCATATCTCGAGCGTGAGTCTCTTTGATGAGTTCTTTAAAATCATCGAGATTTCCTAGCTCTGGATTGATTTTAGTATAGTCACTAATTGAATAAGGTGAACCGAGTTCTCCTTTTCTACTTACTTTTCCAATTGGACTAACAGGTAAAATATAAACGATATCGACATTAAGTGATTTAATGTAATCAAGCTTTTTAACTAAAGCTTTAAAAGTTCCTTCTTGCGTAAAGTTTCTAACGTAAACTTGATATATTACGCTTGTTTTCAAAAAGTTTTTCATAAAATTATTTTATGTAAGCGCTAAGCTGAAATCAATTCTCTTTTAGAAGAAGTGATTAAAAAATCATTAAAAATAATTTAAAATAAATCTTGCTTATGAAAGAAAAAGAATGTGGTGTTTTACTTCATATCTCTTCCTTGCCAGGGAAATATGGGATTGGTACTTTAGGGAAGAATGCTTTTCGCTTTGTTGATTTTTTAAGCGAAACTGGATTTTCTTATTGGGAGATCTTACCTTTAGAATCAACTGGAATGGGTAATTCGCCTTACGACATCCCTAGTGCCTATAGCTTAAATTATCTATTAATTGATTTAGAAGATTTAGTAGAAGAAGGTCTACTTTCTTCGCGCGACTTTCAAGATTTAGAATTTGGAAATAATCCACGAAAAGTCGATTTTAAAAAGCTAAAAGCTTTTAAAACTAAGGTCTTAAAAATAGCTTTTAAACGCTACGATAAAGAAAATCAAGAATTTCAAAACTTTAAAGGAAATCAATTTCGCTATCAATACGCTCTTTTCCAAACTATAAAAGAATTAAATGACGGTAAGTCGCGGTTTGATTTTCGACTTGAAGATCGCTATTTTGATAATGAAGTAAGTAAGGAAGTAGAAGCAAAATATTCTAATCTTATTGATTATTATCTCTTTTTATCATTTATCTTCGTTAAACAATGGAATAAATTACATAGCTATGCTAAAAGTAAAGGAATCGATATAATTGGCGAAATCCCTCATTTTTTAAGTTATGATAGCGATGCGATGTATATTACTCCTGAGCTCTTTTTAATCGATAAAAGAAATATACCAATTTATGTCGTTGGTTTCCCTCCAGATAACTTTAGAAAAGAAGGTCAAAAGTGGGGCTATCCGCTTTTTGATTGGCACTATATGGAGATGAGTAATTATAAGTGGTGGCGTTATCGACTTGATTTATCAAAACTTTTTTATGATCGAATCAAACTTAATCATTTTAGAGGTTTTTATAAAATTTACGCGGTTAATTTTAGAAGCAAAAATGGAAAGAAAGGAATCTATTTAAAAGGACCGGGGATTAATTTTATTAACGATATCAAAAAAGAATATCCTTTAATTGCTAATGACCTTGGAATTTATTCAGAAGATGTAAATGAATTTGTTAGAGAAACTGGTTTACCAAGTATAAGAACGATATTTGAAAACTTTTTTGCTACCAAGTACTTTAGTGAATCATTCTTACCTTCTAATATTGGTGAAAATACCTATCTATATTTAGGTAATCACGATAACTTACCTATGAAAGGTTTGATCGAATCCTTAAACGAAGAAGAAAATAAAATAGGAGAAGAGAGAATTTTTAGCGAAGCAAAGAAGTTAAATTTAAAAGTTCCTAGACCTTTATCTTTATTTGAAAAAACGAGGTTTATGTTTGAACTTGCTTTTGCTAGTAAAGCAAAACACGTTTCTTTAACGATGCAAGATATTTTATTTCATGGTAAAGAAGCTAGAATGAATGAACCAGGAACTGTTAACGATAATAACTGGACATATAGATTTTTACGGCATGATTTAAATGATGATATAAAAAGAGATTTAAAAGAGTTAATAAAAAAGTATAACAGGTAAAGAAATTTTTTATAGTTAGATTTAACAATTTTTAAAAAATAGTTGAGTTTTGCGGTGAAAAAACGCAAAATAACGCTTATATTAATGTGAATTTTCCGACTAGTGCGTATCTCAAATTAAAAATATACTCTTGTTTTATTATTTGGAGAAACGTTTTTAAAAGCCAAGATTTAGAGATTTGTTTTTCTTTTTCAAGATGTTTAGATTTATTTACTTTTTTCGTATTTAGTTAAGAAATTATGAAATTTATTTAAATTTACAAAAAATAATAAAATGGAAAAAAATGTCACTGAATAAAAAAACAATTACTGCTTTCCTTATTTTTTAAAATTTCAGATTTATTCAATTTTTACGTTAACCATCGAACTTTTTTTGATTTCGTGTAAATTTCACTTTAAGAAATGTAAATTTAAATTAATTTTTTTTCTCATTTGTGAAAAAGTGTTGATAAAATCTGCAAATAAGTTTGACAATGAGGTCTCGAAATGAAATAATGTAAGCGCTTACAAAGGTAATTATTATGAAAAAAAGAAACACTGGAATTTTGTTGCATATCTCATCGCTTCCTTCTAAATATGGCATTGGAACACTAGGTGAAGAAGCATATAAATTTGTAGATTTTTTAAAGAAATCAAATATTTCTGTATGGCAAATATTACCTTTAACCGTTACTAGTTATGGCGATTCGCCATATCAATCCCCATCTAGTTTTGGTTTAAATTATTACTTTATTGATTTGGACATTTTAATTAAAAAAGGCTTATTAAAAGTAGAGGATGTCAATAGTATAAACTGGGGAGAAAGCAACACAAGAGTAGACTATGGTAATTTATTTAATGTAAGACTACCTTTATTAAAAAAAGCTTTTTCAAATTTCGATATAACTAATAAAGAATTTTGCGGATTTATTAAAACTAATAAACAATTTAATGATTTTGCCTTGTTTATGACAATTAAGGAATTGAATGGTTTAAAGTCATGGAAAGAGTGGGACGAAAAATATTTAAATTATTCGAGCGAATTAGAAAAAGAAATAATTAAATCATATAAAGATATCTATTAT
This sequence comes from uncultured Bacilli bacterium, assembly GCA_944342125.1. Lineage (GTDB taxonomy): Bacteria > Bacillota_I > Bacilli_A > RFN20 > CAG-826 > Onthovivens. The sequence continues at coordinate 588 of CALVMF010000071.1, read as the reverse complement.
TTCTATCTTTGGACACAATTTGAGTTTGTTAGCCAATATAAAGAACTTAAAAAGTATGCTAATTCTAATGGAATTAAAATAATGGGTGATTTACCTATTTATGTAGCTTTTGATAGCGCTGAAGTATGGAAATATCCTGATTTATTTGAGTTAGATGAAAAACATAATCCAGTAAGAGTTGCTGGATGTCCACCAGATTGCTTTAGTGAAGACGGACAACTTTGGGGGAATCCGCTTTATAATTGGGAATATCATAAGGAAACTGGTTATAAGTGGTGGAACGAAAGAATTAAAAGAAATTTAGAATTGTTCGACTTACTTAGAATTGACCATTTCCGTGGATTTAGTAGATATTATGCAATTCCTTTTGGTGATTCAACAGCTAAAAACGGCAAATGGATTGATGGACCAGGATTTGACTTTTTCAGAGATAAACTTAATTTAAATATAGTCGCAGAAGATTTAGGAATGATTGATGATCAATTCTTAGAGTTAATGAAGCAAACTGGATATCCAGGTATGAAGATAGTAACGCAAGCCCTTGAAGATAAAGATCCAGCAAATGTGTGGAGACCATCAAATTATTCA
>CALVMF010000070.1 GCA_944342125.1 uncultured Bacilli bacterium | reverse complement strand
GCTTAATGAAACTATTTCAGAAAAGCAAGGTACAAAAGAAGAAAGCATCGCGAAAAACATTCACGCTCTATCAGACTTAGATGCCTATGTACCTAAAGAATTTGCTAGGAACGACGAAAAAATAGAAATTTATCAAAAAATACTTGATTGTAAGGAACTCGCAAAATTGCAGATATTAAAGGATAGTTTAAAAGATCAATATGGTAAACTTCCTGAAAGCGTGGAACTTTTATTTGTTAGACGAGAGATTAATATATATTTAGAAGAGGAAGAGTTCGAATCCTATAATGAGTTTCCAAAAAGGATAGATATAAAACTTAGCCAGAAATTTTGCGAGATTAAAGGAATTGGGACAACGCTTTTCACAAGTTTTATTAAATACATCAACAAATTAAAACTTTCTTATCGAGATAAGGCGATTTATATTAGTATTAATAAAGAACCTGGCTGGGTAAATGTTTTGTTAGATGTATTAAAAAATGCATCAAAGATATATAAAAGTAAAAAGGCGGTTATGTTTGTAGATGAGAATTGATAAATTTTTAAAATTAACCAGATTAATTAAAAGAAGAACTGTTGCAAAAGAACTACTTGATCGAGGTATATTTTTTATTAATGGTAGAGTTGCTAAGCCTTCAAGTGAAGTTAAAGAAAACGACATTCTTGTTCTTCAATTAGGGAGACACAAATTAACAGTAAAAGTTTTAAAGATTGTATCTTACGCTAAAAAAGAAGATGCTCATGATTTATATGAGGTCTTAAAAGATGAAATTATTGAAGAAAGTAGCGAAATTATCTAAGGAAGAAAAATATTTATTAACTTGTAGTTATGGCCCCGATTCGATGGCTTTATTCCATTATTTATTAATAAATGGATATAATTTTGAAGTTGCTCATGTAAATTATCATATTTTGGAACAAGCTGATGATGATGAAAAGGGTATAAGAGAGTTTGCAAGTAAATACAATATAAAAGTGCATGTGCTTGAAACTCACATGCCTAAGGGTGTAAACGAAGAAATTTGGGCACGAGAAATTCGATATGAATACTTCGTTAAATTAGCAAAGGAATTACATATAAAATATGTTTTAGTTGCTCATAACGAAGGGGATTATATTGAGACTTATTTATTACAAAAAAATCGTGGCGGAATTTACCTTAAATATGGATTAGAAAAAGAGACAAAAAGAGAAGGCGTTGTTATTTATAGACCACTATTAAATATAACAAAAAAAGAATTGGAGAATTATTGTTTAGAAAACAACATTCCTTATTCTATTGATCCTTCTAACTTTGATACAAAATTTCAAAGAAACAAGATTAGACATGATATTAAAGATTTTAATAAAGAAGAAATTAACAAAATTAAGCTAGAAATTAAAGAAAAAAACCTGCAAAACTTGAGTATTTTACGAAAATATAAATCGTTAGGATTACCAAATAAAATTAATACACTCTCCCTTTTATTTAGTGAAATAAAGTTAGAAGAGTTTCATTTACTCCTGATTTATCTTATTAAAAAGGCTGGCGTATTTTGTCCACTTAGTGAAGGTAGGGTTAGAAATTTTTTAGAAATAATCAAAGTAAAATTAGCAAACTATAGAGAGCCTTTAACTAGCGAATATGCATTATATTTTGAATACGGCGTTGTTTCTATAAAGAAATTAACCAAACTTTATAGTATTAAGATTTCATCTACAAATGACTTGAATCACCTATTTTCGATAAATGTGAATAGTAAGGACTTTTCAATTATAAAAAACGAATTTCCAATTTTTATTAAACCAGCCATAGAAGGGGTTAAATATCAAAAAAATGATTCAACTTACAAAGTGAATAGAGAATTTATCGCTTGGAAGATGCCACTTTCAATCAGAAACGCTTGGCCAGGTGTATTTAATAATGTAGGTACTTTGCTTTATGTACCTAGATATCAAAAGAGAGCAAAAAAAGGTGGATTGTTGATTTTTGATTTAAACGAGCTGATTAGATACTGTCAAAATTAGACGTTTTAATAGTGTAAAAACATTGAAAAAAAGCAAATCTAATTTAAAATTACTTCATTGTGTTTTATATATGCTTTATGAAATAAAGCAAATACGCTAAAATACATGGATGTAACGCAATCTTAAAAAGGAGTTAATATGAAGAATAAAAAGGGGTCACGATGGTTTAGTTTCTTAATCTACTTTTTTGTCCTTGTTTTGGCTGTTTTCCTTATTTACTTTGTTGTAAATCAAGTTAATCAAAAATATACAACAGTCAGCACTGGCGAATTAGTTTCGATGGTATATGATCAAGATGAAAAACTTGATGTTTTAAGTTTTGAAACTGTCCAAAACGGTGATGAATCAACAGTTAGTGTTGTTTTTGTTACGACAGAATCTGCTCAAACAGATCATGTAGTTTATGCAAATGTTCAAGCTACATTCCTTTCGGATACTTTATTTAATTCAGGTTTTGGTCATAATACAGGAACTGAAGGCACACTATTTGATAGACTTTGTGCTGAAGTTGAAGAGAGCAAGGTTAAATATGGCTCTGACAAGTTCCCAAATCAAATTGGCTATAACACAACTATTTATAAAGAAAATCCTTTCTGGTCATGGTTACCTACAATAATTTATATCGCAATCATTATCATTATTGGTGTTTTCTTTTTCAGAATGCTTTCTCAAAGTGCTGGCGGAAATCAATCTGCGCTTGATTTTAGTAAATCAAAAGCAAGAAGAATTGATGATAGCAAAGTTAGATTTAAAGATGTTGCTGGCTGTGATGAAGAGAAAGCCGAAATGATGGAAATTGTCGACTACCTTAAAAATCCAAAGAAATATACAGCTTGCGGTGCTAAATTACCAAAAGGTTTCTTACTTGTTGGTCCTCCAGGTACTGGTAAAACGTTGCTTGCAAAAGCAGTTGCAGGTGAAGTTGGAGTTCCTTTCTTCTCTATTTCTGGCTCAGACTTCGTTGAAATGTTTGTTGGTGCTGGTGCAGGTAGAGTTAGAGATTTGTTTAAAACAGCAAAACAAAACGCCCCTTGTGTCGTATTTATAGACGAAATCGATGCCGTCGGTCGTCAAAGAGGAGCTGGTTTAGGTGGCGGAAACGATGAAAGAGAACAAACACTTAACCAATTACTTGTTGAACTTGATGGTTTTGAAGAAAATTCTGGTGTTATTGTTATCGCTGCAACCAATAGAGCCGACGTTTTAGACCCTGCTTTATTAAGAGCTGGACGTTTTGATAGACAAATTACTGTTAACTTACCAAACAAAGAAGGCAGAGAAGCAATATTTAAAGTTCATGCTGCTAATAAAAAGATTGATCCATCAATTGATTTTGGACAATTAGCAAAACGTACTGTTGGATTTAGCGGAGCGGATATTGCTAACATTTTAAACGAAGCAGCAATATTAGCCGTTAGAGGCAATAGAGAAATGGTTTCATTAGCTGATATTGATGAAGCTATCGATAGAAGAATTGCTGGTCCAGCAAAATCTGGCAAAGGAATGAACGAAAGAGAAAGAAGACAAGTCGCTTACCATGAAGCCGGTCACGCTATTATTGGCTTAACCTTACCTAATGCAGATAAAGTTAGAAAAATTACAATCATCCCACGTGGTCAAACTGGTGGACATGTACTTATGGGACCTGAAGACGATAGGTTCTTACTTACTAAATCCGAACTTGAAGCTGAAATTGCTGGCTTACTTGGTGGAAGAAGCAGCGAAGAAATTTTCTTTAAAGATGTTTCAACTGGTGCTAGTAACGATATTGAAAGAGCTACTCAGATCGCTCGTAGTATGGTTGTTGAATATGGTATGTCTAGCCTTGGACCTATTCAATATGAAAAGAATACTGGTAGCGTCTTCTTAGGTAGAGATTATACAAACGCTCAAAGAAACTTCTCAGTTGCTGTTGCAGATGAAATTGATAAGGAAGTTAGAAAAATTGTTGAAGCAGCTCATGCTGAAGCAAAACGTATAATTACTGAAAGAAAGGATGATGTTATTTTAATCGCTGAAACACTTCTTACTCATGAAACTATCAGTGAAGAAGAGATTTCTTACTTATTAGAACATCGTGAATTACCTAAAGAAAAAGTTTCTCAATCTCAAGCAGCTCACGAGGCAAGCTTCCACATTCTAAATAAGAATGAAGAAGTTGAAAAAGAACCTGAGGTAAAGAGTGCTGAAAATTCAGAGACTCCAGGTACAAACGAATCCGCTGAAAAGAAGTCTGAAGAAAAGACTGAAGACAATTCAAATAACAATTCAGAAGCTGAAGATACTACTAAAAGCAACAAATCACTATAGTTGCTAAATTAAAAAATAGTTTAGATTTGCATGAGTTTTTTAATAAAAGACTTAGAAATTAAAAAAAGAGTTATCCTAGCTCCGATGGCCGGGATAACCTCTTTTTCTTATCGAAAATTTATGAATGAGTTTAATCCAGGACTCACTTATACGGAAATGATAAGTGATTTTGGACTAATTTTTCATAATAAAAAGACTATCGACATGCTTTATAGTGATGGGAGCGATAGACCTTTAGCAATTCAGCTTTTTGGCGGAAGCAAAGAAACAATTCTTAAAGCAATTGATGTATTAAACGAGCTAAATTTAAAATACGATGTACTCGACTTGAATTTAGCTTGCCCTGTTCCTAAAGTAACTAAAAATGGATCAGGGAGTTCTTGGGTAACAAGACCTGATGAACTTTATGATATGGTGCGTGCAGTGGTAAGTTATAGTCCAAAACCAGTCAGTGCAAAGATTAGGCTAGGGTATGACGAAGTAAACGTCGATACTATCGCTCCATTGCTTGAAAAAGCTGGGGTATCTTTTCTTGCGATACACGCAAGAACAAAGAAAGAATTATATTCTGGGAAGCCTCACTTTGAATCACTTAAAAATATTCGAGATGAAATATCAATACCATTTTGCGTTAGTGGTAACATTTATGAAGTTAATGATGCTCTAGAAGCATTAAAAATAACTCGAGCCGATGCAGTTATGGTTGCAAGAGGCGGAGTAGGAAACCCGCTTCTTATTAAAAATATTAATGAAGCATTGGATGGTAACGAAAACTTCGAGAAAACAAACTTTGATAAGCAAAGCGAGTTATTACTTAAACTCACAGATTATATGCTTAATGAGAAAGGTGAAAGGCAAACTTTCCTTATATTAAGAAGTATAGCTCCAAAGTTTTATCTAAATTTAGATTTGCCAAATATTAAAAGTTTAAGAAGCGTTTTAGCTAGAGATATAACTTCGCTTGATTCACTTAAAAATGCAATAAATGATTATAAAAAAAGAGAATTAGTTTAATTTGATACGAAACTAAAATCCAATTTAATGAAAACAGAACTTTAATTCTGTATAATACAAGCCGTTTAGGAGAAGATATATTATGGAACAAAAATTAACTGATCAAGAATTAGCAAGAAGAGATAAGTTAAATAAATTAATTGAAATGGGTTTAAATCCATGGGGAGAAGCCTATAAAAGAACAGACACAAGTGCAACTTGTAGAGAAAAAGCTAAAGATAAAACTAATGAAGATTTAGAAGCTAATCCTATAGAAGTTAATGTTGCTGGAAGAATCATGTTCCTTAGAAAGATGGGGAAGGCTTCTTTTGTTAGCATTCAAGATAAGTTCGGAAAGATTCAAATCTATATTTCAATCGACACTGTTGGAGAAGA
>CALVMF010000069.1 GCA_944342125.1 uncultured Bacilli bacterium | reverse complement strand
AAAGTGTTTTTAATTAAAAAAGTCATAAAAAATATACTGAATTAAGCAAAATATCGTTATGAAAAGGCATACATTAGCAAAAAATATGCATTTTTGGTCAAAAATTGATGGTTAAATTGTTTAATTAGACAAGCAAATGTTATATACTATACGAGGTAAAATTCTTAAGGAGGAATTTAAAAATATGGCTATTAAGGTAGCAATTAATGGATTCGGAAGAATCGGACGTCTTGCATTTAGACAAATGTTCAGAGCAAAAGGATACGAAATCGTTGCTATTAATGATTTAACTGATCCTAAAATGTTAGCAAATCTTTTAAAGTATGATTCAGCTCAAGGTAGATATGAATTAGCTGACAAAGTTACTGCAACTGATCATTCAATCATTGTTGACGGTGAAGAAATTGAAATTTTATCAGAAAAGGATGCAGCAAATCTTCCATGGAAAAAACTTGGTGTTGATGTTGTCCTTGAATGTACTGGTTTCTATACAAAGAAAGAAAAAGCAATGGCACACATTAATGCTGGTGCTAAAAAAGTTATCATCTCCGCTCCAGCTGGAAACGATTTAAAGACAATCGTTTATGGTGTTAACGAACATACATTAACAAAAGATGACCAAATCATTTCTGCAGCAAGCTGCACCACAAACTGCTTAGCTCCAATGGTCAACGCTTTAAATAAAAAATATCCAGTTCTCTCTGGTATTATGACAACAGTTCACGCTTATACTGGCGACCAAATGGTTCTCGATGGACCACATAGAAAAGGTGATTTAAGAAGAGCAAGAGCTGCTGCTGTTAATATCGTTCCTAATTCAACTGGTGCTGCAAAAGCTATCGGACTTGTTATTCCAGAACTCAATGGTAAATTAATCGGAAGTGCTCAAAGAGTTCCAGTTTGCACAGGTTCAACCACAATCCTTGTTGCTGTTGTTGAAGGAACAGATGTTACAAAAGATAGCATCAATGAATGGATGAAGACCCAAACATCAGAATCTTATGGTTATAACGAAGACCCAATCGTTTCAACCGATGTTATTGGTATGAGATTTGGTTCATTATTCGATGCTACACAAACCATGGTTACAAAATTAGATGATAATCATTATCAAGTTCAAGTCGTTTCTTGGTACGATAATGAAAATTCATACACCAGCCAAATGGTTAGAACAATTAAATACTTTGCTGAATTAAAATAGTAAATAATTAATTATTCTGGGCTTAATAATGAACTTATTAGGCCCATTTTTATATCAATAAGGAGAAAATATGAACACAATTGATAATTTAAAGAATATTAGTGGCAAAAAAATTCTTGTTAGAGTCGACTTCAATGTCCCTTTAAAAGGTAGCGAAGTTAGAGATGATAATAGAATCGTTGCCGCTTTACCAACTATTAAAAAATTACTTAGCGAAGGCGCTGCTCTTGTCTTAATGTCTCACCTTGGAAAGATCAAATGGGGCAAAGTTGATGATGCTGAAATCGTTAAAGAAAAAGAAAAGAACAATATGGAATATGTCTATCCTGTTCTTGCAAAGCATCTTGAAGGCGTTACAGTTAAATTCTGTAAAGCAACATCAGGAAATGAACTCAAAGAAGCAATTGCTGCTTTAAAGGGTGGCGAAGTTTTACTTGTTCAAAACACAAGATATGAAAAAGGCGAAAGCAAAAATAACCCAGAACTTTCTGCTGAATGGGCAAGCTATGTTGATGGCTTTGTAATGGATGCTTTCGGAAGTGCTCATAGAGCACATGCCTCAACTTATGGTGTTCCAGAAATTTTAAAGAAAGAAGGAAAACCATGTGCTTTAGGTTATTTAATGGAAAAAGAAGTTAAGAATCTTGGCGCTTGTGTTAAAGGTGATGTCCATCCTTACATTGCAATTTTAGGTGGTTTTAAAGTTAGCGACAAGATTAAAGTCATCGATTCTTTACTTAAAAAATGCGATAAGATTTTAATTGGTGGTGCTATTGCATATACCTTCTTAAAAGCTTTAGGAAATTCAATCGGCAATTGTCCATGTGAAGATGATCAACTCGAATATGCTAAAAAATGCTATGAAAGTGGAAAAATTCTTCTTCCAGTCGATAATGTTATCGCTGATGGATTTGATAATTATCATGAAGAAAATATTAAAACAATTCCAGATAACAACTTCCCAGCAGGTTTCCAAGGCTTAGATATCGGTCCAAAAACTGTTGAATTATATAAAAATGAAATCGCTAAAGCAAAATTAATCTTCTGGAATGGACCAATGGGTGTTTTTGAAGATGAACACTTCCAAAAAGGTACTGTCGAAGTTTGTAAAGCAATTACCGAAAATAAAGAAGCTTTCTCAGTAATTGGTGGTGGTGATAGTGCAGCAGCCGCTAAACAATTTGGCTATGCTAGTAAATTCTCACACGTTTCAACTGGTGGTGGAGCTTCCCTTGAAATGATCGAAAATGATGGTCATTTACCAGGAATTGATGTTATAGGCTAGTTATGAGAAGAAAATTATTACTTGGCAACTGGAAAATGAACAAAACACCTAGCCAAGCAGTTGAATTTGCTAAGGCTAGTAAAGATTTAGGCAAACTTGCTAGATCCCATAAAGTTGACATGGGAGTCTGTGTCCCTTATATCGACTTAGTTCCAGTTAAAAAAATCATCAAAAATTCTCTTATCGTTGGCGCTGAAAATTGTCACTATGAAGATCATGGTGCTTTCACTGGTGAAATATCGATTCCAATGCTTAAAGAAATCGGTATTAATTGGGTAATTATCGGTCACTCCGAAAGAAGAGAATATAATGGCGAAACAAGTGAAACCTGCAATAAAAAGATTCTTGCTTTATTAAAAAATGACATGGTTCCTGTATATTGCTGTGGTGAATCGCTTGAAACTTATAATGAAGGTAAAACAAAAGAGTTTGTTAAAGAACAAATTATTACTGGATTTAAAGATGTCGCTTATGAAGATGCTACAAAAGTAGTTATTGCTTATGAACCAATTTGGGCAATCGGAACTGGTAAAAATGCTAGTGAAGAAATCGCCGAAGATGTTTGTAAATTTATCAGAACTACCATTAAAGAATTATATGATGTTAAAGTGGCAAACAAAGTCAGAATTCTTTATGGCGGTAGCGTTAAACCAGCTTCAGTAAAGGGCTATTTATCTCAAAAAGATGTTGATGGCGCTTTAGTTGGTGGTGCTAGCTTAGAAGTTGAATCTTATAAAGAATTATTAACTTCTTATATCGATTAATTAGTGTTTGTTAATCAAGACCAGTGTTAATTTTGACACTGGTCTGTTTTATTTAAAGCTAAAATTTAGATAAAAAACCCGCAAAACTCAATTATTTTTATAAAAATAACTATTTTATATGTTTATATTTTAGTTTTGCTTCAAACAAACTTATTTTATTTCGGTATTAATTTTAGATGGCTATAGGAGGTGATTTTTTTGGAAAATTATGTCGAAAATCCTGCTAACAAAGTATTTGATGATGCTGTAAGCAAAAGTAAATTTTATACTCAAATATTTTTATACTTTGGTTTAGGTATTTTATTAACAGCAATTACGGCTCTTCTTGTTAGTTTTGCTTTTTCATCAATTTGGCCAATGTCAACTATTGAAAATGGCAATATAGTTTTAAATGTGTCTACAATGAACGTTTATATCACCCTTTTAGTGGTTAGCATGATAGGACTTTTTGTTATTTCCTTTGTTATCATGTTTAAATCTTTAAGAGGAAGCGGATCCATTTTAGTCCCTTATGTTTTATATTCTATTTTAATGGGAGTGATGCTATCGGCTTTATCATTCTTCATTGGAGATAGTTACATCATTGGTGAAGCTTTATTTATTACTGCTTTGTTCTTCATTGGAATGTGTGGAATAGGTTATTTAACACATAATAAACTTGCTTTATGGGCTAAAATTCTTTTAGGTTTAAGTTTAGCAGCAATTTTACTCATTTTACTTAACTTTGTTTTTATTCCTCTTGTTGTATTTGGTGGAAATTTTGCTTTATTCCAAGCTTCAATGTGGACATATTTAATAACTGAAGGAGTAGTAATTTTATTATTCCTTGTTATGACTGCTGTCGATATGGCTCGTATTAGAACTATTGCAGAACATGGTGCTGGAAGTAAAAATTTAGCACTTTATTGTGCTTTAAATCTATATAGTGACTTCATAACCTTATTTATTTATGTTTTGCGTATTTTAGTTACAATTGCTGCAAGCAATAGAAACTAAAAAATAGCAAGCTGATCTAATAAAAATAGACCTTTCGAGGTCTATTTTTTCTTAAACAATTCTTTCATTTTCTTAATATCTTTACTTTTTATCATCGAAAGATATTTTTTATATTGTTCATTTAAAAATTTTTCATAACTGGATTCAGCTTTTGGATTAATGATAAAAAACTTCGTATTTTTAATGATATCAGGAAGATATTGTAGATGAGGCCAAACTTCAGGCATGTCGTAAGGATATTTTTCATCTTCACTGACATTAACTGGAGTATAACGAAGATAGTCTAATACATCGATTGGTAAATCTGCATTGATTTCCATCGCCTTAGCCATCGCTAAATAAGCGGCTTTAGATTTTGGGGAGAGTGCTAAATCAACAATTGCCACGCTTATTGGAATGATTGCTTCTGGTAAACCGACTTCATAAGCTGATTCAATTGCAATTTTTGTTCTCATGCAAGCTTGTGGATTAGCTATGCCAATATCTTCATATGCAGTGACAAGAAGTCTTCGCGCTAAAGAATCTAAATCGCCAGCCGCTAAAAGTCTTGAAGCGTAAAAAATAGCAGCATTTACATCGCTTCCTCGAATTGATTTTTGCAAAGCACTTACCGCATCGTAATGTCCGTTTTCATCATTATCTAGGCTAGAATTTGGAACTTTTATTACTTTTTTGACTTTTTCAAGGTTAATATCTTCATTCTTATAGGTAATATCGACTATTTCTAGATAATTTAAAGCAAAACGAAAATCTCCATTTGATTGTCTAGCTATATAATTAATGGCTTCTTCATCAATTTTTATTTGTCCGTTTAATCCCTTTGAAGAAGTGATTGCTTTTTTTAAACCTATTTGTAATTGATCTAGGGTTAACTTTTTAACTTCTAAAAGATGACAACGGCTTCTAATTGCTTTATTTATTGAAATATAAGGATTAGCAGTTGTTGCACCAATTAAATAAACAGTTCCATCTTCTAAAGCTGGTAAAAGAATGTCTTGCTTGTCCTTATTTAAACGATGAATTTCATCGATAATTAAGATTGGACACTCATAGTTTTTACTTTCATTAATTGCATCAACTAAATCTTTTTTATTAGAACTAGTCGCATTAATTTTAAAAAATTTGGCACCTATTTCATTTGCATAGCATTCAGCAATAGTGGTTTTTCCTGTTCCTGGTTCACCAAAAAGAATGAAAGAAATAGGTGTTTTATTATCAACACTTTTTCTTAAAAAACCATTAGGACCAACTAAATCTTCTTGACCAATTATATCGTCGAGTTTACTTGGTCGCATTCTAAAAGCTAAAGGTCTATTCATAGCTAATTATTATACACATTTTAAGGCTTATTTTATATAATTACGTGTATGAAAATTGTTTTGCAAATCGTTCAAAATGCTAGTGTAGAAATCGAAGGAAACATAGTTTCTAAAATCGACAAAGGCTATCTACTTTTAGTCTCTTTTACT